>JBHHXX010000022.1:0-29291 GCA_046757245.1 Candidatus Geothermarchaeales archaeon
AGAATCAGGTTTGCAGTAGCCGTGGTGATGACCAGAGTCGTCATACCTATCTTCAGGAAGTCGCTGAAGGTTATTATATATCCTCTTTTCGATGCGACCCCAACTGCAACGATGTTTACAACCGAACCTATAATGGTTCCGTTGCCACCGAGACCAGCACCCAGCGACAACCCCCACCAGAGGGGGAGGGCTTTCCCACCCATACTCACCGAAATTTCTTTCAACACCGGAATGAAGGTCGCTGTGAACGGTATATTATCTATGAACGCTGAGACAAACGCGGAGAACCATAGAACCACAGAGACTGCTAAGAAGTTGTTGCCACCTAAAACAGGAGACAGCAAAACAGATATCTCGTGGATGACGCCGGTCTTCTCCAAGCCGCCAACGACGATGAATATGCTGGCGAGGAAGATGAGGGTGTCCCACTCAACTCTTTCTAAAATGTTTGATACCTTCGTACCGCCGACAAAGAGAATGATAATCGCGCTTAGAATAGCGACGGTTGGCGGGGATATTTTGAGCATATCTTGGAGAAAAAACAATGCGACTGCCATGGAGAATATCAACGAACCAACCGTGAATAGCCTTCGATCCCCAACGACATCTTTAGGCTTCAACGGAATCTCCGAATATTCTATTTTGCTTTCCATGCCTTCCATGGCTCGCCTGTTTCTGAGGTACAAGAAGACGATAACCACGGCGAAACCGACGGTGACGATGGGCGCTACGTTGAAGATGAAGTCTGTGAAGGACATACCACTCGCCGTCGCAATCATCATGTTTGGAGGGTCTCCGATTAGGGTGGCTGTGCCTCCGATGTTTGAAGCCAATATTACACCAATAACATAGGGTATTGGATCTAGCTTCAAGATCTCCATTATCTCAATTATGACGGCGACCATGAACAGTATTGTTGCGATGTTGGGCAGAAAGGCGGAGAGGACGCCCGTTAACAAAGTGAACATTAAGAGCATCCGAGTGGGTCTACACTTGCAATAGTTTGCAAGATGTAAGCCAAGCCAACGGAAAAATCCTGCTTCTGTCAGAACTCCAACGACGACCATCATGCCGAAAAGCAGGACCAACGTATCCAGGTCTATGAATCCTAGCAGCTCTCCCCCCGTAAGAACCCCCAAGGCCCATAAAGCCCCGGCGCCCGCCAAGGCGGCGCTGGTCCTCTCTCCCCAGCCCACCGCAATGAGGAAGTAGGTAACCAAGAAGATGGCGATGGCGATCATGTAGGGGCTTATTTGATCAATCATCAGCGATACCTCATTCCACTTTCATTCACGAGTATAGATGATGAGCGCTAAGCTCGGAGTTATGAAACTCAATCCGAGCGATTCTAAACCTGCGATGGTAAAAGCGAGGCTTGTGAGGCAAAAAATGAGGCCGAACAACCTCTGCCTAAACCCCCTCATCCATTGCTCAACCTGCTTTTCTCCCTTGGATTCAAATGACATAGGTGCCCCTCTGTCCCTCCGCATCTCCTTGAATTCGAGGTCGGGTCAGGACGGTTCACCTAGAGTGGTTGTACCCCCACGTTCGAGGATCAACCTTCGGGTGGGAAACCCGAGTATTCGGGGCCCACTGCTAAAGGAAGGGAGATAATGAGACCCGATGAAAGACTTCCTCACCCGACATTCATAGGTATTCATCTCATCTTTTAAAGTCTTCGAAGATAAATGTTCATTTCATCTCTGCCCTAGGCTATCCGTCTTTATGCTTCAGAGCGTAGGTTTGAAGCCCCACACCCTCACCGATTGAAGGGAAGATGTGGTCAAGTGAGGCAAAAATAAATAGGAGTTGTGGACCCACTACTGGTGGACTAAGGGTGAACGACATTGTATGGATATGCGGGAAAGATATTACGGTTGAACCTCACTGAAGGGAAGCTAAGGGACGAAGCGCTGGAGGATAGTGTAGCTAGGAAGTACGTGGGGGGTCGGGGCTTGGCCGCGAAGATTCTCTTCGAGGAGTTGAAGCCCGGAATCGACCCCTTCAGCCCCGAGAACGTATTAATCTTCGCCACAGGTCCCGTAACCGGCCATCCCTTCTCAGGGAACGCGAGGTATGGGGTTTACGCTAAATCTCCCTTGACCGGAATCTGGGGTGAGGCCTATGCAGCGGGCCACTTCGGACCTGAGCTGAAGGCCGCTGGCTACGACGCTATCGTCGTCAAGGGAAGGGCGGAGACGCCCGTCTACCTATGGATTCACGAAGGAGACGCTGAGCTTAAGGACGCCTCGAGCCTCTGGGGTATGTTTACCGGGGAGACTCAGAAGGCTATCCGGAAGGAGGCCAGAGACGAGAAGGTGCGGGTGGCTTGCATCGGTCCTGGGGCTGAGAAGCTCGTTAGATATGGATGCGTCATAAGCGACCTCAAGGACGCGGCCGGTAGAACGGGGATGGGCGCCGTGATGGGATCGAAGAGGTTGAAGGCCATTGCCGTCCGAGGTACAAAGAAACCGGAAGTCGCCGACACGGAGACCTTCAGGAAGCTGACTCCGAAGGCGAGGGAGGAGTCGTGGGCCGGGTGGGGTGAAGGCCTCCATAACCACGGCACCGATGGAGACCTCGACGACCTCAACGCCTTGGGGATCCTCCCCACCATGAACTTTAGGAGGGGAACCTTCGAGGGATATCAGAAGATCACTGGGGAGACGATGACAGAGACCATCTTGATCAAGCGGGAGCCCTGCTTTGCCTGTGGTGTTGCCTGTAAGCGAGTGGTCGAGGTGAAGGAGCCTTATGAGGTGGACCCTGAGTATGGGGGGCCTGAGTATGAGACCACAGCGTCCTTAGGCTCCCTATTGATGAATGACGACCTTATAGCGATAGCCAAGGCCAACGAGCTCTGTAACAAGTACAGCATAGACACCATCTCAACGGGCATGTCCATCGCCTTCGCCATGGAGTGCTTTGAGAAGGGCCTCCTCACCACAAAGGACACCGATGGCCTCAATTTGACCTGGGGTAACTCTGAAGCCATTTTGAGGCTGGTGGAGAAGATAGGGAAGAGGGAAGGAATCGGTGAACTCCTCGGTGAGGGGGTCAGGAGGGCCGCCATGAGGATCGGTCGAGGGGCGGAGAAGTTCGCTCTCCACGTCAAGGGTATGGAGCTACCCATGCATGAACCTCGGGGGAAGAAGGGCGTAGGGCTCTCATACGCCACCTCGAATCGAGGGGCTTGCCACGTCCAGTCCCATCACGACGAGGCTTACGAGAGCGAGAAGTGTTTTGCCCCAGAGCTCGGTTTCGTGCCCCCGATGGTGCCGATGCCTAGGACTTACCTGGGCTCTGAAAAGGTCGAGTTGACTGTTATAAGCCAAAACTGGATGGGGTTCCTCAATAGCGGAGGCTTCTGCCGCTTCACACCCTACCCAGCCGGAATCTCCATACCCACGGTTGTCGGCATCCTTCGGTCGATCACGGGCTGGGACATCACCCCCGAAGAGATGTTGACGATCGGAGAGAGGGCTTGGAACCTCGCCAGGGCCTTTAACGTCCGCGAGGGCATCACAAGGAAAGACGATACGCTGCCCGATAGGCTCTCGGAGCCCCTACCCGACGGCGCCGTTCGAGGTGAAAGGATATCTAAATGGGAGTTGAACAACGCCCTAGACCTCTACTATGAGCTCAGGGGCTGGGACAAGGAGACCGGTATACCGACGAGGTGGAAGCTTGGAGAGCTCGGCCTCCAATTCGTTGCCGATGAGCTTGAGGGGTTGGGGAAGTTATAGATTCATTCCCACCCTCCTTTGTTTCCTGAGTGAATGATCTCTTGAAGGTAAGGATCTTGGCCTGCTCAGAGTAGAGACAGATCATCGGAAAGCCCTCCATAGCTTTGGAACTGAGGGTTTGTCTCCTCTCCGTGCACATTTGCTAGGTGATCAACGGTAGAACTTCCTCGAGGACGAAGGTTAAAAACTCTTTTTGCTCGGCTCTGCTGAACATGGTCACCACGCAGTGCCTCGTGATCCCCACCACGTATCCATATTTCTTGGACTCGAAGACCACGTACCAGACGTGTCCGTGGTCCAGATACTCGTTGTAAAGCGTGGTGTTGGCTAGGGCCCAACCGTAGAGGGCCATCCTATTGACATTGGGGAAATCCACGTCGTCGAAGAAGATGACCTTTGTGGCCTCGGGGCTGGCCTCGTGGAGGCTCTTCAGCGTCTCGTGCGATATCTTCGCCTCGACGATCCCCCCTGTCCTGATGAATAGGATCTCGCTCAACCGGTTCGCTATGTTGTTCGCCACCAGCTTCTTCCCCTGAACGATGAGGATGATGGCGTCGTCGTGCCGCTTGAAGAGGATGGGGGTCTCCCTCGTCACGGGGGTCTCCGTGGGCTCGCCCCTATAGTATATGCTCATCATAAAGTCTTCACTAAAGACTCCTTTCAAGGCGTCTTCCTCCAGACTGAGATCTTTGACCTCAGTTAGGAGCTTGATCTCTCTCCCCGCCTCTATCTCCTCCACTTTCTTGAAATCTTTCAATTTTTGAGCGATTAAGCCTAGGTCTAATGACTCCATTAGCTTGAAGATCTTACAGACCAGGGGCATACTCCCACCTCAACTATCATCTCGAATCCACTCTGGATGAACACATAAAATTTATGGGTTGGACGCAGATATATAGTTGAGGACCGGTTAAAATCGTGTTTTGGATGAGCGAGGAGAAAGGCGAACCCACGGACAGGGGAACGATCAAAGAGATAATCATAGAGAACTTCATGTCATACGAGTACGCCCGGATACCCCTCAAGCCCGGGTTGAACATCATATGTGGTCCCAACGGATCTGGGAAGTCCTCCATCCTCTTGGCCCTTGCCGTGGCCCTGGGCCAAACCTACACCGAGAGGAGCAGGAAACTCAGCGGCTTGATCAGAAGAGGTAAAGACATGGCCCGAGCGACGGTGGTCTTCAACAACGCTCCCCAAGGCGGGAGGCGGCCCATAGCGAGCTGCAAGGCGGATGAATTCATCCTATCCCGATATCTGAAGCAGGATGGCACATACTGGCACGAGGCGGGCTTCCGCTCGGCCACCAAGGCGGAGGTGACGAGGATCTTATCCAGACTGAACATAAACCCCTCAAACATGCTCATCATCATGCATCAGAACATGATCGAGGAGTTCAGCGTCATCGACAACCGGGAGAAGCTTAAGATGGTGGAGGAAGCCGTGGGCCTCAGGGAGTATCGAGAGAAGATCTTTGAGGCGAGGGAGAGGCTCTCCCACATGCTCAGCGAGGAGGAGGCCGTTGAAAACTTGTTGGACAGGGCCAGGGAGACATTGGACCACTGGGAGGGGGAATACAACAGGTATCTGAGAAAGAAGGAGCTGATGGAGGAGAAGAAAAGACTTACGATAGAATACGCGTGGTCGAAGTGTGTGAGAGTGGAGAGCGGTATCGAGGCCCTACGCTCCAAGGTGGAGGATGGGGAGGAAGAGCTGAGGGAGATAGGCGAGGACTTGGAGAAGGCGAGGCGGGAAGAGGGGGAAACGAAAACTAGAATAGCGGAATTAGACTATGACCTAGAGAAACAACATCAAAACGTGATCATCCACGAAAGGATGAAGGTTGAGGCCCAAACCAAGTTAAAAATCTATGGAGAATTCCTGAACTCCTTTCCGAGGCTATATCAAGGGAGAGAGAAACAGTCCGAGGAGAACCTGGAGCGCATCCGTGCTGAGATAGCCGATTCCAAACAGAGACTGAGGGAGAGCGAGGGGAATATCGACTCCACCAATTCCTCCATCGTAAAATTAAGAATGGATATCGAGAAAGAAAGGGAGAGATACGTCGATGTCCGGGTGAAAGAGGCCATCCTAGAATTTCGCAGGGAATTGTTGGCAAGGCAGATTTCACAGCTAAAAAGAGACATAGGGCGATCTGTTAAGGAGCTAAACGAGTTGTTGGAGACGGCGGAGAGGCTGGGTCCAAGGGTCGAGACCCACAGGAAGCCCATAGAAATCCTTGACGAAATCAAGATAGTCAACGCCCAGCTCTCAGGCCTAACGGACGTTTCATCAGACGCTGAGAAGATGTACGTCAACTATAAAAACCTCCTCGATGAGCTGAAGCAGAAGGCCGAGATCGCGGCCATAAATAGGAAGAGGGCGCTGAGGGAACTCGGTTTGAGGGAGAGAAAGTGGAGGGAGACCCTGACGAATTTGTTGAGCAACGTCGGTGAAACCTACAGGGAGATTTTGAGAGGCGTCAATGCAACGGGGGACGCGAGGCTCGTAAACATGGATGACGTTGAGGAGGCGGGCTTGGAGCTCTTGGTGGGCTTCAGAGGCGCGACGCCCACCATCCTCGACGCCTACACCCAGAGCGGCGGGGAGAGGACGACGGCCGTCATGTGCTTCCTCCTAGCTCTTCAGCAGCACGTCAAGTCCCCTATAAGAGCCGTGGATGAATTCGACGTACACATGGATCCTCGAAACAGGGAGGACGTGATGAAGCAGCTCTTCCGCCACGCGGGAAAAGGGGGTCAATACTTGATAATAACCCCCGGGCAAATCGTTAACGTCGAGGGCAAGCCCAACATCATCACGGTGCAGAACGTCGGAGGAGCCTCTAGAATAAGCGTTGTAGCCTAGCATAACCCCACATAAGTTTGGTTTGGAAGCTTTTTTACTCTTCTCTAAGAACCCAGCAGAAAGCTTATTTCGACGATGGACCTCTCACCTTCTTTTTAACCTCTTCGGTTTAGCGGCCGTGACCAGCGTTAAGACATCCCTATCTCTCAGCGTGTAGTCTAGGGGGAGTTTCAGACCCGTCCTCACGTCGATCCCATAGATGAGGTTCTTCGCCAGCTCCGTGTGTACTTCCCTGGCCAAGTCCGTTAGCGTGGCCTCTTGATCCATCAGGAAGGCGTCGGGTAGGATGCGACCAGCCTTATCCGAATATCTCTTGGGGTCCTCAACGGGGAAAATCATTTTGTATCCCATGACCTTGAAGACGAGGGTGTTCAGGGCAAACTGAACGCCTGTCCTCATGATGCGTGCGAAAACGAACTTCTCCATGTATTCGAGGGCCCGCTTTTGCTTATCGGTTAGCTCTCCCGGCTTTATCACCCTAAACTCCTCGCTGCCGGGCCTATACTCGATGAGGCCTTTTTGCTCCGCTCTTCTCAACGCGAGCTCCGCGTCAGCGCTCGCGGGGGCAACGATGACGTCCCTTATCTCCTTGCTGATCTTCACAAAGTTATCCTGTGAGTGGGGAAGATCCATCTTGTTGGCAATGACCACGGTGGGTTTAGAGATGTCCCTGAGATAGTATGCAAAGTTCTTGGACTCCTCCTCATCCCAGTTCCTGTAATCCTTATTGGCCAACCCCGAGGCCGCCAAAGCCGCGTCGACGTGTCTCTCACTCACTTTTACGCCCGAGAGGACGGGCATCATGGCCTTGATCAAGTCCTTCTGCTTCAGCTCCTTCTCTATCTCCTTCCGATTTCCCTCGATCATCTTGAGGTACCACATCACAAGTTCCTCCTCGACGTCGAAGTAGTCGGCGATCGGGTCTCCGAATCCGGGTTCCACCAAGTTGCCATCCGCATCGATGCCCCCAGAGGCGTCTATAAGGTGTATGAGACCATCCGATTGGGCCGCTATGCTTAGGAACTGGTTCCCCAAACCCTTCCCCATCCAAGCGCCCTTTATGAGCCCGGGTAGATCTATGAGGGTCATCGAGGCGAATCTCCAGCCGTTTATGCATACCGAGTTCTTCGGGTTGTCTTCCACCCCTAGTTCCCTACAAACGCATGGGCTTGAAACGCCGGCGGTACCGATGTTTGGCTGCTTTGTGGTGAAGGGGTAGGGTTGAATCTCGGCTGTCAGCAGGGTGGCTGCGTTGAAGAAGGTGGTCTTACCCGTGTTGGTCTTGCCTATAATCCCTATCTTCATCATGCCCTCTGTACTCCCAAATAAGTTTGGTTTTTTGTAAATTTAAGCGAGTGGTTAAAAAATCAAGTTTATTCTCTCTAGACTATTCATTTAAATAGTTTTCCGAGGCTACCAATACCGATGGTCGCTTCTTCTTTAAAGGCGTAATCATAAAACTTGTAAAACCTCTATGGGCGGAATGAGATATGCCCAGAATAAAGATCCAGAGAGCGGGCGAAGGGATCCTCCTCGAGATAGGGAGGAGGAGATACGCGATCGACAAGGTGAACGAAGTAAAGGCAGACTACCACATAATCTCCCACGCACACATTGATCACCTACCGAAAAGGCTGTGTGGCAAACCCATCCTCTCGAAGGAGACAGCCATACTGGCCAAAAACAGGGGTGTAAAGGGGCTAGAGAAATACGGGGAGGAAAGCGAGGACGTTAAATTGTTTGACTCTGGACACATACTGGGCTCGAGAGCGGCCCTCATAGAGGGCGAGGTTCTTTACACGGGAGACATAAATCCAAGGGGCAGACTCTTCCTCAAGGGGTTTAGACCCATCAAGGCCAGATATCTGGTGTTAGAGGCCACCTACGGACAGCCCACCTACGTCTTCGGTGACTTCGGCGAAATGGTTCAAGGGGCTCTAGACTATGTTCTAGCCACGCTTTCGATGGGCCGTAGAGTTGTTTTGATGGGATACACCCTTGGAAAATCCCAGATTTTGACAGAGCTTTTTGGCTGGTATGAGAAACTGATCATCCACGACTCCGTGCACAAATTCAACAGACTCTATAAAAGCCTGGGGGTAGACCTAAAGACCGACTACATCGTTTATTCAGAGGCGAAGAGGGAAATGCTCGGGAGAGACGCTTGGATGCTCATATCGCCACCCAGGGGCTTCCTGTCGAGTACGCTCTCCGAAAAGTATGGGGCCGTTAGGGTCGCTTTCACTGGGTGGGCCGCCCACCCCTCCTACGCCTTCTGGGGGAGAGCCGATCGGGGGTTTCCCCTGAGTGATCACGCGGATTTTCAGGATCTAACCAAAATCGTTGAGGGCGTGGATCCAGAAAAAATCTTCTTGGCTTATGGATACACAGAGGAGTTCGCTCAACACTTAAGAAACCTTGGATACGACGTCCAGACGCTCAAAGCGAGTCAAAGATCGATCACAGAATTTTAACTTGTGTATTTGCAAGAAGGCCGCACAATCCATTGGGAAGAAAAATGAGCCCAAATCTAAGTTATAATAATCTTCGATAATGGGTTTATTGATTGGTGAGAACCTTTGAGTGTTGCAAACTTTATAGACGCTCTCAAAGGTAAATCAGAGCTTGAAATAAGTGTGAGGGGTAGAAGAACTAAAAAGACACATTCAACAACCGTTTGGTTTATCCATGAGGAAGATAAAATACGCCTCCTTCCGGTTAGGGGTTCGGATACCAATTGGTATAAAAACGTCTTGAAAGACCCAAACATCACGTTGAGGGTTGATGGAAGAGCCCTGAAAGCCAAAGCCGAACCCATCACTGAACACGATCAGGTGCAAAGAGTCATAGGGTTATTCGCCGAGAAATACGGCGGGATGAGCGAGATCAAGAGATGGTATTCAAAATTAGATGTTGCGGTTGAAATCTCCCTCGTTTAACTAATCAACTATAACGGAACGACGCGTAAGTTTGTTAAATGTCGACGCTACCTAATGTTTGTTGAAGTCTAGATAAACCCCGAATAACACACGCTAACTCCAGGATTTATCAGCCAGATAGAACGAGTAGAGGAAGCAAGATCCGATATGAAGCCGAGACATGCTCTTGTCCGAGAGCCCGGGGAGATTTACATTAAATGTATATCTTCCCATCCTCTAAGGCACACCGTCGATGTCTCCCTCGCCCGTAGACAGCACGCGGAGTACTGCAGAACCCTATCGGAACTGGGTCTGGAGGTCATCCATCTCCCTGTGGACGACGATCACCCGGACTCGTGCTTCGTCGAGGATGACGCCGTCATCCACGGCGGCAAGGCCCTGATCTGCCGGATGGCCAAGGATAGCCGTAGGGGAGAGGAGGATGCCGTCGAGGCGTTTCTCAGGGATTATATGCCCATCAGACGGGCGGTGCCCCCCGCCACCGTTGAGGGGGGAGATGTCATCCACCTTCCCGACCGCCTCATAAGCGGGGTGACGGAGCGTACGAACCTGGAGGGGGTAGCCCAGATGGGGTTGTGGCTCGGCGTCGAGGTGGACACCATCGTAGATCCTGGGATCGTCCACCTGAAGAGCTACGTCACCTACCTCGGGGGTGAGATGATGATCGCGACGAGGGCCTACGCGGACCACCCAGCCTTGGAGGAGTTCAAAGTCCTCATCGTCCCGGAGGAGGAGGCATACGCCGCCAACACCCTCGCCATAGGCGACACGGTTCTGATGCCCGAGGGTTGTCCTCGAGCTCACGCTACGGTGAGGGAGGCCGGCTTCGACGTCATTCCATTAGACGTGAGCGAATTCGAGAAGTGTGAGGGAGCCCTGACGTGTCTTTCCCTCCTCTTTTAGGCACCTCCGGGGGAGGTGGCTAATCGTCCTTTATTTATGTGAAACAGATGAAAGAAAAGAACCAACTACTTTGATTAAATGCGAGATGACGGTGGAAAATTAACTGACATGAACAACTCGTTCCCAAATCTTTTATTTTCATCGCGTATCATCAAAGTTGGCGGTGTCGGGCCTCAAAGATATGGTCCAAGTAGACGCCTGAGGGTAGAATGGTCGAATTAACTGATTACGACTGGATATTGAGGGCTGAATTATTCTTAAAGATGCACGGAGGGGTAATGCAACACCAGAATCTGACTACTGGCGAATATGAGATTCAATACTCTTGGAAGTGTCCGAAGTGTAAGATTTCCGTTGAAAAGCCAACTTGGAGAGACGAAATATTGTCAATGGCAAAACATATGAAAGAGTGTATAGGATGATTGGCTTTTCGAGGCGTAAAAAAGCCTGAAACAATAGCCGTGTAGAAGACGTGGAGAGTCTCACCCTCTATCTTCTCATCGTATTGAGTCTTGATTAAAAGTGATGATTGATCCCGGAGAATTGATAATAAAGTCGATAGAACTCCTTTCTACGCTACTCTCCCTACTCAAAACGTAAAGGTTTTTCAATGGCTTCGTTTTCTTATGCAGACTTTGACGACCTCACCCTCTTTTTTAGCCTTCAAGACCTTATGCCCCATCTTTTCAGCCCACTTGGGGATGTCGACCAAGGAACCGGGATCAGTGGACAAAACCTCAAGAATCTTCCCCTCCTCGATTTTCCTCATCTCTTTGACGGTCTTCATCAGGGGGAGGGGGCAGCTGAGATTCCTAGCGTCTAATACGTGGTCTGGAGATATTTCAGACATGGGATGAGTACTCCACGATTATTGATGTAACATAAAATATTTTATCCTTTGACCTTGATATCGTTTTTAAAAAAAGATCTATGTGGAGAGTCATTCACTTGGAGCATCCACTAGTGTTTATTTCTGTGGTAAGCTCAATCTGAGAGACGACGAATACATTTAAATTTTTTGGTCTTAAACTAGAAGATATGAAAGGTTCTAACTCCAAGCAGAACCCTAGTTTTACCTCGACTTAAGGTGTTCACCCATGGGTGATGTGAGGGCCCACGTGTTCATATCGGGGGCAGTTCAAGGCGTGTTCTTCAGGTCAAACACCAGGAGGAAGGCCCTAGAATTCGGGGTTAGGGGTTGGGTGAGGAACCTCTTCGACGGGAGGGTGGAGGCGGTCTTCGAGGGGGATGAAGAGGCCGTGGAAAGGATGATAGAGTGGTGTCATAGGGGGCCCCCATGGGCCGTGGTGGAGAAGGTTGAAGTGAGATGGGAGGAGCCCAAGGAGGAGCTCAAAGGCTTCGAGATCAGGTATCTCTGATGGAATCGCCCTCCACAAATGGAAGCTAGAGGTTTTCTATTCTCCGAGCTTTTCCCTCAAGAATTCGTGGAGGGACCCCATGGTTTCAACGCCTTTGACGATGATGAGCTTGTCCCTTAGACCCTGGAATATACGGCTCACGTCCCTTCCGTCCAATTTGCCTAGATCCATGTAGAAGATCAATCCATAGAAGTATATGAGGATGTAGGGGTCAACCCTCATGACGAGGTTGGAAGTTTGTGCCACCCTCATGAGGGCGTCGATGTCCTCCAACTCCAAAAACTCCCTCAAAACACCACCCCCAAGACTTTCGATTGGATCAGATTAATAAAATATTTAGGTGTATTAGGAACAATTCATCTAGGTTAAACCCCATCAAGGAGCTAAGCGGTAAAAAAATATTTGATTCGAAAAGGTTGGTTAGGAATAGGGAAGAACTTCACCTTTCCCATTAACCTTAAAGGGTGAACAACTCGTTCTCAAGCCTTTTATTTTTCAAATCCCATACGTTAAACCCCCAAAAATAGCGGACAGGGAATACGAGAAATGAAGCGTTACAGAATCGCGAGATGCCCCCGCTGCGGATCCATAATGCTTTCAAGAGACAAGGCGAAAATATGCCCCCAGTGTAGAAGAAAACCGAAAAAACCTAAAACCCATGTCAAAATCACCCAATGGATACGATGATTTATCGTAGAAACAAGGGAGAAATCACCTTGGCCTCATACTTCTGAACTTTTCCTTCTATAGATCTGCTGGTAAATTTGAAATAAGGATGTTTAGGCCTCAAAAATTTGATATAAGGATTTTAAGGACTTAAAAACCTCAAATTGTGGAAAATTCGTTCACAACAAATAAAAAGCAATTGTTTCGATAAAATTTATTTAAGTGAGAGCTGATGAGGTTAGCTGTTCTAGGCATTGGTCAAGCAGGAGGGAGGGTCGCAGACCTATTCCATCGCAGAAACTTTCTTCTGGACAAAAACGTCATACCGATTAACTTAGCTGTCAACACGGCGAAGTCAGACTTAATGGGCCTAACATCAATACCGATGAAAAATAGGATTCTGATCGGACAGACGAGGGTAAAAGGCCACGGCGTAGGATGTGATAATCACAAGGGCGCTGAAATAGCCGAGGAGGAGAAGTATAAGATCAACTCCGCCATCGCAGATAATGGGACCTACAACGTTGACGCGTTTCTAGTCATAGCCGGACTCGGTGGTGGAACCGGGTCTGGAGCAGCGCCGGTCATAGCAGAGGAATTAAGGGAGAACTATGACGAACCTGTTTACGCTCTGGGAATACTTCCTAGCGACGACGAGGGTGCAGTGATGGCGAGGAACGCTACGAGGAGTCTGCTGGCGCTGCGTAAATCAACCGACGGCATCATTATATTTGACAACCAACGATGGAAAAAACCCGGTTATCCGATTCTGGATAACTATCAACACATGAATCGATTAATATGGAAGCCTTTTCCATACTTGCTCGGAGCTGGGGAAGTCGACAATATCCAAAACGTTGGCGGAAAAGTGGTTGATGCATCAGACATCATAAATACCATAGAGGGATTGTCGGTAATTGGATGCGCGCAGAAAAAGAATCCATTCCTCAGACGGGCAAAAAAGAGGCTTCAATTCTATAGGCGACAAACCCCAATTGATCAACTCGACAACGTAACGGACTGCTACACAATCATTAAGGACGCAGTCGCCGGAAGGTTAACGGCTGAATGTGATATACGTAAAACAAGAAAGGCGTTGATGCTCATCGCGGGGCCGCCGGACTGGTTGAACTCCAACGGAATCATTGAAGCGAAAAACTGGCTAGAAGACCAAGTAGACGGCGCAGAGGTAAGAGGAGGAGATTATGCAATTCCGTACTCGGATCACATAACTGGAATTGTGTTATTTTCAGGGCTTCCAGAGATTACCCGGCAAAGAGAGATTTCAATAAAGGCAAAGAAACTCAAGCAATAAAATCCAAGAAGAACACCACATAGATGGTTTCATCCCCCCTTTTTTTAAATGCGATTATAAGCGATTTTCTAGCTTATGCGTATCCCAAGGCTCAAAATATAATGCGTAAAAATGCTTACAAAGGTGACGCGTGAAAGCTTAACGCGTTTCTTGGTAGAGGAGAAGCCAAGTGGGAAGGAATTGGGTCAAAAACCCCTCTGGATTAGGCCCTTGGACTCCCTCGAGGAGAGGGGGTTCCATAGGCCGTGTGCGTGGTTCATCCTCGGGTGACGAGGAAAAGCTAAAAGCAGCCTCCTCGAAACCTTCGGTCAAGGATATCTAGGGGAGGGCCTCGTGTCCTAGAATTGGAGGCTCAAGGCGTCTCGGACCTACCCGACGATTTACGCTGGCTATACCACTTCATACATCCAGACAAGCTGCGAAACCCGGGTAAACCCTGGTATTACATCATAAGCCGAACCGGATCCATAGGGCTGGGATGATTCCCCCGCGTCGAATGGCACAAAAAAAGGAGAAGGAGAACAGATACAAGGGTAAAATGCCTTCGATGAAACGCGTAAAGGGGGAGAAAACCCTGGAAAAGATCGCTCCACGAACGTAAAGTTTAAATTCCCTATATATACATTCATATTCATTCATACCCTTCCTCTAGTCCCCCACCACATCAGCCCAAAACCCAAAAGGTGAATGAAAATATCGCTGGTTTATACATTCGGAATATAATCTATCCTTCTGGTTGTCTAAACAGGGATGCTTCGAATTGGCTTCTAAGAGCACCGGCGTCGTGGGATGCGGGTGGTTCGGCGGTGCCCACTGCAGAATCTATGATGAGATATCAAACCTAGTCGCCGTGTGCGATGTCGATGGGGAGAGGGCCAAAAAACAGGGTGAAAGATACGGCGTGAACTGGTATGTCGACCACAAAAAGATGTTAGGGAGCGAGTCTCTAGATGCGGTAAGCATCGTGGTTCCCCCCTCTCAAATCCCGATTGTTGGATACGACTTCGCTAGGGCCGGTGTTGGCGTTCTCTTAGAAAAACCCCTGGGCGTCAGGGTCGAAGACCTAAGGAGACTATCAGAGTTCAGCGGAAGCGTGAGGATCATGCCCGGGTTCATCGAGATCTTCAACCCGGTAGTTGAAAGACTGAGGGAGAGCCTCGATCGCATCGGTTCCCCCGTCATGGCAGCGGCCCGGCGAATAGGGAGGTTTCCAAGGCGTTTCTGGAAGATCGGCGTGGTTTTGGACCTCGCCTTCCACGACATCTATATCTTCCGTCACCTATTTGGAGACGTCGATCAGATGAGGAGCATGCTGAGCTACTACTACGACGAGGAGTTCGAAGACGCTGCCGTGCTCCTCTTGGAGCTCAAGAGCGGCGTCAAGGGGGTCATCGAGGCCAACTGGCTCACGCCCTCTAAGGAGAGGAAGATGAGGATCTACGGAAGCGAGGGAGTGATCGAGATAGACTTCATAGGTCAAGATCTGAGGGTCTTCAAAGACGTTATGATTGGCTCCACGTTGACGGCCAAGGAAGACGTCGTTCACCCACAGGCCCTGAGGGAGCCGCTTGAACGCGAGCTAAAAGCGTTTCTCTACTCTGAGAAGCCGCCCCTCACTCTTGAAGACGGAATCGAGGTTCTCAGGCTTGCTTTAGAGGCCTCAAAGAAGAATCAGGACTAGGGCGGTCTTATATCTGGGTGAGCGCCTTCATCTAAGATATAAATATGTGGGTTACGTTAGAGTAAGGTGGATATGCCCTAGGGCTATCAAGAAGATACGTGGTGTGGATTGAGATGCTGATAAAAGAATTGAGGAATGGCATGAGCAGGGTTAGCGTTGAAGCCAAGGTTGATTCCATTTCACCCGTGAGAGAGGTCATTTCAAGGTACTCGGGGAGAAAGGTCAGGGTTGCCACGGCGGTTATCTCTGATGAATCGGGCACCGTGAACCTAACCTTGTGGGAGGATCAGATAGACAAGGTATCCGTGGGGGATGCCATCAAAATTGAGAATGGATATGTAAACACGTTTCGTGGAGATCTACAGCTGAACGTCGGCCGATACGGGACCCTCTCCGTTGTGGAGTAGGTCAGATCTCCTTAGCTAGTGTTCTTCACCGTCGTCTTTTGAGGCTAGGATGAGGGACTAAGATTCCTTACCTCTTTCGCTTTTGGACCACCAGGGAGTGCCGAGGTTTTCATCTATGTAGAGGGCCAGCCACACCTTATTCCCCTGCTGGAATTGATAGAACCTCAAGAACGTGACGCTCATAGCTCCATAGTCATAGAGCTCTATGAGAGACCCCTTTGCTATTTCCAGGGTTTTCTGTCCCATGTCAACAACGCCTCCGCCTTCAATTCTACACGTGATTATTTCTCCGTTCTCCACCAACTTGTCAATGAGCCTGAGCGTCTTTTCCACGATGTCTTCGAGACCCACAGCTTTGAATATGAGGGATCCCGTGAAATATTTCCCCTCACTCTTCATCTCGCTCCCCGAGGCTATTTTCCCTAGCTCCTCAAGGATTCCCTCGGTTAGAGTCAATTTGCGATATCGCCTCTAAGAATCGAATAGGAGTAAAGGTAAGATAAGGGTTGAGGCTGCCTAGGGGATTTAAAGAAAGACGTATTTTATGTTACGTTATCCTTCCAAATTTGCTTATATGTCTTTCCATGGCCTCTTAGGTATGGTGAATGCGTTGGCGTCGATCGAGGAGGAATCATCTCTACCTAGGGATGAGTGTAAGCAACAGGTTAGAAACATGGCGAAGCTGTTTGCCCTCCTCTACTACCACTTCGCAAAGGTCTCGGTGGAGAAGCTGGGCGACGAAGAAGGCAAAAAACTCATAGCAGAGGCTATAAGGAGGTTCGGAGCGGAGAGGGGTCGAGAGGTGAGGGAGAGGGTGGAGGCGAAGGGTCTTGAACTGACCCCCGAGAATTTTAAGAGGTTCTCCGATCTACCGAGCCTGGGCTGGGAGAGGGATGAGACCGAGATCACCTACTGCCCCTACGCCGAGGTGTGGAAGGAGAAGGAGGCCGAAGAACTGGGAATCCTCTACTGCGAGGTTGACGTCCACAAATATGAGAGCTTCAACCCCCGCATCGAAGTCAAGCGCCTCAAGAGCGTGCTGAAGGGCCAGGACTGCTGCCAATACGACATAGGTTTGAGGTAATAACCCTCGCTTCTCTAGTTTTGCTGTTAACAATCATGAGGTTGTGAAAAAGCACCTCGTATAGCACAACAAATTTAATTCTCGTATAGAGACTCATTTGTACGATAACTTTGATATATTATTAAAGGGGTCTTGGAAGAGTCATATTTGGTGTTCTCGATTGAGTAAGGCTCGGCAGATTCCCATTCAGATAGCGTACTCGGAGAATTTTAGACGGATTTATGCGAAGGGGGCAATGGGCGAATTTACGGGACACGACTTTAGGATGCGGTTCTGGAATGACATCCTGACCTTGCAAAAAGATCCCAATGCGCTACCTATAGCACAGAGGATTATTGAAGTAGAGATTATTCTGTCTCCCTTGGCGTTGAAGCAACTTCGAGACTGGCTGATTAGGAATGTCAAGGAAGTTGAGGAGAAGATCGGAGAGATTAAGGAGCCCACCGGAAGGCCTTCTCCGCCCAAACCAACCGCCAAACCTTACGGATGAAGTTTGAGTAGCCTCCTCAAGGACGGGAGTAAGGGGAAGACATCTCATAAAGAGTCAACCTAGAAAACCACGCTTCCCCTATACGCCTTTAATGGAAACCGTTTCCTCCCTCTCTATTCTTTGAGATAAGAGCGTTGAGAACTTAAAAATCTAAAAGACATTTTTTTAGGCGTTTAACCTACATTCCACGCTCAAATTTCCTGAGGAAAGCGGGAAAACAATTTAACTATGAGGTTCTCTTGGAACTATGAGATCCTCTCCAGAAGGCTGGAAAGCATCTTAAATTCGATGAAAGACCGGTTTTATACTCATAGACCTTATAAGAGCACTTAACTATTGACTGGGAACAACCTTTTATATAATCAATATTGGAGGGAAGGTTAGGCACCCATGACCTTGAACATGAGTTCCCATGTACCCGAGGTTATTACATCCCAAGAGATGGAGGCGATAGATAGAAACTGCGCCTACCTCGGGATTCCCCGCCTCATCCTGATGGAGAACGCCGGGCGCTCGGTCTCAGATGTCCTCCTGAGGGAGTTCGACCCAGTTGGGCTAGCCGTGATCGTCGCTGGGACGGGGAACAATGGAGGTGACGGTTTTGTTGCAGCCAGACACCTCGTGAATAGAGGCGTGAAGGTCGACGTTTTCCTCGTCGGTAGAGCCGAGGAGATCAGGACTGATGAGGCGAGGGCTAACTGGGAAATCATCAGGAACATGCGACATAACATATCGATACATCCTCTGAGAAGTCCTGATGATCTGGATTTCTTAGCAAAAAGCTTAGAGACTTCGGACGTGGTCGTTGACGCCATGCTTGGAACCGGGGTGAGGGGAGAAATCAGGGAGCCCTTCAAATCCGTAATAAAAACAATTAACGACTCGAATAAGCCCGTTTTGGCCGTGGACACGCCAACGGGCATAGACCCCACAACGGGGGACATCCACGGGGTGGCCGTTAGCGCGAGGTGCACCGTCACGTTTCACAAGGCTAAGAGAGGCTTAACGGAGGCTGAGGAACACGTGGGAAAACTGATTGTTGAGGACATCGGCATTCCCTCGGAGGCCGAGGTCTTCGCTGGGCCCGGAGACGTTCTCCTAGCCGCCAAGGTGAGGGAGAAAACCTCCCACAAGGGGGATCAGGGTAGACTCCTCGTCATCGGCGGAAGCGACAGATTCTCCGGTGCCCCCGCGCTAACCTCCCTGGCGGCCCTACGCACGGGCATCGACATAGTGATCGTGGCGGCGCCCATGAGTGTTTCCCAGGCCATCAGATCCTTTTCACCAAACCTGATCGTTCACCCCCTGGATGGAGAAATACTCATGGAGGAGCACCTCCCCACTCTAGGTGAACTCCTCGGAAGAGTCGATGCGGTTGCGATCGGCCCTGGCCTTGGTGATCGCGGGGAAACCCTAGATGCCTGCACATCCTTCATAAGGGATTTGAACATCCCCGCCGTTATCGACGCCGACGCCCTGAAGGCCGTGGGTCGGGATGTCTCCATACCCTCATTAAAGAGGTGTGTTTTGACCCCTCATGTTGGTGAGTTCAAGGTGTTAACGGGTCTGGAGATTAGGGGTTCGACGGAGGAGGCGGCCTTGACAGTCATCGACCATGCGAAAAGCTTTGAGACCACGATTCTGCTGAAGAGGTATGAAGACATCGTAACCGATGGAGAACGACTCAAGATAAATAGGACTGGTAACCCGGGTATGACGGTGGGCGGGACGGGGGACGTTCTGACGGGCATCGTGGGAGCCTACTTGGCGAAGGGTGTAGCTCCCTTTCGATCTGCGGTGGCGGCGGCGTTCCTAAACGGATTGGCGGGCGACATAGCCGTTGAGGACAAGGGCTACCACATCGTCGCAAGCGACCTCATAGATAGAATTCCCATGGCTTATGCGAGGTGTGGGCTGAGAGAGTAGACGTTAAGTAATCGACCCTTACTCTTCCTCTTCCAAAATAGCTGCAGGCCTTATCGGCGACGCCGTGCCACCCCTTATTTTTAAGGGTAGTCCCACGTACGTGAAGCGCTTACCCGCAACCTTATCCAAGTTAGCTAGGTGCTCCGTATTGGTCATAGTCGGCCTATCTCTGCACACCGCATGAACTGAAAAGTCTGGGTCGTCAGGGTTATCGACACTGGAAGCGTCTATACCGACATTCACTACCCCTTTATCCGCCAGCCAGAGGGCAGCTCCCATGTCTAAGCCTGGATTTTCATTCAAATACCTCGTTGGGTCATCCTTTGTTCTATCGTAGTGCCCAGTATACAGTAATACGGTGTCGCCCTCCCTGATGTCTAAGCCGGCTTTATCTAAAGCTTCTTGCAAGATCGCCTTATTTATAAAGCCTTTTGGCGGCACACGTGAAACATCTAGACAGATGGCACTCGTATAGAACTTCTCTAGGGGCTCTTGATCTATTGTTTTACCATTGGGGTTAACCTCAGCATCAGCATCAGTGTGAGTTGGACCATGCTCGCTCATAAGCAAGTTTCGGGTTTGGAAAGGGAGGCGGAAACCCTTGCGTTTGGTTTCCTCGAAAGTTGTGTGTTGAAATATGTAGGTTTTATGATGAGGCGGGAAGACCGGCTGACCTTCGTAGATTTCTTGGGCAAGATCTATTATCCTAATTTTCTTTTTCTCCAATTTTCTATCCCCTAAAGCGCGATATATTAAAATTTTCATCATATAAGGCTTTAGGTGATTTGTTATGTCTCTCCTATTCTATGTCCATACCGTTCAAGATCAAAGACGGCCTTAACACACGTTTAGTCTATTTCTTGGCGAGGACCTTCCCCGCTAGCATGTACATGATGACGTAGACGATGGTGCGATATATAACGGGGGAACCGGGGGGTATGCAGATGAAGGAGAGTGCGTTGAAACCCCTCTTACCGATTTCAAAGGACAACCTCAGAACTTCGTAGTCTGTCATTCCGATTGGTTCCGCAAGCATCCCAAGCAAATCGCCCGATGCGGGACCCGCGCCGCCAAGGGCGTCCATATCGTAGTGCACGTAGATCGCTTTTGTTCCTTCGTAGGCGTGGTGAAGTTCCTTGCAAAGCCCTTCGATGCCCATCTCTCTCACCTTCCACATTGGATACCAGTGGGTTCCCTTTTTCAGAAACTCTCTTACCCTCTCCTTGCTCTCATGCATACCTCTCTCGCCGATCTCAACAAGATTCCTTTGAAGCATGTTCTTGTGGAACTCATACATCTTAGCCTTCCAAGAACACCCCCCCGCGATCCTCGGATCCATTGTGATCTCATCTATAGGTTCGATGTCCCAGTGCGTGTCGAGGCTGATTACACCTACGTTTCCTTTGGTTCTCTCGGCGATCGGTTTGGCGACTGCGTAGGAGCCGCATGGAGAGTTCTGACCTATCACTATTGGGATCGCACCCGCGTCGAGCACCTGATTTACCTTAGTCTCAACGGCGTGTTGCGCTTTCAGAATGTTATCAACAGTCGGTCTATCGAAAGTCTCCGGGGGTATTTCGGCATCTCCAAAATCAACTAGTTTAAGATGTTCGAAGAGATCCAGATCAAACTCTTGTATATATCCTGAACGATACTTGATTGATTGCTGCCTGATTCTTTTCGGAGCAGCCATCCACTCTTTCTTGTCCACTCCGGCGTATTCATTCGTCCATCCAACCACGTAGGGGCTACCAATGATGACGGCATCAGCACCCTCCAGATCCTCTGGAGAAACGGAGTACGGTTGCCCCATGAATGTAGGCATGTCAGCTTCAATCATGGGGACATGGGTCTCCAGTGACAGTCGAAATTCTAAGATAGAGTCTCGAATATCCTTCCATTCGGGATATTTCAAGAACAGTTCACCAAACCGAGTTTTAGGCTTCGCTTGCTTTTAACAGTTTCAAGGCTTCGAAACCCTCACCATCCCGGGAATATGAGTGATTATGGACGGCATCCGGAAGTCTATGATGATTGTTCCCAGCTTGATGGAGACGCCCAACTCCTACGTAAGCGAGTCTTATGTGATCGGAATCTACCTGGGTCGAGCTCGTTGTTGTATGCTCTCCGAACCATGTACCAACCTAAAAAGGGTCATTATGGAGGTGGAAAATTAGGCCATTGTTAGGGCTAAGATGGCTTTTTGTACGTGGAGTCTATTTTCTGCTTCGTCGAAGACTACTGAGTGGGGGCCATCTAATACCTCACTGGTGACTTCATGATCCCTATCTACCGGGAGACAGTGCATGAATATGCTCTTCTTATCGGTGAGATCAAGCCATTCTTGGTTATAGGTCCATTGCCCATACTTATCCATTATCTCCTGCTCCGTCTTCGCCCCCCACTCACCATACTTCAGCGTTGTATGATTCCTCATGTTGACCACATGCGCTCCATCCATCGCTTCCTTCAAGTCATCGGTCTCGTTGAATGAGCCCCCACTCTCCTCCGCATTCCTCTCAGCCTGCTCGGTGATCTTGGGATCCAAGGTGAACTCCTTCGGCCTCACGTATACCACGTCCATTCCGTAACGGGTCACCATCATTATGTCAGACTGGGGAACGGCGGGCACTCTAAGAGCGTTAGGAGAGTAGGCCCAAGCTTGAACATATTTCTTCCCCTCGTATTTGGGGATCTTCTCCTTGATCGTCAGCATATCTGCCAAAGCTTGACATGGATGGTGAGCGTCAGACTCCATGCTTATGACAGGTATTTTAGACCAGCGGGCGTATTCCCTTATTATCTGCTCACCCTCCCCATAATTTGGCGTGTAAACTCGGACACCTACTCCTTGGCCATACCTTTCTAACACCTTGATCGTGTCTTTTATGGCCTCAGCTGCACCGGGATCTCCCAGCCTCATCGTCTTTGTTTCCAAATAGTGGGCGTGCCCACCAAGCTGGGTCATTGCAGCCTCGAAAGAGTTTCTCGTCCTGGTGGAGGTTGCGTAGAATATCATGAAGAACGTCTTGTTCTTTAAGAGCTCATGGGGTTCCCCTACCTTGAACTTGTGTTTAAGGGTTTTTGAGAGGGCGAAAACCGTGTTCAGCTCTTCGACGGTCCAATCCTGGCATGTTATTAAGTGTTTTCCCTTGAATGACAACTCATATTCACCTTCTAATCGATCGATATTGTCTTAATTTAGTATATTAAATTATAAAAAATATTCGGGAAAATTCTTTCCATCATCCATCTTAATACAAAAGATTTAAGAAGACCAAAATAATAGGTTTCGTTCAAAGACTTGGGCACGGTGGTGTGGTTAATGAGAAGCACCTCCTCAAGGGTTAGATCGCTCCCCACCTCCCCCATACTGAAGGTCATCGACTTAGCTAAGGAGTTGGAGCGCAAGGGGGAGAAGATCATCCACTTCGAGAAGGGCGAACCCGAATTCCGCACACCCGAGCACATCCTCAAGGCGATCAAAGACGCGCTGGATGGGGGTTACACAAAATACATGCCGAGCCAAGGCCTCCTTGAATTGAGGGAGGCGATCGCCCAGAAACTGGAAGAGGAGGGAATCGGGACGGATCCCCGCTCAGAAATCCTCGTTACACCAGGCGGAAAACACGCCCTCTACCTAGCTATCACTTCCCTTTTGGAGGAGGGAGACGAGGTTCTCATCCCCGAGCCATTCTTCCCCGCCTATAGGGACATAACCCTCATCGCCGGAGGCCAGCCGATGTTCGTGCCCTTCAAGGAAGAGGACTCCTTTCAGTTGCCACGGGAGGATTTGGTGAGCAGGGTAACTAAAAGGACGAAGATGATGATCCTCAACTATCCCAACAATCCCACGGGATGGGTCCCCTCGAGGCAGGAGCTGAAGGAGATCCTAGACGTGGCGGTGGACAACGATGTATTCGTCTTGTCGGATGAAATCTACGAGAAGTTCGTCTTCGACGGCCTTGAACACCACCACGCCCTATCCTTCGACGACGCGAGGGAACACGTGGTTATGCTAAATAGCTTCTCAAAAACCTATGGTATGACCGGATTCCGCCTCGGATATATCGTGGCTGAAAAAGACCTCATTAGTCAAATGCTCAAACATCAGCAAAACTCCATCACCTGCGTCAGCGGCTTCATCCAGATGGCGGGGATAGCTGCCCTCAGGGGTCCCCAGGGCTTCATCGAGGAGAAGGTTGAAACCTATAGGAGAAGAAGAGACTATGCGGTCGATCGACTCAATAAAATAGATGGAGTTTCCTGCACAAAGCCTAGGGGCGCCTTCTATGTTTTCCCAAATATATCGAGGCTGGGGGTGTCCTCGGAGGAGCTCGCCGATCGCATCCTGAGGGAGGCGGGCGTGGCCACGGTGCCGGGAACGGCTCTTGGCGACTCGTGGGACACCCACTTGAGGATCTCCCTCACCGAAACGGATGAAAACGTCAGGATGGGCATAGAAAGAATAGCCGAAGTGATGGAGAGAATCTAAATCCATAAATCCATGAATGAATAGAATTTCTTGAGGAAAAACCTCTCCTTTAATCTTACGTGAATAGATGGCGATGAAATGAGGATCGCTGTCTCAGCTGACATACACGGGACGAAGTTTCTTAGCATGCTGGAAGAATCACTGTCCAAGTTGATGGACGTCGATCTCCTCCTATTGGCTGGAGACCTCGTTCTAAAAAATGAGACAGGCCACGTGGGTTTGGTCCTCTCCACTGTAAGGAGGGTTTATGAAGGATCGATCTTGGCGTGCTTCGGCAACGAGGAGTATGAGCAGAGTAAACATGAATATCTGAGATTCAGCGAGATAAGGTGGCTGGACGACGAATCTTGTCGATTGAGATTCGATAACCGAGAATTGGCGATCATCGGCTCGCGGGGATCCCTTGATAGACCCACTTTCTGGCAGAGGACACACGTCAAGGGGATATGGAAGACCTATGCTGAACGCGTCAAGAGGGTTGAGAGGCTCCTGGAGACGGCGGGGGACGCCGACGTGACCATCGTGTTGACCCACTATACGCCTACCTATGAAACCCTTGAGGGGGAGGGGGAGAGGTATTGGCCTGAGATGGGGTGCAAGCGCATGGAGGAGGTGATCAAGAGAACGAAGCCGAACATCTGGTTTCACGGACATGCCCACAGGGGGACGAGGTTTGAATCAAGGATAGACGAGACCCGGGTCCTGAACGTTTCCCTACCCGCGAGGAGGGAGATCGTCCTCATAGACCTAGAAAACATTTGGGGTTGATAAGCCTCCATCTTCTAATTCATCCAAACAATCACTCTGAATAATTTCTTCTCCACCTCTTTTTTATTCCACCAGCTTAACTCTATTTCATCGATCAAGGGGTTAGAAAATGAGTAGGTTGGAGATCAAGGGTATAATACCGCCCCACATCACCCCCTTTACGAGGAACGGGGAAATCGATGAGAACGGATTGAGAGAAGACGTTGACTGGTGGATTGAGAGCGGACTGCACGGGCTGGTCCCCTGCGGGTCCAACGGCGAAGCCGTCTTCCTCACGGAGGACGAGAGACGTAGGATCTTCACGATAGTCATCGATGAGGCGAACGGGCGCGTTCCCGTTATAGCGGGGACGGGGATGCCAAGCACGAGGCAAACGATCGCGATGACCAAGCTCGCCGAGGACCTCGGCGCCGACGCCGCTATGGTGGTAACGCCCCACTATTTCTCCCCCATGTATGGGCAAGAGGCGCTCTATGAGCACTATAAGATGGTTGCTGAGGCGGTGGACCTCCCCATCCTCCTCTACAACGTTCCAAAGTTCACCAACGTGAATCTTGAACCTGAAACCGTGGCCAGGCTCTCCGAGCTGGACAACGTTGTCGGCATAAAGGATAGCTCCGGCAGCATAGGGCAGATCTCAAGCACTATCCAGCTCACCAAGGAGGGTTTCTCCGTGATGGCTGGGACCGGGAACATCGTGTATCCGGTTCTCACCTTAGGGGGGAAGGGCGGCGTCATAGGTGTGTCTAACGTGGCGCCTCGTCTCTGCGTCGACCTCTACAACAGGTTCATGATGAACGACCTTGAGGGAGCTAGAGAGATTCAACTGAGGATTCTTAGGCTCAACAGCGCTGTCACAGCTACACATGGCATACCAGGGCTGAAAGCGGCTCTAGAAATTTTGGGTAGACCCGCTGGTCCACCGAGGAGACCTCTACTTCCGGCCAGCGAAGCCGTCAGGGAGGAAATAAAAAAGATAATGACGGAACTAGGCCTCCTCGCTCAGTGACCCTCCTCTCTACACATAGAGGCCTCCAGTGTTTAGACCTGTCTTCCGCTTCACTCTGCATTTGCCGGTTCAGTGGGTTCACCTACTCTGCAACTCTGCATTAGCCGAGTCCTCCTGACTCTATTATTATAGAGAGCTTACCAATAGTGGAGCGAATAGAGAGAGGTGGGGTCGCTGATAAGAGGGGAGTTGTTGTTAAGTAAAAAGTTTACATACATGAGGTTGAGGGAACAACCCCTTGCTTTTTTAGCGATTAACCCAGATTCTCCACGTAAAAGGGGATCTATTTTACGTTTATCGTTAATAGCAGAAAATATTCAGATCTCATTCGGAAAGATATGAGAAAACAAGTAAAGAAAGACGGCGACATAATAAAAACAAAACATGGACAAATTCGTTGTCTTTTAAACTTGCGTTGTAAAGGGATTTTTAGATACAGCCCTGACGCCAGGGGAGGGGAACTCTTATAAACACATCCATTACTTAGGTTTAGACATTTTTATCGGTGATCCCCTAAAAACCTTAACATCATGGAACGCCCTAACATGGTGTTGATAAGCCATCCGGGTCGCCAGAGATGTATGATTTCAACGTGATCGTCTCATGCAGGTGGGGGGAATTTAAAGGGGCCAAAGAAGAGATCCTAAGATTAATGAAAGAGTTTGGTGACCCGGAGCCGGTCGTGGAACAAACCTTGGCTAGAGGAATCATAGGTGTTAAAACCAGCCTAGATACTAGAGGCGTCGTCTCGAGGCTGTGTAGAGTCCTACGCGATAGGCCGGAAGCCATAACATTCACCTTAAAGTGGGTTCCGATAGACCTCTGGACCTACTCCGACCTCGAGTCCATGAAGAGGGCGGTCAGCGAGATCAGCGATGGGATTCTTCCCTATGAGAGGTGGCGCATGACCGTGGAGAAGCGTAGGTATGCAACCCTGCACAAAATCGACATCATCAAGGAGCTGGCGCCCCTCATCCCAGGGGAGGTCAACCTAGAGGAGTTTGAAAAGGAGGTTAGGGTCGAGGTCATCGGCAAGTACGCGGGGATTTCGATCCTCAAAAGGGGGGAAGCCCTCTCCGTCGTCAAGGCCCTCTGGGAGTAAGGGTGGAGCGCCTAGCCGAGACGCTTCAAGCACGTCTTAGAAACACCCTTAATAACGATCGATCCCCTATATTGTATAATCGAATTTGTCTGGGGATTTTTATGGGCAAGGTCTATAAGCCTGAGGACCTAACCGAGGAGGGTAAGAAAGTTCCCGACATTAAACCCGCGCCGATTCCTAGGCCCTTCATACCGACGAACCTCGAGGCCGTGCTCCAAGAGATCCGATCTCTAAAGCTCGAGATCGAGAGGATTAAGAGCGCACTGAGAAGACACGGCATTGTGGTTGAATGACCACTGCGACAACCTAATTTTGACTACGTTGCTTCAATCACTATTCTCACGGGATTCCAACCGAAGGGTTCTCTCGGGAGGGCCTTGAGATATGTAGGGGATTGTCGAGGAAAACTCTATGTAGGCCTCTGGGTCAATCTCTTGAACAGAGGCTCCATCCACATCTATTATATACACGCTGTGAAGCCGACCGTTCCTGATCTCATCGAGGCTTATAGAGGGATTCACATAGTATTTATCGCATAGAGCCTTCACGCTTTCAAGCTCTTCATCCCTCCTATACCGAGGAGGCTTGGTGAAGACGGGGTGTATCTGGAGGATGTGATTGGGCGGCACGCCGAGACCGAACTTGTTCGAGTGGGCGCTATATCGCGCGATCTTACTCGCTATCCTAGCCCGGTTGTACGTTGAAGGGTCTAAGGCGTGCTCCGGGGGAGTGTACCCCGTCTCCACCTCGATGATCAAAACCCCATCCCCCTTAACCCCGTATAAATCGCAGATGAGAACCCCCTCTAACGGTCGCTCAACATCCACCTCATACCCCTTCAGGATCATGCGCTTGGCGCAGAGGAGCTCCATCACCGAGTGGTTGATCTTCACCAAGTTCCTCCTGTAAAGATCCACCAGATTCTCCTTCAGCCCTTTTAGCTTCTGCGCGACCGTGTCATTTACGTCCTCAAGCAACCTCGATAACAAGAATGATAAATCCTCCTCAAACCTCTCCATCTTCATGCAACCCTTGAATCTAGACAGAATAAACAAGTTCAAGGCAAAAATTTAATTAAAAAGTTTTCATGCCGACGCCGAGGAGACGAGGGAACATCGAGTAAAAGTTATTTCGGGTTGAGAAGAATCAGCCCAGGTTGGGTCTAAGCCTAAGTTTGTCGACGTCGATGACTAGCCGATTGACCTCCCTCCAGGGTTGTCTCGTTTGAAGATCCCGTGACCCCCGGGACAAGGGTCCATCGCCCGAGGCATCCCCGTTGGTTGGTTAAGCAGTCAGTCCCCCTTCGTCAACGTCCTTAAGCCTGCTTCCCAACCCAGGCATAAAGGATATCTCGCTTTTGCTATAAAAGCTTTTCGATCGGGATAAGACGCGTGCTTCACTCGGAAAATGTTCCACCCTCCTCATATCAGTTTTTGGGGTATGTTGTCCGGGCTGTAGGCTATGCGCGGCTGGATGCGGGCGTTCTCCAACCTCTCGGCTACGTGGGGATACATGAAACAATACTCTTCCTCCACGTTTTCAACTAGGCTATGATCTATCTCACCTAGCTTCACCAGCAGCCCCCTAAAGTTTTCCTCGGGGCTAAAGGAGAGCATGACGGCGGGCCAACAGGGCACCCCAGCGTCGAGGAGGTTTCTTAGGGCCTCCAGTTGTAGGCTGAAAGACCCTGGGACCGCCCCGGTGAGCCTAGCAAACTCTTCGCTGTTGGTTCCCTTGATTGATATCCTGACGTAGACGCTCCTAAACCTTCCCAACTGCTTAGCATAATCTTTGTCGTGTCCGATCAGGATGCCGTTGGATTCCAGGATGAATCTGAGACCCGTTTGATCCACCAATTCGAGTAGCTCAAGGAGGTGCCTCTTACCGATGGTCGGCTCGTTTCCGCTAACCCTCACCCTCTTATAGCCAAACTTCCTCGCACACGCATCCAGCTTTTTGAAGATGTGCCGGGGCGTATAGAATTTCCCGACCTTCTCGGGTTGATCCCTTGGGACCCCGCTCCAGCAGAAGACGCACCTGAGGCAGCAGCCGCAGCAGTCGGCCGTCGCTATGCCCCGATACCACCTTCCGGGCCTCGAGGTCCTATAATACTTTTTGAGCTCTCCTCGGACCACCAGCCTCTCCGTCTCCTCGGCGAGCCTCACCGGGTCAAAGAGTTTCATGGCTACTCAGTCTCCTAACCTCTGTGTCGACGATCTATCCCACGGATTCCCTCCCCACGGCTGAGATCAAGAGGTTCCACTCCTCCTGGCTCTTCGCAAAGACGTGGCAGTTGCCCAGCTTCACCTTCTTCAGGCCCTCTTCCTTCACGGCGAAATATGTTTTGACCATCTCCATGAGCGTGGGAGCGCGGTTTTCCCCAAGCCTATAAGCGGGGAAGAAGGCCAAGAGGGTGAAGGGTATGGAGGGGTCGACTCTCCTGATCAGACGAGCGATCTTAACGATTTGATCCGCTTCAACCCAGTTGGGTATGAAGAGGGACAAAACCTCTA
>JBHHXX010000023.1:0-27907 GCA_046757245.1 Candidatus Geothermarchaeales archaeon
GAGCCAGTCCACGTCGCCGACCACCCTGGGCCTATCGCCCCTTAAGACCTCAACCGCCTCCTCGACCATGACCTCGAGGTCCCTTGATGCGTCCAACTCGCATATCACGTCTCTACCATACCTCTCGATGGCCTCGAGTAGAATCGTGTCCAAGATTTCCGCGGCGCAGTTCTCCTTGACCTTCCTCTCGCTGAAGCCCCTGGCCCTCAGCCTCTCCATCAGCAGGTAGGGGGAGCACCTCAAGACGAAGCAGGTCGACGTCATCGCCTTGGGGACGGTGAGGTGGGCTAGGTGGCTCTCCAAGACGAATCTCCCTCTAGAGAAGGTCTCCTCCACCAGCGTCTTGCCCCGGGCGAGGTCGATGATGTGGCTCTGCCTCTCGTCGTCGTAGCCTGTTGTGCAGCCCGCATCGATCAAAAACCCGTTTAAATCGACGTATTCATAGTTTAATCGCTCGGATAGGCGTGAAGCAAACTCTGACTTGCCGGTTCCAGGGGTGCCCGTCACGACGATCACGGCCAAGGATCCCACCCAAGTTTCCACGATAACTAGTGGAGGATGGACTATAAATCATTGTTGACCTTGACTCCATGGATCCCCCTGTACCCGTGTCTAACTGGGCTAAGACTTTTGGGGTGCCTCAAAGATTTGAAGAGGTTTTCGAGGCGGATTATCCCGGCAAGACGAGATTTGGGGAGATAAATGTAGGGGTAGATAGATGAGATCCGAAGACAAAACAAAATATTCTCCCACACATGAATACGCAGGGGAATCGTGGTTAAAATAATCGTATAAAGGATAATTTGGGTGAAGCGGGAGGCGATGCTCGAAAAGCGTCATCGGGGGTCTTAGCCACCGCGGTCAAGAACCAAAAGACGCGCCTCCCTCATTATGTTAACGTTGGAGAAGACCTCTTCAACCGTGCCCTCAGCCACGATCCTTCCCCTATTCAAGATGTAGATCCTGTTGGCGACCCTGGAGACGAAGTCCACGTCGTGGGCCGCCACGACGAGCGTTATCCCACGATTTTCGAGCAATCTGTTGAGAAGCCTTATGAGGTCCATCCGACTCGCCGGGTCTAGGTTGGCTGTTGGCTCATCTAGGATCAAAACCTCTGGTCTCATGGCCAAAACCACCGCGATCGCCGCCTTCTTTTTCTCCCCCACGCTGAGATGATGGGGCGCCTTCTCTTCGTACCCCCCCAATCCCACGGTTTTTAACGCGTCCTCAGCCCTCTCCCTTATCTCCTCCTCAGATAAGCCCATGTTCACGGGGCCGAATGTGATGTCCTCCCACAGCGTCGGGCAGAAAAGCTGATCGTCTGGTTCTTGGAAGACAAGACCGATGTTCACCCTCACTCTATGTTGGTTGTTCCTGTTGATGGGCACACCAAGCGCGTTGACACGGCCTTTGGACGGCTTGAACAACCCGTTGATGAGCATCAGCAAAGTGGACTTGCCTGCGCCATTGGGGCCGAGGATGGCGACCCTCTCGCCCCTCATGATCTTCAGGTTTACACCGTCTAACGCTACGGTTCCATCTGGATAAACGTACCTTATATCTTCCATTTGGATAGCGACTTCTGTCGTTTTATACACCGCCCAAACTCAGAAGTTCCATCGACAAAACCGCGAGGCTGGTTAGAACACAGGCGGCCCCGAAAAACCAGTCCCTTTGGGTACACCTCATTTTCACCATCGATTTTGCCTCCCCTGTGTATCCCCTAGCCACCATGGCAAGGTATACCCTCTCACCCCTCTCGTACGCCCTGATGAAAAGCGTGCTGAGCATGTTGGCCAGCGACTTCATAGTCTGCATGCGTCGCTCCATCCCAACTCTGCGCGCCTCCCTCGCCAAGGCCATCCGATACGCCTCATCGATGAACAGGAAGATGAACCTATAGGTGACGGCTATCATCATGACGAAAACCCTTGGGGCCTTGAGTCTCTCTAGACTTTGGACAAGCCTGGAGAACCTTGTTGTCAACGCCAAGAGGACCAGCGAGGCGACGCAAACCCAAACCCTAAGCGTAAACTGAGCAGCCCTATAGAGCCCTTCCTCCGTGATGCTGATGAAAAATCCGCCGTATCCGATCGTGGCCAGGGGTGTTCCAGGCGTTATGAAGGGCAACGGTAAGGCTATCACAGCCGCAAACATCGGGATGAAAAGGGTGGCTCTGAGGAGGAAGAACCTTAGGGGTATCCCCGACACAACCGCGAGGCCGGTTATTATCAAAAAGAGGATAATGAGCGGTGTCACGGTCCTCACCGCGACCGCCGCCAAGATGAAGGCTACGAAGGAGCAGAGTTTTACCCGTGGGTCAACCCCCTGAGCTATCCCCCCCGTGGCGGAGAATCTCTCCACGTACATGATGTTCTCAAGCGTCTTCAACAAGTCCCTCAACATATTCTTCACTCAGGTCTTCGCTTCTAGGGCCTTGCCCACCATCAGGGTAACCCCCAGCGTCAGTAGAGTAAACGCGGTGCTGAGGATGATGCCCATCGTAACGTCTCCCTCAAAACCCGGTATTTCATACTCAGGCAGGGGTGGAACCCACACTGAGAACTCTGAGGCACCCACGTGTTCAGCGACTTCATCCAGCGTTTCCACGGAAACGGGAAACCACACCCACCCCACTATGATGAATACTATGGATACGATTATCCCCGCTGTGATTATCTCCTTGCCTCCGGTCACCTCACGAGCCCCCCTGCTCTAGGGGAACGATGGGCATTTTCCCCATCCAGATGGGTGCCACCCTAGGCAATCTTAGCAAGTCGGGTCTTGCCCTCAATAAAACTGAGACGATGATCGCCGTAACTATGCCCTCACCGACGCCTATGAAGAAGTGGTGGGTGGCCATCGCCGCCACGGCTATCTGAACACTATATGGAAACGAAAGCGTTGAGAGGCCTAGCTCAAGCCCGGCGAAGACGGCCGCCAGGTCATCGCCTAGGAGCGCCCCCATAAAGGCTCCGATCAATAATCCATTCCTGTTCCTCGCTATCTTCAGGGCGAGCAACCAGACGACGTAGGGGACGAAGACGCCGATGACCCCCATGTTCCACACGTTGGCGCCGAAGGTCGTTACGCCGCCATCGCCGAAGAACAGCGCTTGGATGAAGAGGATCATCGTCATCGATATCAACCCGGCGTAGGGCCCAAGGGTTATGGCCAATATCGGTCCGCCCAAGAGGTGCGCGGTCGTGCCCCCTATGACTGGGTAATTCATCATCTGCGCGGCGAAAAACATCGCCGTCAGCGTGGCCATCAGGGGGATCTGCCTGTCGCTCAAAACCTGCCTCATTCTTCGAAAGGCGAACACCCAAAAGACCAGTGTGGCGAGAAACGTTATAGCACAGACGGACAAGTCGAGGAAACCATCGGGAATGTGCATGGGGAACACATCGGTGACGATGATATTAGTATTACTAATTCATAAATTAGTAATACTGACTATTTAAACATATGCATCTTTTTGATATCCGATCGTTCACGGCAAGAGGCTGGTAGGCAACTTCGTTTCACGTACCCCCCTGTTACGCGCTTGAACTATAGAAAACACGCCTCTGATCAGACAGCTAGCTCATCCAGAAGAGCTTAACGATGACATCAACCAAAGCATCACAGAAATTGCTTTAAAAGCCCTAAGCCGCCCCGATATGGGGTAACTCATCGCTCATAGAGGCGCTCTTCAATAGGAGCTAGACGGTGAGGGTCTCCGTCTCCTTGAGCATCGTGATCCCGGTCTGCCCATCAAACTCCCTGGCGTATATCCCCTTGAGCCCCCCGCTGTTAAGATTTCCTCGATGCATTACCCGTAGCGGCAGAAACGTCGTCACCGTTAAAGGCAAAACCATTTATCCTATCTCGGCCTTTACCCAAGTGTCGATCTCTCTGATCACTTGTTTATATAGCTCTCTTATATAGCTCTCAAGGGTTTTCTGCAGATCCTTAGAGAAATCCTCCGTCGCTTTGTTCAATGCCTTAGAAACATGGGTCATTAAAGTGTCCCTTAGCTCAGCGCTGGTTTCAAGCGTAGAATGGTAATTATATTTACAATTATATTTCTTGAGGACCTGCTCCAGTTCGTGAACAACGCTGGAGTCCATTCTGCCCCATAAAACAGTGAACGCGTATTTCACTTCTTCAGACATGCTCCTCAACTCTCAAAGCAATATGGAGAAATCGCTATTTTAAAGATATTGTATTCCACGTTCATCCGGTTTTCATTTCACATCAAAGGACGTCCCTCAAAGGTTCCGTGGAAGGAACGAAACTAGAGACCCCGTGAACCCGAATCTACGGCCAAAGACGCATCACAGAGGTCCGTAATGCAAACCGAGATATTGAATCACGCCCACACCTCTAAAACATAGACATTAAGTCTTCAGAGCGCGTAAAGCAATTGCCAGTTGGTCGAAAAACGCTCAGACGGCCTTGGGATTTGGCCTTATTCCCAACCCAAATTTTCTCATATTCGCGCCGATGGAACTCGCCTTACTCCAATTTATCTCTCTTGATCGGTTCTGTTAAATAATCTGCAAAGAAGAAGAGTAGTAGGCGTATCACCCGTGGAGTTAACATCCGCGAGGGACAACAAAAATAAAAACGCGCGCCAGATAAGTGTAATAGGGTTAAAGTATGAAGTTAAAGCATGTTTTAATTTTAATTTCGGTTCTAGCGATATTCTTGGCAGTTCTCATTTTAACCAGCCCAACTTCTCTGGAAGATAGTAAAAAATTTATTCAAGTCATGGTTAGCTATACTCCTGCTCCCGCTCTGAAGGGATACCTAACTATAGCGGTTGACAGAGAGAAGGATACCGTGTTTAAGTTCACCGGTAGAGTGGGCTATGACAACATAGGATGTCCAGATGAGCCGGTGACTCTTTATGTGGATGATGAGCCCTATGGAGACCCACAGCCCTTTGGAACACTGCTTACTGATTCAAACGGATACTATGAACTTGTCTTCTTCACCGATACTCCAGGCACTTATAAGTGCCATACGAAGTCTTACGTCCCACCTCTGGCTGAGGGAGTTATCTCAGAGCCTATATATGTGACGGTGACTGAACTAAAGGCGTATCACCCGTAGGGTTAACACCCGCAGGTTAACAACCCTTCTATGAATCCGTCACCCGATTATTTGACAGAACCTCTTGATCCCATGTTTATTAGTTACCCACTAAATTTTCTATGGTAAACGTGCATAGGCTTGATTTCTCCGTTTTTGTGCTGGAAGCACGCGATTTTCTATGGTGAGCTGAATGGTCGGAAGGAGTGAGTTGTTCGCCAAATTGACATGCGTCACCGCTATAATTTCGATTCTGATCCTATGGCAATTTGGCCATTTGAGATGGGGTCTGGGTAAGTCATTCCAGCACCCTGCCTTCCTCATCCTAGTTGGCTTCGTTATGACCGCTTTTGCGGTCTTTGCCCTCAAGAGCGACTATGTGTCCAAGCGGACAATCCTCCTTTTCTCTCTCGTTATGTTTTTGGGGATTCTTATCAGAACGGTATGCATTCTCGGTTCGAGCATCGATGTTTTGGTAAATGACATACCATTGGCAAGTCTTCTGGCGGGGAAACTACTGTTGTCCGGAAATAATCCATATGGGAAAGCCCTAATGTGGCGCGGCCTAACCGATACCCCATACGCCTACCTACCCCTCACCTTGTTATATTATCTGCCCTTTGTTGCCTTCGCCGTTGACCTAAGATTTGGAAACCTAGTAGCAGATGTTCTTGTCTTCCTCGCCTTTTTCTTGACCAAGCGCTCTCAGGGCACTCTTTTCCTTGGAACGGTCTTTTTCTTATTCCCGATTCACTTAATCGAGAACGTCGCTGGTGGTAACAACGACGTCATCTGGACGATGTTCACTGTATTTTCCATTCTTTTCATCCTGCGGAATCGGCCTAGGCTAAGCGGAATGTTCATGGGGCTGTCTCTAGCGTCCAAGCCCTTTTCCCTATTGGCCTTTCCGTTTGTCCTTTTCCACCTGGCAAGGAAACGTCGTGACGACACGCGCAACTGGTTGATTACAGCCGTGGTCACGGCGGCGTTGGTTATGGTTCCCTTCCTCGCATGGAACTGGCGGGGGTTCGTTCAAAGCACAATCGCCTACAACCTCTGGTTTCCCAATTGGGTTTGGACGGTCCAGCAAAGGCAGATCGAATATATCGGGCTAGGGGGGATTTTCTACGCACTAGGCGCTGAGTCATTGTTGGGTGTCATCCAAATTGGCGCCCTCGTGGTACTTCTGGCATCCGCATGGTTGGAAAAAGATCTTACCTTGGAAAAGACCACATCTTATGTTGCAACGGGTCTGATCATCTTTGTCTTCGCCAATCGGATAAGCGCCCCTCACTACTATTTGCCGGCCATTATACTATTCCTTCTATCCATAGCTATTGGTAAAGCGGAGAGTTGACAAGACGTAGAGGGGGGATTTTAAGTTATTCATTGGGCTGCGAGGATAATAGTTATGGTTTTTGAAGTCTCACTAAATGGGGGGAAATGAAAAAATCTAAGAATACAAATAATGTATCTCCTAATTTATGTCAGAGGTTTTAGTATGAAGATGGGTGACTTCTATAAGCTAACCGTTAGGCCAACCGTGGTCATCACAACCGTATCGAAAAACGGTATTTCTAACGCCGCCCCCTTCAGCTGGAGCTCTCCTCTGAGCATCGAACCCCCTCTATTCGGGTTCTCATGCAATGAAAAACATGACACATGGAGAAACATCAGGGAGAACAAGGAGTTCGTGGTAAACCTCGTGGGTGAAGCCTTCGGCCCGCTGATGCACATCCTTGAGATGGATTTCCCGTATGAGGTAAGTGAAATTGGGAAGGCCGGGCTCACCGAGGAAAAGTCGAGGAGGGTCCAACCGCCGAGGATAGGGGAGGCCTTTGCGTGGCTCGAATGCAAGATGATCGACCACCTACAGGTAGCCAACTATATCTGGATCGTCGGAGAAATCCTAGAGGTTGAAGCCAAACCGGGAAGCGTAGATGAAGTTTTAAACGTGGAGAAGGTCAAACCCCTAAATCACATCTATGGTGGATACTTCGTCACAGAAATGAAAACCACGAAATTCAAAAGAGCCAAATAACGTGGAAACCATGAAACCCGGGGACAACGCGCAGAACGAACCAGCGGGAACACAACGCAAAATAGGTCGGCTCAAGGTTAAATGGCTCTAATCGCTTAGCACATATGCTTAGCACATATTTTTGAGCCAAATACCTCTGAAGAGCCTATAGAGCCACAAGTCGAAAGCCCGGGGGGAGCCCTCTAGGGGTGCAGCACGACCTTGATGCAGCCCTCCAGCCTGTTCACGAAGGTATCGAGCGCCCTGTCGAAATCGGTCAGGGGGAAGGTGTGGGTTATGAGAGGTTTCACATCGATATTGCCGGAGGCGATCATCCGCACCGTCTCGTCTGCTGTGTTGGGGTTTCCCCTGATGCCGTGGACCTCCAAGTCGTCCAGCACGATCCGATCCGGCGGATAGGTCAATGGGATCCACCCGTAGAGTCCGATGAGGGCGACCCTACCCCCCCTTCTGACGCAGTCGATCGCCTGCTTGGCCGCGTCCACCTTGCCTGCCGCCTCAATCGAGACGTCGACTCCCCCACCAGTCAGATCCTTGATCCTCTCCACGGGATCATCCCCCCTGTAGTCAAGGGCGTCGGAGGCCCCCAGTTCCTTCGCCACCTCGAGGCGTATGCCCCTCCCGGACGCGATGACCCGGGTGGCGCCCATCGCCCTGGCTATCTGGATGCAGGACAGTCCTACAGGGCCCGTGCCGAGGACGGCCACCGTATCTCCCGGCGAGATCCTTACTCTTTGACAGCCGTGTAGGGCGATCGAGGCGGTGTCGATCATCGCGCCCTCGTCGAAGGACATGGTTGGGGGCATCTTGTGGAGGCTCTTGACGTGGATGGTGACGTACTCGGCGTATCCTCCCTGAGCTGTGAACCCGTAGTGTCGGTGGCCCTTCTCCAGCTTTCCATAGTTCACGCAGAGGTTGTAGCGGCCCCTGAGGCACATTTGGCAGAAGCCACAGCCCTTGTGGGCCTCGGCACAAACCCTGTCACCCACCTTGGAGTCTGGTTCGACGCCCTCCCCGACCGCCACGATCTCCCCCGCCCACTCATGCCCGATGATGAAGGGGTACTTCGGCGGCCAGTGGGGAGGCTTCCCAAAGAATTTTCCTGCGACGATGCCTGGGTCTGTGCCGCATATGGAGATCGCCCTAACCCTGCACATCACCTCGAGCGGTCCGGGTCTTGGCGGGAGGGGGACCTTCTCAATCCGCACGTCGTTTGGACCGTGGAGCACCGCGGCCGTCATCTCATCAGGTAATGCCCCAGAGCTCATAGCCAAATTCTTTCTCCCACACATTTATAACTTTTAACGTCTGACGGCTCCGTCGCCGCTTTATTTTAAAGCGGTGGGCACCAAGTTGAATGATGTAGCACAAACCACGGTGGATGTATCCCTGCCTACGCGTCAAATTTATAGTCTTTCAATCCATCTTACCTAGCTTGTCTCCCTTGTCCATCTTTCTTAATTGTCTCAGAAGCAACTCATTCTGTCTTATCAATATTTTGTTTTGGTCTACTATTGCCTTCAGCAGCGATGCGGTTATACGCTCCATGGGGCTGCCTGTAATTGTGGTTAGAAAATTGTCTATCCCAGTTCCAGCTTCACGTAGCTTGATCTGCTTCATTTCTTTCGTGATTTCAGCGTGGAGTTCCTCATCTGTCAAGTTGGAGAAATCAGTTTCCATTTCAGGGGGGATGGGTTTTGTCTCCTCTTGCTTTGGGCGTCTTTCAGGTGCAGCTGTTTTTATCCTCCTCTGCTCCTCGATGGCCTTCATCCTTCCACTATAGCTTTTAGCCTCCTCGGGTATCTTCCCCCAACATTCTTCACAGAAAAATAATTTTCCCTCGCCTCTGGTTGGGTCTGGAAGTGCTCTGAGGGAAGATTTATCCCGCTCCTCAAACTCTCTTCCGCAAACATTGCAGGTGTTCTCGCCTTCAAAGGCAAGTATGAATTTTTCAAGCCCCGTTTCCATGGGGCCACACTTGGCGCAAATCCATTTCAGCGAAGTGATGTCACCTGTAGCTTGCATTTCCTCCCCACATTTGGGGCAGTTAAGGAAAGGCATTTCCGCCACTTCCGTCCTTGCTATCCGACCCTCAAAAACCACCATGATAGTATGAAATATGTTTATAAATTCTTACATTCACGGATAATCCCCAAACATCGCTGAGGATAAGTACCCTTGCGAGTCGTATGGCCAAGATCAAGTCAACAGTCAACATACTACCAAAGAATGCCTCATCTTCGCTTTCCTGATTAATAGAAGGAGGTTTCTGGGGACGTTGAAGGATAAGAGCGTTGAGGAGTTAGAGAAGTTGGCATGTGTTAATGTCGACTTTAAACCGGGGGAGAAACCACGAGTGCCGCTTCCAGCAAAAAGGATATATAACATGGTGTTTGAAGGTTTGACTTGAATTAAGTGAACGATTCCTCAGGTTGACGGTGGAAGCGATGATCGATATAATGCTAGCTATCTCAGCGGCGATCGTATGGGGCCTATCGGTCATTTTCGTCAGGAGGGGCTTGGTGAAATCGAATTTCATCTCCGCGGCCTTCATAGTCACGATTATCGGAAACATCGTTTTTTGGAGCCTCACCCTCCTGTTCGTACCGTTAAATCTCATCAACCCAGTGGGTATCCTTCTCTTCGCTCTGGCTGGCATGCTTGCACCCGGACTCGCAAGGCTTTCGTATTTTTTGGGCATGGAGAGGCTCGGGGCTTCGATAAACGCGTCAGTCCACGCCACATACCCCATGTTTGGCTCAGCAGCCGCGATCATAATATTACACGAACGACTAACGAGTGGAACCTTGCTGGGGACGCTTTGCGTCGTATGCGGCGCTATGTTAGTGGCTAAGAGTGTCTACAGCAACAACGCGAAATCGGGGGGCTCTGTGAAGACGGGCCTAGCGTTCTCGTTATTCGCATCGACGGTGTATGGGTTATCATTCGCCGTCAGGAAGATGGGGTTGAACATCTATGATGAGCCGATCATAGGCGTCGCCCTCGGTTACGCCATGGCCCTCACCATCTACACCCTCATGGCGGCGACGTCAAGCAACATGCGGAACATCGTGTCTGTAAATTGGCATACCTTCCGACTCTTCTGGAAGGCCGGCGTGTGCCTATGCATTGGCTGGATCATGGCTTTCTACGCAGTTATGTATGGGGACGTGGTCGTCGTCAACCCGATGTTAGATACACAACCTCTGTTCATATTCCTCTTCGCCTATCTATATCTTAAGGAGTTGGAGAGGATAACGTCTAAACTCATCTTAGGCACAATCATCATCGTCATCGGTGTCGCACTCATATCGATCTTTTAGGGAAGCCTTGGCTTCCCCCACTATAGAGTATGCTGAGAAAAACGGATTCTGTGTTGTGATATATATTGATGAGCGTGGTGGGTCCGCCAGGATTCGAACCGGGGACCTCCGCCGCGTGAGGGCGGCGTCATACCCCTAGACCACGGACCCAACGTCGACGCCTTCACCACTAATGGAACTCGAATGAAAGATAAGCTTTACTGGGCGCAGGGAGATATAGACTATCCCCGCCTTCCCCTTATCGCATCCGCGATGAGCCCCTCCACGGAGACCCTGGAATAGGGCGTATCGACGGTGTTCGAACCGATGATCTCGGCGTAACCCGCGTCGAAGAGACGCTCATCCGCCCGATCTAGGAGGAGGAGATGGGTGGCACCAGCCACCAGTTTTTTCACCCCTATCCTCTTCAAAGCCTCCGCGGCCCTCACCAAGGTGCCCCCCGTGCTGACGACATCATCTAGGAGCAGAACCTCTCTCCCCCTCAGGAGATCGGGCTCAGCGGGCTGGATGGAGACCTCACCCGTGTGTCTATCCCTCTCCTTCCTCAGATAGGTGTAGCGCAGGCCGAGGACCTCAGCGGCCGCCCTCACCCTCCCCACACCGCCGTAGTCTGGCGAGACAAGGACAAAGTCTTTACCCTTGAAGACCTCTTCCCCCGCGCATCTGGCTATCTCGGTGGTCGCGGGAACGTCGCAAAACCACATCTCGGTATACTCCTCGACGGCCCCTGGGTTGTGGGTGTCCACGCTGACCAGCCCCTCGACCCCAGAGCCCTCAAAAACCCTCAGGAGGACCCTGAGGGATACGGCCTCACCCTCGAGGAACCTCTTGTCCTGGCGGGCGTAGACGAGGTAGGGGATGACGAGGGTTACAGCCGCGGTGGGCGAATAATCATACACGACGTCGATGGCTTGGAGGAGCCCTACGAGCCTCAGGCTTGTCTCTGGGTAGAGGCTGAAGAAGAGGACAACCTCCCTCTCCCCCCTCAGGGCGTCGGGGCTTTCGGCCCTCACGTTGATCTCCCCATCGGGGAAGATCCTCTCCCTGAAGAAGGTAACTCCGACTCCCAGCTCCTCGGCGAGTCTCATCGGTGATGTGGAGACGGCCTCGGGGGACGCGACGATCAAGCCCCTCACCAACAATCAAAGACACATAGGCTTATTTTAATCCTCGACAAAAGTCTTTTCAAAAAGCCCAGCCGAGGCTTAAGAAAAAAGTGGATTGATGAGTGAGAAGCCTTGAAGATTGTGCGAAGAGAGGATGTAAAGGAAATAGAGCTTTTCCCAGGAATACGGGCGAAGATCCTGTTATACGGCGAAAACCTGATGCTCTCCCTCGTGGAGATGTCCCCGGGATTGGTCGCACCCATGCACAGCCACCCCCACGAGCAGGTGACCTCCTGCCTCAAGGGAATGGCTGAAGTCAAGACGGATGAGGGGGGAAGGGTCGTGAAGGAAGGAGACTTCATCCTTTTTACCTCGAATGAGAGACATGAGATAAAGGTCATAGGCGATGAAAAAACCGTCTTCCTCGACGTCTTCTCACCACCCCGAGAAGAATACATAAAGAAGGCCGAGGGAAAATAGCCCCAAGAACCGTCTTCCTCCACGCCCCGGGCGATAAATCCCCTCCTAATATACGTGCTCCCCCGCCCTTATTGATGGGGTTGAGCCCGCCCACAGGGGATGGACATCGATGGCGCGGTATGCCTTCATACTCTCCTACGAACACCCGAGGCTCTCCGAAGCCGAGGCCCTCGCGTCGCTGGAGGCCGAGGGAGTACCCCCTGAAAACAGCGAGAGAATCGAGAGGGCCCTGTTCATCGAAGCCGACGAGCTCGACGAAAGGGTTTCAGCGGCCTCCCACCGCTCCGCCACCATCCGCCTCGCCTTCAAAATCCTAGACCGCAAGAGACCCGCCTCCGACCCCCTCTCACTCAACATAGGAGCCTTCTCAGGGGTCCTAGAAGCCTCCAAGACGTTCGGCGTCAGAGCCTTCACGTACGATTCACGCGTAGCAGAGAAAACCGAAAAGCTGAGACTCGAGCGCAGACTAGGCGAACTATTCCTAGAACGATTCCCCCACCTCACGGTGGACCTCACCTCACCCGACGTCTGGGTGGCGGCCCTCTACGTCAGGGACTCCCTCTCGACGGGAACCCTCCTCTGCGACGCGGGCGTGAAGGACTTCCACTCGAGGAGGCCCAGGAGAAGACCGTCCTTCACCCCGGCGACCCTCCACCCGAAGATCGCCCGCATAATGGTGAACCTCTCCAAGGTGGGGAGAGGGGAGGTGCTCCTAGACCCCTTCTGCGGCGTCGGGGGAATCCTCATCGAGGCGGGCCTCATCGGAGCCCGGGTGACGGGGTTCGACATCCTCCGGAGGAGGGCCCTTGGGGCGAAGAAGAACCTCGAGTGGACCGGAGTTGAACCCCTGGGGGTCCTCAGGGCCGATGCGGCTAAGCCGCCCATCAAGAGGGTGAGCGTCATGGTTACGGATCCCCCCTACGGGATTTCAGCCTCCACGGCTAAGAGGAGCTATGAGGAGATTTATGGCTCGTTGCTCAATTATGCGTGTGAGGCTCTCCCCCCGGGGGGACGCCTCGTCTTCTTCCACCCCGAGCGCTTTAGCTTAAGGGTTCCAATCGGATTGGCTCTAAAGGAGACCCACTCCTTCAGCATCCGCGTACACGGGTCCCTAACAAGGATCTTAAGGGTTTTTGAAAAGAGGCCTAAACCAAAAATTTAACTTATCTCGGCGCATCCTTATCATAAGCGAGGGAAAGTCGGCTCATGCGAGACAATCCATTGGACAACCCCAACATGGAGATCGTGTTTCTAGGAACCTCGGCGGGGGTTCCCACCAGGGAGAGGAACGTCACCTCCATAGCCATAAAGAGGGGCCCAGAGCTATTGCTCTTCGACGTGGGGGATGGGACCCAGAGGCAGCTCATAAAAGCCGGGGTTGGACTGAGGGTCAAGACGAGGATATTCATCACCCACATGCATGGAGACCACATAGTGGGCCTTTTAGCCCTCCTCCAAACCTACTCCCTCATGGGCAGAGCCGAACCCCTGCAGATCATCGGCCCCGGCGGCGTAGAGGAATTCGTGAAGAGGAACCTAGAGATGCTTAACGTCTACATCGGCTTCCCCCTCAACATCGGTGTGCTCCACAACGGCCCAGTGCTCGAGACGGATGAGTATGTGGTGAAGGCTCTGAAGACCATTCACTCAGTGGAGACCTACGCCCTCTCCCTGGAGGAGAAGCCTCGACCGGGTAGGTTCAACCCCGAGAAGGCCCGGGAGCTAGGCATCCCCGTTCCATACTGGAGGGACCTCAAGGCGGGTAAGAGGGTTGTCATCAAAGACATGGATATAGACCCAAGTCTAGTGGTCTCTCCGCCGAGGAGGGGGAGGAAAGTGGTGTTCTCCAGCGACACCTCACCCTTCGAGGGCCTCGTGGAGTTCGCTAAGGGCGCGGACGTCCTCATCCACGACTCCACCTATGGGGAGGCCCACCTGGATAAGGCGAGGAAGAACCTCCACTCCGCGGCTAGGGACGCTGCCGAGGTAGCCCTGAAAGCCGATGTCAGGTTCCTGATATTGACGCACTTTAGCGCCCGTTACTCTGACGTCGAGGAGTTGGCGGCGGAGGCCCGAGAGGTCTTCCCCTACGTCATAGCGGCCGAAGACTTCTTCAGGATGGAGGTTCCCTACCCCCATTAGTTTCTTACCCACCAATGGTTAGGCGTTATGATTTAAAAGACTCCCTCCAAATTCTAAGTAGTTATATCTTAAGTCACAGGGGATCCCTAACTTTACAGGGGTTTCAGAGGTGCTTCTTCACCATCTGTGTCAACTCGTATAAATGTCTCAGCCCCGATGGCAGCCTCACGCGAAGCATCTCCTCGATGTTCTTCGTCCCGAGGGTCTTCAAGGCACCCTCCAACAGCCTATCACTCCTCATCGCGAGGTCTCCCATCTCCCTGATCTTCAGGGAGGTGTAGAGTTCCCCCCCAACCTCCTGCCTCCAAGCCTCCTCGTAGAGGGATAAATCCGCCTCACCCAAGACCTTCTTTGCGGCTGTTTCACCCGCTATGTCGCCGCAGATCAGGGCTGGCGGCACCCCGCCGCCGTTTGAAGCCATCACGTGCCCAGCGGCGTCGCCCACCACCAAGGCGTTTTCGGTGTGGGTCTTGGGGATTGGTCCCCCCATCGGGACCACGCCGCCCACCTTGGACAAGATAACCCCCTTCTTGAGCCTGCCGGAGGCCTGGGGGTGCCTCTCAATGAACCTCTGGAGATAGTCATGTATGGACGTACCCGATTGATGGAAGGGGCTGCGTATGCCCAAACCCACGTTCGCCACGTCGCCGCCTCGGGGTATGACCCAAGCGAAGCCGCCGGGGGCGTAGTCGCGGCCAAAATACATCTCTATCGCATCGGGCTCAACCTCGACGCCTCCCATGCGGTATTGAACGGTGGGGCTATAGTTGTAGGGGGAGGCTTTTAGATCTAGGCCGAGGGACCTAGCGATCCTTGACAGGGCGCCGTCCGCGGCGATCAAAACTCCTGCCCCCACGCGTATCTCCTCCCCCTCCCTCTTTATCAATATGGCTTTACCTTCATCCTCAACACCCAGGGCCTCGGCGTTCGTCCAAACCTCAGCTCCGCTCCCAGCCGCTTTCCCCACCAAGTTCTTATCGAACCTGCTTCGATCTATCACATGGGCCTCAAGATCGAAGAGGTACTCCCTCCCAGAGGGGGAGACGACCCTTATCCTAGATGTGTGGTTGAGTATCACGTCCCTTGACACGTCGGTCAAGGCAGCTAGGTGCCTCGCCTTGGGGAGTAGGTCCCTGATCTCCCGGGGCACGGGTAGATACTCCCCGCACTGGATGGGCACCCCAATCTCCCTCCTCCTATCGATCAAAAGAACGTCGACGCCGCTCTGAGAAGCCCTTAACGCCGCCGAGGCACCCGCTGGACCAGCCCCCACCACGACCACGTCATAGGATAGGTCCATCGTTCATCCTCCAACCCTACAAAGACCAACCAAGGGTTAAAAATCCTTCAGGTGCCATAGACGCGGTTCAAACATCGTACAGTGGGCTAACACCGGTCTTAGGCCAAACCATGAGAGACGCTTCTCTCATGAAAAGAGGGCCGTCGGGCGTAAGATGGGGGAACCAATTAATATTATTCTTCTCTATCTTTCCCTATGGTGGGCGGTGGCAAACTGAGGCGACAATTTATCTTAAGGGGGGCTTATTGGTCCGTGGCGAAGAAGATAAACCCCTTGAGGCCTGATCTGGGACGGGAGGGCATCGAGGAGGCCGAAAGATATCTGATGAGCCTCCTGAAGCGAGACTTCAGTCCAGGGGGATACTACGACGGCATATGGGTGAGGGACGCCTACTTCCAAGGAACCTTTCTCTTGGAAGCTGGACACCCAGAGAGAGCCCTAGAGCTGTTGGAATTCCTCAGGGAGAGGCAGATAAGCGGCTTCACGAGGCTGATCCACGGCAGGGGCTCCCCCATCACGCGTTTCCACAGAAAGTGTGTAAGAGGAAGCGCGAAGACGGGCTTCATCGGCGCCCTCCCCACGAGTATACACGGTGGCTCCGCGGAAGTATACGGCTATTATCCCGACATAGACTCCACGTGCCTCTACGTAGCCCTCGCGGGGGAGACCCTGGGGCGGTTGAAGAGCAAAGCCTTGGCCCACCGCTTCCTGGGGAGCGTTGAGCGATGCCTCTCCTACGTGGAGAGGAGGGACGTCAACGGTGATGGACTGCCCGAACAGATGGAGAACGAGGACTGGGCCGACAACCTCCTGAGGAGCGGGAACGTAACCTACACGATGGCCACCTACGTCCTAGCCCTCAAATCATGTGTTGAGATCGCTGAGTTGGCTGGCGAAGGGTGGAGAGTGGGAGAATGGCAGAGGGGGTTGGAGGAGACCCTGAAGAGGATAGACGAAAAGCTCTGGGTCTTGGACCACTATGCCGAGGCTGTTGACCTCTATGGATCCCACATCCCCTCAGCCTCTCAGGACACGTCTTTGCTGCTCCTGACAGGCTTCGTCGAAGAGGCGAAGGCCTCCCTGCACATGGATTTCTTGGAGAGGGAGCTCGACACGCCCATGGGCCCATTGAACATCCATCCGCCGAGGAGGGATTGCGCGCCCCTAAGGCTCAGGCCCCACAGGTATCAGAACTCCACCGTTTGGCCTTGGCTCACGGCTCTCCAGATCGAGGCTTGTGCCAAACATGGTCGAGGGGGGAGGGGAGCCGAAACTCTGAAAAAGATATTCCCCTTCATCTTCTACGAGTGGTTCGACGCAAAGAATCCAAGGAGGAGCGGGGCCTACCCCTTCAAGACTTCAGCAGCCGCGGTCCTAAGAACGATATACAAGTTGAATCGAGGGAGCTATTCTCGATAGAATCGGGGGGCACCGGCGGGAAGATCTCCCCTCCCTCAAAGGGATTTGCCCCGAGAGGAAGATTCACTTGGCCTGCCCGCCCGTGAGGTGGGCACCTCCGTGGCGTGCCTCCTGAATCCTCGTCTCATCCCTTTTTTTATGAGTTTGGCTTGATCGCGGCCGTCGTCAGCCCTCGTGGCTGTGTGGCGGCTTTCGCCGCTATCCGCAAGTCCTTAAACTTGTAGATCGCCCTTCAGCCTCCGCTCCATCCTTCCGTTGAACCGATCGAACGTTGGGTCGGGCTTTTGGCCTCTCCCCGTGTTCTTTTCGGCTCGGTGGAATTTTGGGCCTTGGCTGTTAGGCCTCTCAGTCACTCGGGTTTTCGACTGACCTTTCCCACCGATGCATCCATTATATTGCGGTCTTTCGTATATGTAATTGTTGTTACCCCATCTATGGTTAAGGCGGTAACTATGAAAATTTAAGATGGTTTTCAAGCGATGGGTCAGATCTCCAGCCTCCCCTTGTATCTAAACTGTCTCTTATACAGTTGGGATATCTCACCCATGGTGGCGGCCTCCTTGGCCTCCTTATCCGTTCTCATCCGTGTGATCCTGGCCAGCCTCAGGGCGAACCCGCTCCGATACTTGGGGCTCCTCTGGATCTCGTCGAAGGCCACCTCGACCACGATCTTCGGCCTAACCCAGACGGAGAACCTTGACTCCGAAACCTTTTCCCTCAGGAGCTCCCGGGTCATCCATCGGAACTCCTCATCCGTTAGGCCCTTGAATGTCTTCCCAACGATGTCAAATTCATCCTTATCCGGTTCATAGGCACCAAGATAGTAGTCGCTGAGCCATCCCCTCCTCCTCCCATGACCCCAATCAGCGCCTAAGATCACCAAGTCTAGGGTTTCAGCCCTCTTGACCTTCAGCCAGCGCTTCCCCCTCCTACCCAAGACGTAGGGGCTCTCCAGATCCTTCACCATCACGCCCTCGTGTCCCATCTTTAGTATCCTCTCGAAGAACGCCTCCGCCTCGGCGACATCCCCCGTAACCATTCTCTCCGCAAGCAACCCACGATCCGCGATCCCCTCCAGGATCAAATACCTCTCCCCATAGCTTCTATCGATCAGCGTTTCCCCGTCCAGATACAAGACGTCGAAGAGGTGGAGCTCCACAGGGATTTTCTCCGTGATTTTCTTAACGTCCAATATCCTTCGAAATCTCCTCATCAGGTGCTGAAAGGGGAGGGGTCTCCCCTGGGGGTCCACTCCCACGACCTCACCCTCCAAAACGGCCTCCCCAGCCCTCACCCTGGCTCTTACCAAATCCACGACGTCAGGCAGGCTCGGTGTAACGTCCGTGAGTCGCCTAGAGAAGATCCTAACCGCTCCACCTCTTAGGTGGATCTGAACCCTCGCGCCGTCGTACTTCGCCTCGACCGCCGCCTCCCCACCCATCTCTCCAAGAGCCTCCTCAAGGCTTTCGGCTGGAATGGCAAGCATAGGGCGGATGGGGTTGAATAGGGTTATTTTAATCGCCCTTATCCCCTCTCTTCCCTCGGAGAGGGCGACTCTCGCTATTTTTCCAATCTCACCTGAGAGCATGTAGGCTTTCCTGATCTCCTCGAGAGGGATGCCGGATGCCTTGGCTATCCCCCCCAGGATGAGCCCCTCAACAGCCCCTATCCTCAGCTCCCCCACCACGGCTCCTATCAAGACCTCCCTGTCGTCCTCTCTCAGAGAGTTGTACAGTCCCAGAAGTAGGCTCCTCTTTCTGCTCAGCGAGTCTCTCCCCTTGACCCGAGCGATCTTCTCCAGAGCGTTGTAAACATCTAGGATGGTAGCCTCGCGCTCCTCCACGAAGAGCCTCCCATATCCGCCGCGATCAAATATCTCCGCGATGGTTCTATAGCCAATGCCCAACGCCCTCTGATCGGTTTCGGGCAGAACACGACCGCTGAGGAGGAGGACCCCAGCCTCAACCTCCTCATCCCTGAGCGACAAGAGGAAATCCGCGATCAGCTCCTGCCTCCTGTTGGTGCTAGGGGTTGATCGAAGCTCCCCGCAGAGCTCGGTGATCCTTGAGAAGGGGGTCTGAGGTTTACTGACCTCTGATTCCCTCATCAATTAACTCAAAGACCCTCCAAGTCTATTTTAATTCTTTTCCCATCAACGAAATGAATCGACGGTGAGAAGGCTTGTCTTTGTCGATCAATTAGGGGGTAGACAACGCGTTTCCCTGTCGACATGAGTTGAGAAACGTTTGGGCCAAATGTGATCACGTTATGCCGATCCCCCTATCGATTTTTCTTCTCATCACTTAACGTTGAAGAAAACCGCAAAATCCTCGAGGTTTTTTGAGCATTCCTCCAAATCTAACTCCTTTGAGTCGAGGTCCAAGGGAGTTGGCTGGACCGCAACGCAAAGCATCATCTTTGTCCAGAGGCTAGGTCGTTGAAGGTTTTTATGAATTCGTCCATGTTCCTCTGGGGGATGACCGCCGAGCCCGCCACATCGTGTCCGTCTCCATAGCCGCCGCTATGGAAGGCCGAGGCCTCTATCAGGGCTGATACAGGCTGCCTCCTCCCCACCTCGATGAGCTTCTCGAGCCTAGGGTGCACCCGAACGGAGACCTTTCTCAGATCCCCCCCTATCCTTCCTAAGCCGGGGATGCGGTCCTCCATGTCCATAAAGCCGAGGATGTACTTCTCCCTGTGGACTATGCGCGTCTGATAGCGGAGGTGAGAGGTGAAGCCCCCTATCACCTTGGTTCCCATCCCGCGGAAGGCGTCCCCCGCGTCGAACCACTGAACGTTATCTAAGGCGTAGAGTCCATCCTCGTTGATTCTCCCCCTCAGCCCTTGGAAAGCCTCGCTCCTCCTCTTCTCAAGACTTGAGATCTTGGGCCAAACGTCCCCCAACTCTCTGAAGACGCAGGCTGAGACGGCCTCTTGGGGTCCGTCCTCGTAGTATCCCACCGAGCCCAGAACCGTCAACTTGCCGCTTAGATATCTATACTCCCTCGGGTCGCCGAAAACCCCCACGTGTATCTTCTCCTTCTCGCCCCTCACCTCCCTGCTCGCATCACCCACCTTCAGAGAATCTTGGAGGGCCACCCAGTTGAGCCAGCCCAGGGAGCCGGGTATCTCTGCGGAGCCCACCACGGCCATCCACGCCAGCTTGAGGGCCTCCTTCCCAAGCTGCCTCGCAACCATGTAGTTGACGGTGGCGCCGCTCGCCATCCTCTCGCCGCTCAGCCCATGGAGCTCGGGGTTTAAGTGTATCAACCTCGGGTCCTCCACGCTCTTCGCGTCATGGTGGTCGAAGATGTACACCTTTCTATCCTTGCTTATCAGCTCGGAGATTTTGTCAGCCCGACCCGAGCCAAGATCAGCGAAGACTAGGAAGTCACACCTAGCGTCGTTTATCAACTCCAAGACCTGGGGGAAGACCTTCTCCACACATGCCATGTAGTAGCTCAAGCCCAGCTCGTCTAGGAGCTGGGAGGCGATGGCCCCCGAGCAGATCCCATCGGCATCATCGTGGAAGACGATGAGACCCTCCCCCCTCTCCCCTGAAAGCCTCTCATACGCCCTTTGTGCATCGGCCACGAAGGCGTCTATCCTCTCCCTTTCCTCGCTCACTTCACCCAGCCCCAAAGGATAGGATGTCCCTGCCAGCGGCGGAGGCCAACGCTTCCAACTCCTTCATCTTCACCCCTAAGGCCGAGACCACCCTAGAGCACACGGGCAATATCTGCTTCTCCACGTAGTACTCCCTATCGATCTCCTCGACATCGGCCTCGGAGTAGTGCTTAGCCCTCGTGTATAGGGGTCCCACACCCCTCGTTATCACGTATCCCACATAGTCCCCCTTCTTAATCCTCCAGCCCCTCTCAACCAGCCGCTCGGCCACCGCGATGTGTGGGCCCTTGGCGACATACTCCCCTAGGGGCCGGGTGATCTGCTCCCAGATGACCAGCTCGTTGACTTCCAACTCCATCCTTCGAAGCTTGGCGACTCTCCCCCTCACGTATTCGAGGGCCTCGTCGCGGCTACCGCCGCCGAGCACGATCCTGAGGAGGTCCCTCTGGGTTTCCCTAGCGTAGTCGCACCAGTCCCTCCTAACCGTCTCGAGGCCCACAACGTCTAAATCGCCCTCCCTCGTCAGCCCGGCGTACCTCTTCTTCGCCTCTGTAAAGATCACCCTCTCATAGACCTTCTCCAGCTTCGCCTCGAGTCCGAGGTCCTCCTCGATCCAACCCAGCAGGGCGCTAATCTTCTCTGGGACATATTCGATGAAGAGGCTGTCGGTGTCCCCATAGATGACGGTCAAACCCCCCTCCTCCGCCTTCTTCGAAGTCTCCACGATGACCTTCCTGCCCAGGGCGGCCACGGCCATGGCCCCCTCCCTGACGTGCCATCGCGCCCCACCCCAACCCATGTATCCATACATGGCGTTTGCCATCACCTTAAGGGTCTTCTGTCTCGAGTCGAGCAACTTATATTCCGGTGTGTCCTTGGGGTGTCTTCCCATCCTCTGCCTCGTTTTCTCCCTCTCGCCCACGATCCTCTCCAATATGTCGACGAAGAACCCCTTCCTCTCCTGTGCGATCCCCACCTCCATCTTATCGCGAACAACGAAGATGTTTTCTCCGCTGGGGAATGGTGGGAGGACGATGGTGTCGGGGGAGACGTTGTGTTTGACCATTAGGCTGGGGTACATCGCCTTGAAGTCTATGACGGCTATGTCTCTATGGAGGCCGGGTATAGGTGAGAGCACCTTCCCGCCCACGTAGGGCGGCATGAACCTCCCACTGGGCTTGGGGATGAGCTCCCCAGTCTTAGTCGCCTCCCTCATGAGATAATTCTCCAACCTGAAGCCGGGCGAGGCCGTCTGAACATAGTCAGCGGGCATCCCCGTGATGGAGGAGAGGCTGAACACGTGGCTCAAGATGAGCTTGAAGCACCCCACCATCGCCCTGGCCCTCCACATGGAGTATCTGAGGAGTTCACCCCTCCTCTCAGCCCAATACTTAGAGTGAAGGAAGGCCTCGATCGCCTCGATTTCTCCGGGGGGTATGCCCAGATATGAGGCTAGCTCCTCGAGGGTCTTCCTCTCTAGGGCCGCGATGTCAGAGGCGTAGTCCCTCAAGTCAAAGTTGATCCTCCCCGCCACGGAGAAGTGGCCGTAGAGGCTCTGGTGGGGCTCGCTCCCGAGCCTACCCACGCCCAGCGTTACTCCATGCCTCTTGGCCCTCCTCAAAAGATAGTTCCAGTGGACGGCGTTAGAGTCGAATCCCACCAACACGTCTGGGTCGTATTTCTCAATGGCCTCGACAAACCCCTCCAAGACCGCTTTTTCCCCTCCCTCGAGGTTGAGTTGCCACTCCTCCCCGTCGCCTGAGCAGAGGGAAATGATGGCCACCGGGTCTCTACCCGGGTCGGCCTCTCCTCTCTTCGAGTAGTAGACGATGTCGAACCCCATGATCTTGGTCGCGGGGATCGTTTCCAAATCTAAACTTTTCATACTATCGAATGCGTAGAAATCGAGGCCCCCCTCCTCTCTAACCTTCTCCGCCGAGGCTAGATACCAGCTCGAGGGGGCGACGTCATGATCGAGGAGAAAGCGATGGGTAAACCTGATGTCATCCTCAAAGACCCTACTCTTACCAAACATCCCCCCAGCCTTCCTCGCCAAGTCTTGGAGGATTGAGGGTGGGCAAGTCACCTCTAAGGCGTGGACGCGTCTCCCAAACCTCCTCTTCTCCCTTAAGGATAAGCTCACATCCTTACCGCATTCTTGGGCGACTCCCTCAAACTTCTCCCTCGCCTCCTGGGCCTCGGCCTCTCTCTCAAAGGCGACGTAAAACCTATGAACCTGCCCCTTACTCATGAGTACACATGGTTTGCCCTCTTCGTCTAGGCCCCAGACCCAGATCTGTTCCTCGTCGTCCACCCTCTCCGCCGATACGTCGAGGAACCAGATCCGCTTCTCCAAGAGATAACCCCAATAAACTATGTTCACCAAACTTAATAGTTTACACTCCGCTCATATCCATGTTCAGCGGACAACTGGGCCACAGGGTGAACAAGCACAACACCATGGCACTGGACTACGTGTAGAATGCGGTGGTCACCGCCATAGGGGTTCCGTGGGAGAGACGCTGAGGGCCTACAAGACCCAAATCGGCTGGGGATTCTCGCCCTCATAGCGACCAGTTGACCTTCTCCATACCGGGGAAGGGAGACTCAAGCAGGGAGGGTGTTATCGTCTCCCCGCTGGTGAATGGGGTATAGTTTTCTCCTTTTCATCTCCCCATGATGGGGGCGAGAGACCCTATAAATATCGACATAGCCATGTTTTGTGGTGCTTGGAACACATGATGTCTGGAAGGGAGTATGTAGAAAGTCTGAGAAGGGTACATCCAAGAGTGTATTTCCTCGGGGAGGAAGTGGAGGAGGTTGTAGATCACCCCGCCTTCAAACCCCACGTGGCCTCAGCCGCCATGACCTACGAGCTCGCCCAAGACCCCCAGCATGAGGACCTCATGACCGCCACATCCCATCTCACGGCGGAGAGGGTCAACCGCTTCACCCACATACATCAGAGCACCGACGACTTGATCGAGAAGGTGAGGATGATGAGGCTTCTGGGGCAGAGGACGGGAAGCTGCTTCCAGAGGTGTGTGGGATTCGACGGGTTGAACACCCTATACGCCATAACCTATGACATCGACGATGAATTTGGGACCGACTACCATCAGAGGTTCATCGAGTATTTAACGAGGGTCCAGAGGGAGGACCTCATGGTGGCCGGAGCCATGACAGACGTCAAGGGGGACAGGGGGAAGAGACCCCATGAGCAGGAGGACCCAGACCTTTACCTACACGTGGTGGAGAAGAGGGATGACGGCATCGTGGTGAGGGGTGCCAAGAACCACATAACAGGGACCGTGAACTCCCATGAAATATTGGCTATGCCCACCAGAGCCATGTCTGAGAGGGATGAAGACTACGCCGTCTCTTTTGCCGTACCCGTGGACGCTGAGGGGATAACCCTCGTCTTTGGCAGGCAAACCAACGACACCAGGAGGCTCCAAGGCGAAATTGACTCTGGAAACGCCAAGTACGGAGTTGTGGGCGGAGAGTGTCTCATTATATTCGACGACGTGTTTGTGCCTTGGGATAGGGTGTTTATGTGCGGTGAGTACGCCTTCACGGGTCCCTTGGTCAAGACATTCTCCTCCCACCACAGGTCGAACTATGGTGGTTGTAAGGTCGGGGTCGTAGACGTCCTCATCGGGGCGACGAGGCTGATCGCCGAGGCTAACGGGGTTGAACGGGCACCCCACGTAAGAGATAAGATATCCGAAATGGTACACCTAGCCGAGACCTGCTGGTCGTGCTCCCTCGCCTGTGCCCACGAGGGTCAGAAGACTCGGTCGGGGGCCTGCACAGTTAACCACCTGCTGGCGAACGTGGTTAAGCTCAACGTGTCGAGGCTCGCCCATCAGTGGACGCGCCTCGCCCAAGACATAGCCGGGGGCGCGTTAATCACCCTGCCCTCCGAGAAGGATTACGGTCATCCAATAATCGGAAGGTACATAGACAAATACTACAGGGGAAGAGCCGATATACCTACGGAGAATAGGATTCGCATCTTCAGGCTAATAGAGAACATGGCCGTAGGAGGGGGGCTGCCTGAGTACGTACACGGCGCTGGTTCACCTGCAACGCTCAAGATCATGATAGAGAGGACCATGGACATCGAGGGGAAGAAGGCCCTCGCCGAAACCGTAGCCGGCATCAAAGGGGACGAACACTTCCAGAGGATTTGGGGCGTGGAGGAAGAGGAGTACTTCAGGGAGTTCAGGGAGAAAAGGGGGGTCAAGTGAAGACACCATTTTAAGGCTGATATCCTAACGGAAGTGAGGAACACTAAGTGATCACACGGTGGGATCGATGCCCCCGGTAAGCAAGCTATTGGAAGCCGTCCAGAGGGTAGTGTCCGAAGGGGAAGCCAGAGAGGTTGTGAAGGGCTTCGACGTGGTGGGCGACATAGCCATAGTCAAGATCCCCGAGCGCCTCGGAGACAAGCGCTTCGCCATAGCCGAGGCCTTCCTGAGTGAAATGCCGAGCCTCCGCGTCGTCTTGAATCAGGAATCTCCGGTGGAGGGGAGGTATAGGCTGCGTAGGCTGGAGTGGCTCGCCGGGGAGAGGAGGACGGTGACGACCCACAGGGAGTATGGATGCCTGTATAGGGTGGATCTCGCCAAAGTATATTTCTCGCCGCGTCTATCCCACGAGAGGATGCGCATAGCCAGTTTCGTTGGGGAGGGGGAGATCGTCGTCAACATGTTCTCAGGGGTCGGACCCTACTCCATATTGATCGCCAAGACGTGTCCAGGCGCGAAGGTTTACAGTATAGACATAAACCCAGACGCCGTGGGGCTGCACAAGGTGAACTGTAGGCTAAACAAGGTCGTGGGGAGGGTCGTCGTACTCGAGGGGGATGCCCGGGAGATCATCGAGGAGAAACTCGCGGGCACAGCGGACAGGGTTCTGATGCCTCTACCCGAGATCGCCCTTGAGAGCCTCGAAGCCGCCATCAGAGCCCTGAGAGATTTGGGTTGGATCCACGTCTACCTCCACACACCCTATGGGAGGAGGGAGAGTGAAGCCTTGGAGAGGTCTGTTGAGATCGTGGAGGATAGGCTGGAGTCTATAGGCGTTAAAGTCCTCAAAGCGTCCCCCCGCAGGGTTAGGGAGGTGGGCACGAGGGTGCTCCAAGTATGCGTGGATATGAAGATAGAGAAGACATCTTTTTAAGACCTCAAAGAGCCGACCGCCTAAGTCATGAATCGATACCATTTCTTCGCCTCGTATCGATCCTTGTGCACCAGCCTCTCCAAGGATATCCTCGAGGGGGCCCATGGCTCCTCGGCTGGATAACCTATGGGGATGATGGCTATGGGTATCATGAAATCGGGCAGGTTCAGCGTCTCCGAAACCATCTCGTCGTGGTAGGCGCCGATCCAGCACGCCCCAAGCCCAAGGGCGTGCGCGGCGAGGAGGAGGTTCTGAACGGCCGCCGCCGCGTCCAAGAGGCAGTAGAGTCTCCTACCCCTATTCCCATATCTGCTGGCGGACCTATCCTCGTTGGCGCAGACGACGATGTCCACTGGGGCCTCCTCGATGAACCATTGGTCCAAGGCCGCTCTACAGAGCCTCCTCTTCACCTCGGGGTCCTTAACCACGATGAAGTCTCTTGCTTGGCAGTTCCCGGCCGAGGGCGCCCACTGGGCTGCCTCAAGAATTTTGTTCAGCGTCTCATCGGGGATGGTGTCTGGCTTAAAGGACCTAATGCTCCTACGCTCCCTGATTGCCTCGAAAACGTCCATGCAGAGCACCTTTGTTATATTATATAAACGTGGGTCTAGACAAACATTTCGGATTTCTAAATAACTTTTGCTTTTATATGGTGCTTAGGGCCAGGAAGGTTTCCATGATCTTGTTTAAGAGGTCTTTCTGAGTAAAGATCCCCACGATTTTACCATCTTCCTCAACTAAGAGACGCCTAACGTTGTTATCAATCATCTTCCAAGACGCCTCGAAGAGGCTCGCATTCGGCTTTATGGTGATGAGGGGGCTACTCATGATGTCACCCACCTTAACGCTTACGTCACATACACCCTCTACGCAGACCCTCTTAGTGAAGTCCCTCTCCGTCACGATTCCCACGGGTTTATGATCCTCCGTCACCACCACGGCTCCGACATCGTGTTTAACCATAAGCTCCAGAGCCTTAACGACCGATTCCGATTTTTCTATGGTGATGATGTCCCTCCTCATAAAGTCTCCGACAGTTACCTTTAAGGCGCTCATTACCTACGCCTCCTTTAGATATTCATATTCCCTATGTTTATAAGTACCTAGAGGGGCGTTTGGTCATCTGGACAGAGAAGCGCCCTGGATGAGGGTTAAGAGAGTGACGAGTATCATGGTCACCCCGCCGCGACGATGGAAAGTGGGTAAGCAAAGCCTTTGACCCCCAAATCGGGCGGGAAGGAAAAACTTAAAAAAGATAAGCCCAGCAGAGTATGTGGAAAGGTGGTGAATTAGACAACACATGGGTCTTGTCTGTCCAGTTTGCGGTTTGCCCAACGAGCTATGCGTCTGCGGGACAATCTCAGCGGAGCAGCAATTTATCAAGGTTCGACTAGAGCTTAGGAGATACCGGAAGAAGTCCACCATCATAGAGGGCATCGACCCCAAGAGCCACAACCTCAACGAAATCGCGAAGAAGCTGAAGGCCTGGTGTGCCTGTGGCGGCTCAGCGAAAAACGGACAAATAATTCTCCAAGGAGACCATAGAGAGAGGATGTCCGGCTTCCTCGAGAAACTTGGCTTCCCAAGACGAAACATCGAGATCCTCTAGTCGGAGAGGCAAACCGTAGGTGTAATGCGTGGGCATCCTCGGTGGGCTAGCCGACCTACTCAGATCCCTAAGGAAGAGGCGATCAACCCCATCTGTTAAGCTCTGCCCGAGGTGCCATAAGAGAACCCTAGCTCTTTCCTCTTGGATGGATGGGTGGATCACCCCCGAGGTCTATCTCTGTAGGTCGTGCGGCTATAGGGGACCCGTCTACGTCGAGATGACCCTCGAGGAGTACCAGAAGTGGAAGGATGGAGCAAAATAGGGTTCCACGCCGCGCGAAGACCGGAGATTGGTGTGAATTTTGGATGTGGAGAAGATCCTGCGTAAGACATTCTCATACGCATTCCTAGCTGCCTCCATATATGTCTTGCTTCTCTACGTCGGTGTGAACGCTTCCGCCCCCCTCGCCTACAAGATCGCCGGGGAAAACGCGACGTCGGCAAACTATATCGGAGTGATCCCCATCATCATCTTCGCCCTCCCCATCGCTGTGCCCCTCCCCATTCTCCTCTCGTTCGAACACTTCTTCGCCTCCCTCGTCCTCCTCTATACCTTTCTCCTGGTGCTCACTCTAAGGGACGGGGAGGTGAATGC
>JBHHXX010000024.1:0-26128 GCA_046757245.1 Candidatus Geothermarchaeales archaeon
CCTCCTTTATTAGCATCTTGGCCTCTGGCACCCGCATAGCTATGTACTCCCACGAGTCAACTACCAATTTGTCAACAGACAACAGAGTCTCTGGGTCCAATTCTTGGAATGAACCGATCTTCGCAATGAGGCAACCCGGCTTGACCCAGCCCTTCATCAACAGGGGCTCGTTAGCCGTCGTGGCAACCACGGCGACGTCTGTCTCCTCTACGGCTTCTCGTGGCCCCCCCACCGGAGTGACTTTGGCTCCGCTTAGCTTACTCATCTCCTCAACGTATTTTTTCCTCGCCGCCTCAGATACGTCAAAAACTTTAACCTCCTCGATCTCAAACAATTCGTTGAGGGCAAGGAGGTGACTTCGACCTTGAACGCCTGCGCCGATTATGCCCACCCGTTTCGAATCGGATTTTGCCAGGTATTTTGCCGCTACCGCCGAGGCCGCAGCGGTTCTCACCGCGGTGATGTAGCCACCAGCCATGATAGCCTTTGGAACACCGGTTTTGGGGTTGTGGAGCTCTATGATTGAAAAAACGCTTGGAAGATTATACCTCGGAGGATTAGCCTTATACAGGCTGAAAATCTTCGTGGCCGCTACGTCCATGGTCTCGATGTAGGCGGTCATGGGTTTTATGAAGCCATCGTATTTCGGGATGTCCATGTATATCTTACCAGGCTGTATGGCCTTCCCCTCGCCTAGCGCCTTGATGCCCGCTTCAACCAATTCAATAACTTCGCGCATGCTAATGCATGCTTCCACGTCTTTCTCGGAGAGTATTAATATACTCATAAACGTTTTCCTCCCTGAGTCGACTCCATGTAGGTCTATGTCAGATATTCCATGAATCAAAATATATCTTTATGTATTATACGCTTCAGTCATCTTTTCTTCAACGTCCACTTTTCTTCTGCATAGAACTTTCCATGTCTCGTACCAAACGCTAGGTCGACCATTTCGGCCTCGATGTCGAACAGCTCTCTGAGGGCGGCCACGCAGGTATATGTGGAGTAATGGGGTAAGACCCCGCCCTCGTCTTTGAGCTTAGAGACCGCCCAGTCTATGGACACGCCCTCCATGCTGTAGATGAGTTCGTTCTCCCCCACCTCTCTGAATTCAATTTTGTCAATGTACCCAGCCTGTTCAAAGTATCTGGCTAGAGTGTTTAAAACCTGGATTGGCTTAAGGCCCTCCAGCTTCAAACGCTTCTTCAACTCCTTGAAGGCGATTTCACCAAATGCTGGTGGAACCTTCCATCCTTCCTTGCCATACAGTTGCGCCAATGCCTGGAATAGACCGTAGGTGACGAGATTAAAGAAGTCTCTGCTGACGGACATTTTCTACACCCACGATCGAATGTTAATTGCGCTTTATATAAATATTTTTAACAAGGATTAGAATGACTGTCAAAACTTCAGTGGTTAGGAAACATGAAACAACAGGATACTAATGAATAATTGTTTAATGATCTTCTATACAAAGTTAGAAAATCAGGGTATTTATTTCCTCGTTGTGTTTTATTCTTCTGAGAGCCTCACATCGGATGTGAGGATTAAGTGCCGATGTCGAAAAGCACCGATCTTCTGTTTGATCGACAAGATTTGAAGAAGCCTCTAAATAGGTGGATGGCTCAAATCAAAATGTGGTGAGGTGAACTTGTTGAAGCTTCTACTCGATGAGATGTACTCGGGCTTGAAGGAGTATTTTGAAACGCTTGGGTGGGATGTGCTGACTGTCCAAGACGTAGGACTGCAAGGAGCTAAAGACAGAGATATCATAGAATTTGCAATGAATAACAACTTGTTACTCGTGACTCAGGATCAGAAACCGGCGGATTTGGCTAGTCTCAAAGGAGTCAAATATGTTCTGATCTCCAACGCTATGATTGCTAAAATAGCAGATGCCAAAATAAGAGAAAAATACCCAAACATAAAAAAGAAATGACACTTAGCACCTGAACGTTGTTTCATGTATATATCCAATTTCTTTGACCCAAAATATTTTTGTTAACTCGAACTTGAAGGCAAAGCTAAATAGGTTGAAAAAAATGAGTAAAAGCACCGAGAGCTCGGCAAAAAAGCGGTTAAGGACGAGCAATTGCTTTCTGAATTTTAGAAGAAATTCTATCTGAGAAGAACGCAATAAGGTATGAGAATTTCAAGGCATTATTGCTCGTAAGCGAGGAGCATCCGGAAGAGTTATATCCGAAATGAGATTTCTTCGCGGGCTTGCTTCAGAGTGATAACACCTACCACAAATGCGAAGGAACCCAAATCATCGCAAACCTTACGAGGGTTGACTCCGATGAGTGCCTCGAAAAAATATTTTACACATTTTACGGTCTACTCAATGACAAAAGTGTGTTTACAATTAATTACCTTGCTGGGGTCTCGGGAAAGATCGCCAAGGCAAAACCCGAACTACAAACTATACCCCATCATCTTCTTTCTCATCTACAGCCATAAGCCCGATGTAAACAGGTTCTACAGGTTGTCTGGGCGTGGGCAGATGTATCTCCTCGGGTCTCCTTCCCGTCACCCTCGCTAAAATCTCCAATAAGAGGATCATACAATATTTCCCTTGGCAGGGTCCCGTTCCAACACCGGTGTAGCGCTTTAATGCCTCGATGTCAACGTATCCTTCTCTAATGGCCTCGATCACCTCCCCCTCCGTGACGTCTTCACAGTGGCAAACTAATTTCATCTTCTCCTCTCCTTCCAGGTTTCCATATCCTCTAATGCCTCATGGGCTCCTGTTAAACTGTGTATAGCGCTGAGAGCGGCTACTTTCCCATCTATGTATGCGTCTTTGAAGCCGCGTTGACCAGCCACATCCCCAGCTAAAAATATATTATCAGCGCCTAGGCACTTCATGTTGCCGTCGTGTTCAGCCACAAATCCGCCGAATCTTCCCTCGTATATTAAGTTACATCCGGCTTGATGAAGCAATTCATAGGTGGGAATAAGCCCACCAGCCAACACTACGAAATCAACCCTCTTCTTGACACGGCCTTCACAGGTCGTTAAGAGCAACTCGTCAACTCTGTTCCGACCGCTCGCACCCACTATCCTACCTTCAATCGACTGAATCCCCTCCACTGGGGCGTCTCCGATCATCGTAACGTTTATTCCAGCATCGAGTAGCTCCCTAGCGATATACGCTACATCCCTATCTCCGCCAACTAATACGCAGCTATCACCAGGCTTCACACCGTAGCCATTAAGCAATTTGAGCACGCCTACAGACGATATTATCCCTGGCATATCGTTGTTTTCAAACACGATGTTCCTCTCGTATCCCCCCGTAGCAATAATGCATGATTTCGCCTTGACTTCGTAGAAGGTGTCGGGTGAAGAGGCTGCGATCGTGTTAGGCTCGTAAAAACCAAAGGCTGTTGTGTTCTTCACGACGTCCACGTCAGATGACAAGGATGAGGCTATTTCAAACCCCGTTTTTTCAGGGAAGAACTCTGATAATTCAGCTATCTGTGAGTGTATCAGGGCGATTCTCCCGCCGAGCCATGGAGCCCCCTCTATGAGTAACGACTCCACTCCCCACTTGTGGGCTTCATTTATAGCTGCGAGCCCGGCCACCCCTCCACCGATGATCGATAGGTCGACTTCCACCGACTTATGCTTAAACCGTCCCTCTAACTCGCCGAGGGCTTCACCAATACCTACCAGCCTCTCATATATCCATTTATAAGCCGACCACAGTCGTAACCCGTGCTTATATTGAAATCCGGGCCCTACCTCTCTGTTAAGGAAGAAGGAGGGTGCGTCAAAATCGGCTGACGGCCAACCCCTCTGCCTCTCTATAGCCATCCCCTCTCTGACCTGCGTCCTACAGGATCTGATGTTGGAGACGCCGTCTACGCGAACAAGACACCTCGCACAATTACCAGAGAAACAGAATGGCCCCCTAGGCCTCCTATACTTGAAACTCCTGCCGAACACCCTCACGCCATTTCTATAGAGAGCCGTGGCTATGGTCTCCCCCTCATAAGCCCTGAGCGCCTTGCCCTCAAATGTTATAGAAATCGCCTTACCTAACTTAACGATGGGCTTCATCGCAGAGGACCTTATGCTCTAATTACATGAACCCGGTGAACCTTCTCTTTACCACCGCTTCATATATGAATCTCGTGAATGTAACGATGTCGAAGACGGGTAGTTCCAATGCCTCCTGAATGGCCGCTGAGTATGGAGCAAGGTTATGGCATTCCAACACAAATGAGCCTAAATCACGATGATTTTTAGCCAGGGTAATAGCTACGTCTACCACCTCTCCTTCAACCTTATCGATGTCCATGGAATCCGAATTACCTAATATAGCTCTACCGAATTCGGGTTGTCCCTCTAATCCAGCTACAGCTATGGGGATCGATGGGTCAATGTGGGCGGCCCTTAGATGCCTCTCAGTCAACGACTCAGAGCTCGCGGTTATTATACCAACCCTCTTGCCAGTCAATTCATAGACCAATGGCACAACAAGCAAGTTGGAAGTAAATAACGGTATGCCAACCGCCCTCGCAAGCTCATCCTGAAACAACACAAGAAAGCCACAACTGGTTGTAATTGCTTTTACGCCTTCGCTTTCAAGCTCACGTGCGGCCTGAATAAACGGGTTAAGCAGATCGGGGTCCGCTTGCCTCACCACCCTATCCACAGAAGCCCCTTTGACAACCCTTAGCCTCACCGGAAAATCGAATGTGGAGGCGTTCCCGATGTCTCCAGGAATTCTAGGAAACTTGGTGTCCAAGATAAGGATTCCTATGGCCTCTCCATAATGCGTCCGCCCGCCTTTAGCCACCTTCAACTTAAACCCTCTTGATCAAGAGCCCCCCTTCACCATATAAATATCTTTAGCATTCTTGGTTATGGTTAGATCTTTATGTTGAAGGAGTTAGACGTAGCCATCATAGGCGGGGGATTGACGGGGCTCTCCATAGCCTATAATCTATCCAAGAGAGGCGTGAATGATGTGGCCGTGTTTGAACGAGAACGCGTAGGGTACGGTGCTTCAAGCAGAAACGCAGGGGGGATTAGGGCCCAGTTCAGTTCAGCTGACCACATCGAGTTAGCTAGGGATAGCAGAGAGATGTGGAGCCGGCTCTCGAGAGAGCTGGGATTCAACATAATATTCGTAAGACAAGGATACCTGTTTCTGGCTTCAAATGAGGAAGAGGAGGCATTCCTTAAGGAAAACGTGAAAACGCAGAATTCACTGGGGGTAAATTCTCGATACATTGGACCTGATCGAATAAGGGAGATAGTTCCCCAACTAAACACGGAGAAAATCATAGGTGGTTCATATGACCCAGACGATGGCAGTGCCCACCCCTTCGCGGCTATATGGGCCTACTCAAGAGCTGCTCAGAAGAACGGCGTCAAGATATTCGAGCACACGGAGGTTAAGGGTGTAACGAGTAGGTCGGGGAGGGCCCATTCCATAGTCACTGAGAGGGGTGAGACGATGGCCCGCGTGATCGTTAACGCTGCTGGTGCTTACTCTCATGTTATCGCTCGGAGTGTAGGTGTGCATCTCCCCTTAAGCGTGATACGTAGAGAAATACTGGTGACTGAGCCTCTTAGACACTTCTTAAAACCCCTAGTAATACACATGTCATCGGGCTTCATTGCACGACAAACCCTTAGAGGCGAGGTAATATCCAGTACCAGAATGGAGGATGAGCCAGAGTCTTTCAGCATCAAATCAAGCCTGAGATTTATCAAAAAATATGCGAGGGACGCCTTAACGGTGTTTCCACAGTTTAGATATATCAAAATCATGAGACAGTGGGCTGGAAACTACGATGTGACGCCTGACGGATCACCGATCTTGGGGGAAGTGGAGGAGGTGGAGGGCTTCATCCAAGCCAACGGATTCAGCGGACACGGGTTCATGCTGACCCCGATAGTCGGTGAATTGATCGCCGATGCGATAATAACGGGGAAAACGCCTAAGCTAATTGAACCTTTCAAATTAATCCGCTTTAAAACGGGGAAACTCATAGTTGAGAAGACGGTTGCGGGTAAGAGAATAGCCCATTCAACGTGAAGACCCACGTTGGAGTGGTCTCAACCTCTCTCGCCTCTGGTGCGGAGGGAATGAATACTCAAGCGGGGTTGTGAAAGGGTCTATGTTTTGCTTCTCAAGTCATTTCCCCCTTATTTATTGGCATTCAAATCCGCTGTTACCACCTTTAACGCCCAGGGGCGCCGACTTGTAAGGTGGTTCACCCTATAAAATTACCTCAAAGAATATGTGATGTGCTTCTTTCACAAGGCGGGTTAAGTTTAAAAATATCAAACCTCTAGAATTCTTTTTGCCGGGATGGCCGAGTGGACTAAGGCGCAGGTCTGGAGAATGGACTAGAAAACCTGTGGGTCTTCGGGCCCGCGTGGGTTCGAATCCCACTCCCGGCGCATCACATAGTCTCATCGGGAGAGACCTGAGGAAATATTTATATTTCGGGTCTTTTCCACTCAATACACACGGATGGATCGGGTAAAGGATGTCTGAGGCCAAGTTTAGGGAGATTGTCAGGGTATTGGGAGTTGATTTAGAAGGGTCAAATGTGATTGTCGAGGAGCTGATGAAGATAAAGGGCGTGGGACCCAGCTTGGCCAAGATCATCCCTAAGCTGGTCAACATCCCCGATAGGCTGAGGGTCGGGATGCTCACGGATGCGCAGGTGGAGAGGCTCGAGGGTGTCATCAGGAATTTGAGTGAAAAAGTCCCAAACTATCTGACTAACCGACCTAATGACCGGGAGAGTGGGTTAGACCTACACCTCATAGGCTCAGACCTAGAGTTTCAGGTCATGAAAGACATCGACTTTGAGAAGAAGATAAAGAGCTGGAGGGGGATAAGGCACAGACTCGGACTGAAAGTGAGAGGTCAGAGGACGAAAACGACGGGTAGGAAGGGTAGAACCATCGGTATAAGCAAGAAGAAGGCGTGAGGCACTCATGGGAGATCCCAAGAAGATGAGAAAAAAGTATAGGTCGCCGAAGAAGCCTTGGGATCGAGTCCTCTTAGAGTTTGAGCTGAAGTCCGTGGGCGAATATGGGTTGAAAAACAAGAGGGAACTCCGAACCCTCGAATCCACGCTGAGGGGGATTCGGAATGTGGCCCGATCGATCTTTGCCCTACCAGAAAAAGAGAGGGTTAAGAAAACCTCTGAACTCATTTCTAAGCTTAAAAGAATGGGGCTCATAGGAGAGGGCGCCACCATAGATGAAGCCCTAAGGGTTTCCCTTGAAGATCTACTCGAGAGGCGGCTTCAGACCGTTGTCTATAGGAAGGGTCTTGCCAAAACCATCTATCAGGCGAGGCAGATGATAACCCACGGCCACATATTGGTGGATGACAAGGTGATCAAGAAGCCGGGTAAGCTCCTGAGGGCCGGTGAGGAGGATCTAGTTAGGGTCAACCCCAACAGCCCCATGGTCAATCAGAAACATCTCCTTTAGTCTTGAGGGTGAAAAACGATGTCAAAGACGTTGGGGGAGAAGAAGGAGATGTGGGGTATAACCCACATCTACAGTTCTCTAAACAACACGATAGTCCACATTACAGACCTATCCGGCGCCGAGACCATCGCCATGGCCTCAGGGGGCATGTTCGTAAAGGCCGATAGATATGAGGGATCACCCTATGCAGCCATGATGGCGGCGCGCCACTCGGCACAAATCGCTCTATCCCGTGGGATCGTAGGCGTACATCTGAGAGTTCGAGGGGTTGGGGGGCATTTTTCCCCGACTCCGGGCCCGGGTGCTCAAGCAGCGATCAGGGCCATTGCTAGATCGGGTTTGAAGATCGGTAGGGTCGAAGACTCCACACCCATCCCCCACGATAGGACGAGGAAGCCGGGCGGTAGGAGGGGTAGGAGACTCTAATGAAGGTTGAGGTGATCAAGAGGGAGGGTAACGCCCTCTCCCTCCTCCTAGACGGGATCCCCGTTATAATCGCCAACTCCATTCGAAGGACGATTATCTCAGAAGTCCCCACAATGGCCATTGAATACGTCTTCGTGTACGAAAATAACTCGGTCATGAACGACCAAGTTCTTGCACACCGTCTAGGTTTAATCCCTTTGACCACCAGCCTCGAAGACTACGTCCTCCACGAAGACTGCGACTGCGCCACGGACTATGGTTGCCCAAAGTGCTCAGTGACCCTTCACATGGAGGCCGAGGCCGAGGACGCCCCAAGGGTTGTTTACTCGGGGGAGATAAACTCAGAAGATGAATCGGTCGTCCCTGTAAGCCCCGACATCCCCCTAGTGAAGCTAGCCCCAGGTCAGAAAATCGTCTTGGAGATGAGGGCTCTCCTCGGCCGCGGCGGTGAGCACGCGAAATGGCAACCCGTCTCACAAGCCGTTGTGAGGGGTGTACCAGTCTTCCGTGTAGATGAGGCTAAATGCGACGAATGCTCGAAGTGCGTTGAGGAATGCCCCGTGAGCATAATAGCTCTGGATCCTAAGCCCTCTCTATCGAACCTCTATGCGTGCACCACGTGTAGGCAGTGTGAAAGAGCCTGCCCACTAGAGGCTATAACGATCGGTATAGACGAATCCTCCTCGATCTTGGCCTTGGAGTCTAATGGTCAAATGCCCCCCGAGAAGACATTGGAGGCGGCGCTATCCATCCTCACCGAGAAGCTAGGGGAGCTTAGAGGACTCTTAGAGGAAGGAGGGTCGATGATTGAGGAAGGATAGGATGAAATCCAAAAACGTGAAGCTACTCCATCTCAACAAAACCCTAAGAAGGGTCGCCAAAGCAAATGCGTCCCCCATTTGGGATGAGGTAAGGGAAAGGCTGATGACCCCCAAGCGTAGGAGGATCGCCGTCAACATCTCGAGGATCGATCGATATACTGAGGAGGGAGACACCGTGGTCGTCCCGGGGAAGGTGCTCTCAGCGGGCACCCTAAACCACAGAGTGGTTGTGGCGGCCTATGATTTTTCCTCGAAAGCCTTGGAGAAGATCCTCAATTCGGGGGGCCAAGCGATCTCCATAGAAGAGTTGATGAAAAAGAATCCCCGGGGGTCCGGATTAAAGTTGATCACCTGAATCTAAGAAGAAGACATCTAGCGTGTGACTCCTTTACTTTCCATTACTTTTATTTTACGTTTCTCTAGTTCAGTTATGATTTTGTTGAAGGTTTCCTCTTCCATGGCCAGCTTTTCCGGGGGAATGACGCCCCTTTCCCTTACGACTTTTCGGGCTATTAACTGGGTTATAACTGAGGCGGTGTATGCGGTGGTTCTTGCCATAGACGTTACCCCACGTTTTTCGTCGTAACGGTCTAAGAGGTGATAGACGTAACGAGTTTTTGATTTTTCCTTTGTCCCGCTTACCTCTACTTTCATTAGTGTTATGTCCTTAATTTCGGGTCTTCGTAGTTTCGCCTCTAAAAGTTTAACGGTGACTTTTCGTGGCGGTAAGCGGATGTTCCCAACCTCTATAGGTTCTTCACCAAAAAAGCCTAAAGCTTTTGTTAGAATATGTTGACATAATAGAGATCCTTGGAGAGGATTTTTTAGGCCTATCATCTATGTTTCGGGTAATCTTCTTATCAATGCTCCCAGACTTATTCAGGATTATTCCATTTCCCTTGGGTCTATTCTCTTTACTCCTCTAACACTGTCGTAGACGTGTTCGGTGCTGATTATGGTCTTGTCCTTCGCTATAGCCGTAGCTACGTGATACGCGTCGAAGGGGCTGACCCCATACTCGCTCATCAATATCGAGGCGGTCAGGCATATGTACGGCGTCACATCGACCCACTCCAGATTTCTTATGTGGACTAGGGCGTTGACGGCCTCAACCAGTTCCTCAAACATCTGCCTGTTATAGAACCAGAAGACGATCTCTTGTATGGCGGCTGTGGAGGCGTAGACGCCTCTGAGCGCTCCAGAATCTACTTGCTCAAGTATTCTCTTAGCTACCGGTTTGAGCCTGTCCTCTCTCCTAATATATGCTAGCAGTAGGTCTGACTCGATTAGGATCGGGATCACCCTTCAAACTTCTCGTCCACGAGCCTCTGAGCCGTCTCCAGGGCTTTCTTCCTCATCTCATAGACCGATCCCTCAGCCTCCAACCTCAACCCCTCCAGAGCCTTCAAGGGGTGCTTCGGCACCGGCAAGACGGCCATGTGGTCACCCACATCGATGTAGATGACCTTGTCACCCTCATCTATGAGGTACTTTTCCCTTAGAGGCTTGGGTATGGTGGTCTGACCCTGCCTCGTCACCTTAACCTCGTAAGCCATATAATCCACCTACACGATACTATAATATTATTTTTGATACTATAAATAGTTATATTCTACTATTCTTATTTATAAGAGACTGATTTTGATTCCTAAGCTTTAAGTTCTTCCGATGCCAAGCCTTACTTCTCTTCTATCATCTGAACCTGGAATTTGATTCCAGCTACTTTCAAAGTGTATATCAAGCCTGTGAGGGCAGAGAACGAGTTGACTCGGAAGGTGGAGTAGAGAAGTTGGATGGTGCGGGGGGTGGGATTTGAACCCACGAAGGCCTACGCCACAGGGTTGTAGGGTGATGTGCCTTTCTAAGCCCTGCCCCTTAGACCAGACTCGGGTACCCCCGCCCACGGTTTCATCGAATCGTGGACTCCTACCAAAATTTACGCAAAATACCCTTTATTATATCTGTGTCGATCGGCCCCCCATAATTTCCTCCGAAATGACGCCTCTTAATAAACATCGGGCTTTCGTTATTGATTGGGGTTGGTGGTGTCTTTTAAGTGGTTCACCCAAAACGGGCAACCCTCAAGGAGGCGATGAAGGGAAAAGCCCTTGGGAAAGTCGTCGTCCTGCCAGACTTCTTCCTCGATAGGATCGTGAAGTTGGGTTCTCTCACAAAGAGTCTCTCCCTCCTGAGGGAGAAGGCCGCCAGCGGTGGAGGTGTCATCCACCGCATCGGGCAGATGGAGGTGAAGGGTGGGAACGCCGTGAACACGGCCTTTGCCCTCGGGAGGCTTGGCGTAAAAACCACCCTGATCACCCTGGCTGATGAAAACACCTCGGGTTTCTTGAGACAAGTCTTCAGCGACCTCCCAGAGGTGACCCTGAGGATAAGGGAGGGTAGGCCCGGCTACACGGTGGCTCTGGAACTCGACCGGAGGGGTAGGAGGGTCAACATCATGCTAGGGGACCCCGGAGACATGTCTGACTTCGGCTTTGAAAGACTCGGAAGAGAAGAGCTGAGAGCCATCTCCGAGGCTGACATCACCTCGATCTTCAACTGGGCCGCCAACGCCAAGGGAACCCAACTCTCTGCCAAGACCTTCACCTTGGCCAAGAGGAAGGGCCGCATGACGTATTGCGATCCCTCGGACATAACGTTGAGAGGCGAGGAATTCACGGAATTCATGACACACATCTTAAGGGAGGGATTGGTGGACGTGCTGAGCCTAAACGAAAACGAAGCCCGTTTCACAGCCAAGCTCCTAGGGTTTAAGCCGATGCCCAAAAGTTACAGCGAATCCGACGTCATCCAGACGGCCAAACTCCTTTCGCGGGAACTCTCAACGAGAATTGACCTCCACACGCCATCAACCTCTTGTACCGTCCATGGGGCTGAGGCTTACCACTGTCCAGCATTCAAAGTGGAGCAACACATAGCCACGGGGGCCGGAGACGTCTGGAACGCGGCCAACATAGTTGGCTACCTGCGCGGGTTCGAGGCTGATCAACGCTTGACCCTCGCCAACGCGTGCGCCGCCCTATTCGTCTCCAATCCCCGAGGTGAACCCCCAAGCATGGGTGAAACCCTCAGATTCCTGAGCGAACAGTTAAGAAAAACTGAAGAAATTCATGCCAGCTTCACCGATTAAAACTTTCATCATCTCAATATATTTTAAAGTCTTCAACCCCACATTATTTTTAGGCCCTTAAAACGCGGGTAGATTATTGAAGAGAGGAACCACGGAATGAGCGGCGAGGTAAAGGAGATCCATCTGAGGGTGAGCGAAGCCAGTCGAAGAGACGTGGGCAGGGGGATAGCGAGGATAGGGAGCGAAGCCAGAGAAAGGCTGAACCTCTCACCGGGCGACGTCGTGGAGATCAGCGGTAAGCGCTCCACCGTCGCCATCGTGTGGCCACTACACCCCGCAGGCGGACAGGGGGACATCCTCCAGATCGATGGATACATCCGACGCAACGCGGGCGTCTCCATAGGAGAAACCGTCACCGTGAGGAAGGCGGACATCAAAAACGCCAGACAGGTGAGCCTAGCTCCCTTCCAACCGCTGAGGTTCGGCCGAGACTTCGTCCACTACGTGAAGGAACGACTTGTAGGAAGACCCATGGCGAGGGGAGACGTGGTGAGCGTCCCGGTCTTGGGGGAGGCCCTCCAGATGGTGATCATGTCCGTCAGCCCAGGCCCCTATGGGATAGTCGACCAGACCACAAACGTGACGGTAAAAGAGACACCCGTTAAGGAGGAGGAGGTTTACCGGCCGAGGGTCACCTATGAGGACATCGGGGGCCTCCACAAGGAGATTCAGAAGGTCAGAGAGATGATCGAGCTACCCCTCAAACACCCCGAGCTTTTCAGACACTTGGGCATCGAGCCTCCCAAGGGCGTTCTACTCTACGGCCCCCCAGGCACGGGTAAAACCCTACTGGCCAAGGCTGTGGCCAACGAATCGGGCGCCCACTTCATCACCATCAACGGCCCGGAGATAATGAGCAAGTGGTACGGTGAATCGGAGAAGCGGCTGAGGGAGGTCTTTAAGGACGCGAAGGAAAACGCTCCCAGCATCATATTCATAGACGAGATAGACGCTGTGGCGCCGAAGAGGGAGGAGGTGACGGGTGAAGTTGAAAAGAGGGTGGTGGCTCAACTCCTCAGCCTCATGGACGGCATGGAGGCCATGGGAGACGTCGTGGTGATAGGGGCGACCAACAGGGCAGAGGCCCTAGATCCAGCGCTGAGGAGGCCTGGGAGACTCGACAGGGAGATAGTCATAGGCGTACCCGACAAGAACGGGAGAAAGGAGATCCTACAAATACACACGCGGAACATGCCCCTAGCGGAGGATGTGGACCTAGAGTATCTATCCAAAATCACGCATGGGTTCGTGGGAGCCGACATCGCAGCCCTCGCAAAGGAATCCGCCATGAGCGCGCTGAGGCGATACCTCCCGCAGATTGATCTGGAGAAGGACACCATACCGTCGGAGATCCTTGAGAAGATAAGGGTTAACCTAGAAGACTTCCACGAGGCCCTCAAGGGGATCCAACCCTCGGCTCTGAGGGAGGTCTACCTAGAGGTCGCAGAGGTGAGGTGGGACGACATAGGCGGCCTAGAGAATGTCAAACAGCAGCTGAAGGAGGCCGTCGAGTGGCCCATGAAGAACCCAGAATTGTTCGAGAGACTCGGGGTTAGGCCGTCGAAGGGCATACTCCTCTTCGGCCCCCCGGGCACGGGGAAGACGCTCCTCGCCAAGGCCGTGGCCACCGAGAGTGAGGCTAACTTCATAGCCGTCAGGGGGCCCGAGGTTCTTTCGAAGTGGGTTGGGGAGAGTGAGAAGGCCGTCAGGAAGATATTTCAAAAGGCGAGGCAGTCGGCCCCCTGCATAGTGCTCTACGATGAGCTCGACGCCATCGCGCCTAGGAGGGGGATGGGGGCCTCAACCTCCGGCGTCACGGATAGGATGGTGAACCAGCTGCTCTCTGAGATGGATGGGGTTCAGACGCAGAAGGATGTCGTCATCGTCGGAGCCACCAACAGGCCCGACATCTTGGACCCCGCACTACTTAGACCAGGGAGGTTTGATAGAGTGATCTACGTGCCCCCACCGGACCAAAAGGCGAGGCTGGAGATCTTCAAGATCCACACGAGGAAGATGCCTTTGACAAAGGACGTAAACCTCAATAGGTTGGCCGACTTGACGGAGGGATACACCGGGGCGGATATAGAGGCCATATGCCTCGAGGCCGCCATGTGCGCCGCCAGGGAAGACCCCTCCGCCAAGCAGGTTAAAGCCAAACACTTCGAGGAGGCCCTGAAAATCGTGCCGCCCAGCATAACCTCAGCAGATGTAAGGGAATATGAGAGGATAGCCGAGAAATTCAGGAGGCTGAAAAAAGGGAGAGCCTAGAGGAACTTCACCTTATCCCATATAGCCTTAAAAAAATGGGTGTTTTGTTGGATCAATCGAAGACTGCTTATCGACCCACTGCGGTGTGGACGCTACTCTCCCTCAGTCTTCTCCTCACCGGTCTCTTCTTCTGCTGAGGCTTCTGTCTCCTCTAAGGCCTCGATCGGTTCTGGTGCTGGAGTGGTTAGTAGGGTCCATCCTATCCACGCCCCGATTAACAGTATTATTGTGATCGCGAGCCAGATGGGTATGGCCAAGACCCAAATATGGGGTATGAGAGGCAAGGCTAGGACGTTGCCGATCGCGGGTGCCACGAGGGCGTAGTAAGTGTAGAACACGAAAACCACTATGCAAATGACGATGACAACCAGGCCGAGGGCTTTATCTCTACTCATGGGCGCTCCTCCAAACACAACTTAAACATCTTTTGATCCTTGTCCCTTTTAAGGTTTACTAAGAGAAGGGGCCGGATTAAATAGTAACGGGTTAAGCCGCCTTTTCTCGACTCTTTTTCTCCTCATCCACACCTTTATTAATGTATGGAGTTTTCAGATGGCGATATTTTCCCAATTTTCAATCTTAAAGGTTAAAAAGGTTTTTACCTACGGTCTAAAACACCGCTGCCATCAAATGTTCTTGGTGTAGTTGGAGAGTCTAAAAGACCTTAAACATCATTTGCCCTCCACGGGGCTAGGGTTTAAATATGATCTGGTATTTAATCGTTAGATGTGGATCGACGATGCCACGGTGCCCCGAGTGCGCAGGACTCATGAAGTACAACACCGGTGAAAGAAAATATGTTTGCAGATCCTGCGGCGTAGCTTTGACGATGGATGAGATTTGGGACATACGTGAGAAGAGGCGCAGATCGGATCAAGACTTAAAGGATGAATACCTAGACTGGTGGCTCTCAAAAAAGAAGTAGAGGTCTGACTCAACCACAGCGGTTTCAGCCAATCAGCTAGTTTAACCGCCGTCACTATACCATCGGGCGTCAGTCGACCCATCCCTCAAGTAGTATTAAACTCTAAGTTTATTGCCTAAAGCCGTAGACTTAACATTGGGAAATGACCGGGGTATCTTTCATCATCGGCTCAGCGGGCTCGGGTAAGAGTGAGCTGACCGCTTCGCTCTCAGAGTGGCTGAGGCGGGAGGATCAGGACGTAGCCATATTTAACCTAGATCCGGGTGTGCTAAAAACGCCCTACGTCCCCGACATTGACATTAGGGAGTATGTCAACGTTCAGGATTTAATGAGCGAGTATGGGCTGGGGCCCAACGGTGGCCTCGTTTTGGCCATGGACCTCGCGGCCGACTACATAGAGAGCGTAAATAAGGAGATAGCGGAGATGAATCCGGACCACCTGATCGTTGATACATCGGGGCAGATGGAGCTGTTCGCCTACCGGGCGAGCGGCACCTTCTTCACTAACGCCCTACACGGGGAGACCAAGGCCATCGTCTTCCTCTTCGATGGGATGTTTTGCAGCGACCCGAGGAACTTTCTCTCCAGCGTGCTCCTCTCATCATCGATTCACTACAGGTTCATGCTCCCCGTGATAAACATCCTCAATAAAACCGACCTCCTCAGCGAGGATGTTCTAAAAAAGGAGATCAGATGGTCTTCGAGGCCTCAAAGCCTGATCAAGAGTTTGGAGGAGCACATCAAGGGAGAGGAAATCCTGTATCTAACCAAGCTAACACGCTTGCTCCACACCTACCTCGGAAAAACTTGGTTCATCCCCGTCTCAGCGAGGACACTCAACAATTTCTCCACCTTCATCGCGGTCATCACGCGCATACTCTTCAAGGGGGAGGAAAAACTGAGTTAAAATGGCGAAGAATAATTACTCTTCTACTGTCTGTTGTTATCGACAACGTAAAAAAGGGGGGTTAGGCGGACTCAAACCTGGCCTTGAGCTTCTCCCGAATCTGTGGAAGAGTTGTATACTCCATCTCCTCCGGTCCGAGGCGATGGGGCATGAAGGGTCCGTGTCTCCGAATGTAGTCGGCGATCTCCATGGCCTTCATCCTCGTGTAATCGAAGGCTAGATCGTCGAAGAGGTCCACAGGGCCGATCAACTCTCCATCGGTCACCTGAAACCCTAGGGCGATGACTCGTGGTGGCCCGTCGAAGCGCGTCACCCGAGCGTTTTTCTCGCTCACGGGTATGAGGGGGCCGTGGTGGGAGCCTCGCATCCACCCCGCGACCATGTAGGGGAAGGAGAAGGCCTCCAAGATTTCTCCCATGGCTGGAAAACCTGATTGGGCTCGGACGATGAGGACGGGGTCGTCCTTTCCGACGTAGCGTCCCGCTATGAGGGACAGCCGAGTCGTGGAGGCTGAGGCCGCTATTTCGCCGTCTGCGTTCCTCCTCACCTCCTTGATGACGAAGCGGCTAGGTGTTCCTATCAGGGCCAGGAGGGAGTAAATCTCGGCAGGACATTCAAGGGTTACCTGCCTGTTCTCCTGAACGTCTAGCACCGTGAACTTGAATCCATCGTGAAGCCTCGGATCTATGACCAGACCCGCGGTGTTGAAGGGGTTTGCGAAGATGTTGTAGAGGGGTATGTTCCACGCGCCTGGCTCCGTTTTATCGGCCATGAAAACCGCAAGAGGGTCTGACTTCCTCTCGGTGAACTCCATCTCAGCGACGCCTGGACCCATACCCCTGATGTTCCCAGAGAAGGCCTCCTTCAGTAGGTCTTGGCCCGAGGCGTATAGCTTGAGGGGCTTCGAGACTTTCTCCGTGATCTCCTTGAAGGTTTCCCAGGCCAAGCCGTGTATCTCGGGGCTGTCTGTGCCCTTGTGGTGGCTCATGATTAGTTGTACGTCGTCGCCGCAGTGGGTCACATAGTAGCTCTTGATGGTTTCCTCTTCCTTAGCCTTCCTCAGGCTTTCTTTCGCGACCTCAAGTTGTCTTGGATGAGGGGTTACATGTCCAGCCACGCTGCCAATGTCCGCCTTTATCACGCTAACCGTGGTCTTCAAAATCTACACCACACTTAAGACGTCGATGATGGATATTAAATTTATGAGATCTTCAGAATGAGTGGAAGCTGTCTATTCACCGTGAAGGGGTCGCGTTGAGGAAAAAAATCGTACGATTCACCGGAGAAAACATGAGGAAGGCGTCCGAAATCGTGCTCGGGGGCGGGACCATCGTCTACCCCACCGACACCGTCTACGGCCTAGGATGCAACCCCTTCGACGAGGAAGCGGTGAAAAGAGTCTTTGAAGTTAAGGGGAGAGGGGATAAACCGCTGCCCATCCTGACCTCAAGCAAAGAAAGGTTAGGAGAGATCTGTATGCTCGGAGACAAGGGTTCGAGGCTGGCGGATAAGTTTTGGCCCGGAAAACTCACCATCGTCCTACCAACCAAATTGAAGATACCCTGCGCCCTTGGCGGTGGGTCTATGGCCGTCAGGGTTCCTGGCAGGGAGGACACCTTGGAGCTAATCGAGGCATGCGGCGGGTTTTTGGTGGGGACGAGCGCGAATCTCAGCGGTGGTTCCCACCCCAAGGTGGTTCTTGACGCCTATAGCCAGCTGGGGGAATCCATAGACCTTTATCTGGACGGTGGAGCTACGCTGGGGACGCCCTCCACGGTGATCGATTTGACCAAGGAAAAGCCGGTGGTCTTAAGGGAGGGGGCCCTGAGAGCCGGGGAGGTCCTTTCAACCCTGGATTGAGGCCGAATAGGGAGGATGTTGAGGCCTTGCGGCGGTTCAACCTTTTGGCGACCTGTGGCAGGGACGTGGAGTTTGAGGCCGTCTTTGAATTGAAGAGGCTCCTCTCGCTCGTGGGGAACGCCGAGGGCGAGGCTTGGGAGAGCGGGGTTAAGGGTTTGATAATAGGTTCCACCGGGCTCGAGCCCAGGGAGGCCATCGATAGGCTTAGAAGCCTGCTATTAGAGGATCCTTGGGAGTTCAACGTCCTGAGGAGGATCATCCCCATAGAGAGGGTCGTCGAGACCGATCTGGCCAAGATAGGTGAGGCGTGTAGGGAGATCGCTGCCGGCATCAAGGCTGAAGACACTTTTAGGGTGACCGTGGAGAAAAGGCGCGCCCGCCTCGGTAGCAGAGAGGTGATCGAGGAGGCGGCTCGACACGTCAAAGCGAGGGTTGACCTCGAGAAACCCGATAAGATCATCCTCATAGAGATCGTGGGTGGGCAGACGGGCATATCCCTCCTCGAGGGTGAGAGGGACATCCTCAACGTGACTCGGGATATCTTGGAGGCCTAGCTTGACGGGGAACCGACTCATGGACCGTGTCCTCGACGAGATGCTCATTTAATTTTATAATTTTAAAAGCTATGCAACTAAAAATATATGGAAAAATCGTGTCAGCCCGGTAGTGTAGGGGCCAAGCAAGGGTTATGCCCCTTGAGTGGCGGCCTTTGGGTGAAAGCTGGTTTCATCTTTCAGGGGCTAGCCGCAGACGCCGGTTCGAATCCGGCCCGGGCTACCAGCTCTACTTTGGACGTCTAATTTTTCATGGTATTGTATCGTTGCCTTCACAGCGTCGAATGACGCTATCATGAAGCCCTTATACCTCTCTCTATAGCCAAGAGCCGCCAGGGTTTCTTCGGACGGGAGGAAAAGCCTTAGCTCCCCGTGTTTTACCCAAGCGCCCTTATCCCCCACCTCCTGGCTGATGTTGCACTTTACTATGGATGGGTCTTTCGCCAAAACCTTTGGGTCATCAACCCAGATCCCAGGCGCCATTCTGAATATCGCCGCCATCGGGGCGAGGTAGAACTTGTCTTCATCCACCCCTTCCAAGCGATATTTCTCCGCGACTTCTCTACCCCTCACGCAAACGACATAGATTCGAACGTCTACCGCATGCCTACCCCTCAAGAAGGTCTCGGGAATCTCCCCCTCCAGAGCGTGCCTGTGAGTCTTCCTGATGACCCTTTCGAGCAAGTCCCCCGATCTCCACCTTCCCCCATATACGACGGAGGCGTCGAGATCCACGGGAACTATGGGTGCGCATTCCATGACCAAGACGTTGCCGTCGGGGGCATAGAGCCCAGCATACTCCACCTTTTCTCGTAATTCAGCCTCACTCTCGCATATCCTGATGCCTCCGCCACCCGACCCCTTGTCGGGTTTGACGAGGATCCTCCTACCCCTCGCGAGGATCTCCCTTGCGGCCTCCGAGATCTCCTTCCTTATTTTTTCGTCGCCGATCTCTGAGACGTTTACCCTGTGGGAATAGAGGGGTTTAACGGGGCTCTTCCTCCTTGTAGATTTCAGGTAGTTATCTACCGCTTTGTACGTGAGGTGCTTGCTGTCTGAGATCATGCCGTTGAAATTTATGCTCTCCGCATAGTTAACTAGATCATTCCTTATCCGCGTCAAATTGTCGGAGACGAAGTCTATCTTCACCTCTCCGATGTAAACGCCGTCGCCCCTAATCTCGAATTGACCTGAAGCCCCCTTCGGCAATAGAAGCATCAAAACATCGTAATCCCCACCTATTTCGCCATCGTATTTAACCACCTTCACCTTCCTTTCGCGCCCCCTCATCCTCTTCGCTAAAGCCCCGGAATACAGGATTTTCTCGAAAAGCAGGTCGTCGGATTTCCCAGCCCTCCCCTCCCTTAGGGGATATCCTACGGCAAACACCGCTCCCCCTTCTCAAACACCTTCTCCAGGGAAATCGCCACCATCTCGATGTCTCCGGTGCTCAAGCCCCTAGACGCAAACCCATTCGTCTCGATTATCGCTATGCTGTCGCCACAGTCCATCATGTCGACGCTCATCAAGACCGGGAGGTCCCCGTCGGAGCCTACCTCAACGACCTCTGGGCTTTCCTCCAGTATCTCTTCGTATATATTTTCCATCAAGCGCTCATCATAGTGGTATCGAAATCTCGCTAGGTTGAACTGCTCAATGCCAAAGATCTCGCTGACCCTCCCAAGTAGTTTTTCAAACCTCACAACCTCTTCTTCATAGTCCTCTACCCCGGAATTTATCATGTCTTGATATGCGTCATACAACTCTATAGATAGGTCCGTGATGTCCATCCCTATGTTCTCCCTCCTTGAAGGTACTCAATCGAGCCAAATATGCTAAGATAATGAAAATCCACATACCTGTCAAAGTTCTTCACGTATCTCTCCACATCCCCCTCCTCTCTGAAAAAGAACCTCCTCGTCTTGGCGGGGGACTCTACGCATACGTGGGGGATGCCGAGTTTCGAGGTGAAGCCCTTGAAACTCCTATCTTTCATCCCCCACGAATACCCCCTCGGTGACCTTTCTATAGTATTTACACCTCGAAGGTTTGAGGAAGTATTCGGGGAGCATATCCTCTCGGATTAAATCCGAGAGCCCAAGGCTTTCCAAATAGTCCTTTATGTAGAGGGCCGTATCGATCGATCTCTCATCGTTGGCGGGATTAATGTATCCCTTTGGGCTTTTAGAAAGCTTGGTGAGGAAATTTGTGTTGTGTAAATCCAGTATGAGGGATGGCGTGAATTTCTTAACGGCGTCCCTGAGGGCTAGCGCCTCGTAATCCTCGCTATCTAATAGATTCTCCGAGAAGTTGTTATGGTTGATGTTCTCCCTCACGTTATACTCGCATCCATAGGTGTTTACGATTGGAAATATCACAAAGGAAAAATCATGATCCTTGACGCTTTTTATAAATCTCCTACAAGCCTCTGTGCCCGTCGGCTCATCTCCATGAATCCTGGCGACGATCATGAGGCAATCTTCAGAATCTCCAATCTTAACTATAGGTATGTCCCTAGGTTTAGATGGATAGAACCCCACCGCGTAATCGGATGACCCCTTCAGCTCGTCTATGAACTCGTCGTATGTAACCAGCAGATCGTTGACTCTGGCGGGTAGCCCTCGTCTGTTCATCTCATATCTAATGATTGAAAAACTTTAAATATCTTTAATAGGCTTTCAAATGCGTTCATAAAGTAAGTTGGAGGATATTAAACGTGTCCACGGTCGAAGAGAAACTTCTCGTGGAGGCTGAGAGAAGAATTTTTTCGCTTGGTTTAGGCGATTCCGCCTCGATACTTTCACACATCAACATGAGGTATGGATTGGCAAAAATCATATTTGTGCTTCAGCAGAGGGGCATCGACATCACCGAGACCTTTTGTATCCTAGGTCCAGACGCAACCATATCGAGAAACTTCGACAGGTGGTCGAGCGGCTTCGGGTATGGATGCCTCATTCAGTGGCCCAATGAAAAATATACCCGGGTGAAAATGATTTTCCCCGAGGTTAGGCCCAACGCCTGTGGGATGATCCTCGCCCTAATGAGGGATGAAGTTATATCCCATGATAATTTATTGAGGAGAATCCATGAGGTCAAGGGTAAGGAGTTATATATTGGTGATATTCCTATAAAATGGGATTTGGGCAAGAGCAACCACTTCATTGAGGTTCTCACCGTTAAAAAATCTAAATTGGATGAACTCAGCGTTGGGTCTTACGCGGCCTTGATTCATACATCTGCTTCGGAGCTAAAAGAGAGATTGTATCTCTTCGAGGACTTTGGAGACTGTTGGCTTGATACGTCCCTCGGAAGATGCTGTGTGCTAGAGGGTAGGGCGGCGGCAAACTACTATGATCAGTATAAGAGGCTTGAGGCTTTCTCCATGGAGAAGAAGAGGCTTCTTTTAACCGAGATATTTGGAGACTGTGAGATTATATGCAACCCGGTTCATCAAGGTTTGTTCGCCACCAATAAAATGCGGCTCGGAATTTACGATTCGATGGATAGTTCTACGTGTACTTGGAAAACCCCCTTATTCCCCCTCGCATTAAGGTGGGATGTCCCCGTTTATTTGATGAAGGGTATACAAAATCTTTCCCACGACGCTTTGCATTACCTAGGGTTTTCTGAAAGAGTAGAGGAACTGGGCATCTCAGACTTCGTTGGGAACGCAAACATTTTGCCTCATGGAGGCGGCTACGAGCTAAAAATATCCCATAGAGAGATAAGGGAAATTCAGACCCGTGACCTCCGGCTTTTCAAGATAGCAACGAGGAGCGGTAAACCCCTAATCTTCTCGAACCCTCGAGAGTTTCCTTATACTTACAGGGGTAGGAAAGTGCTCCGAAAGATTCAGGAGTACGTACTTGGGGAACCTATTGCAGAGTTCAGACAGGTCTGCTCGTACAAGATATAGCTTCTAATCGTCGTATACTCCTTCCTGTTTCGAGGGATCTGCAAAACGGATGGGCTCTATCCGTGTGTTTTAACGATGATTTTGGCTTGTCTCCGCCTAGTAATTTAAAAGTCAATGTGATATCCATTAAAAAAGCGATGTGTTTCATCTCATCGTTGAGGAGAATAAAAGCTCATCGATTTAAGTTCTATCCACCTTTTAAAATGGTGGGTACGTGAAAGACCGCGGGGTCTTTGAAAATGAGGGTTCAAGCCGAGATCATAGCGATCGGAAACGAGCTCCTCATGGGGGAAACGCTGGACACCAACTCCAATTGGATAGCGAGGCGTTTAAGAGAGATGGGGATATCGGTGAGGCGGATAACCATCGTGGGGGACGATAGGGATGAGATCGTCAACGCCTTCTCAAACGCCTTGAACCGGGGTTCAAACCTGATATTCACCACGGGGGGGCTGGGTCCCACTGGGGACGACCTAACCTTCGAGGCCCTGGCTATGGCGACGCATAAGAAACTCGTGTTAAACAGGGAGGCCTTTGAGATGGTGAAGAGGAAATACGAGGACCTCGCGAGTAAGGGCTTCGTGAAGACCGCCAAACTCACATCCCCGAGGTTGAAGATGGCGACGTTGCCCGAGGGGGCCGACCCCCTGCCCAACCCCGTGGGGGTGGCGCCGGGCATCAAGATGACGGTGAAAGGGGCGTTGGTTATAGCGCTCCCGGGGGTGCCATCGGAGATGAAGGGCGTCTTCGAGGAGCACGTGCCAGACCTCATAATGGATAAATGGGGTAGGAGAACCCAGGTTCACGACGTAGACGTCTCGGTGGAGATAGGTGATGAGTCTAAGCTGGCGCCCATCCTAGCGCAAGTACAGGGAGAGATTCCGGGCGTCCAGTTGAAGTCTATGCCCAGCGTCTATGGAGCCGAAGTGACGCTCAAAGTGAGGGTGAGAGCAGAGGGTAGAACGCTGGAAGAGTGCAGAGAGAGGGTTGATAAAGCCGTTGGGAGACTCAGGGAGCTGGTTGGGGATAGGGATTAATAAAACACGCGTAGGTTTGCATGTGTTACGTTTAGCTGCCTTTCTAGTTAAAAGTGGGTGTAACTCAGATACGTCATCAGACCCTTCTGTCGGAGATAGACCCCGGGGGCACACCTCCAAACACATATATCTGAACACGAACCTACCCTATTAGAAGCGTGTGGAGACGCGTCGAAGGGCTTCGAAAAATTCAAACGTATCGGTGTAGGCGTGGAAAACCTTGGCGAAGTGGATCGTGACAAGCGCGTGGCCCTACAGCTCGGGGGTGCCACATCTCGGCAACTTCGTCGGCTCCCTCCTCTCAGCCGACGTCTTCGCTCGATATCTCCGATTGAGGGGTGAGGATGTGCTCTTCGTCACCGGGTCCGATGAGCATGGAACACCCATTGAGGTTGAGGCGATAAAGCGGGGCATCACGCCCAAGGAGTTGACGGACAAGGTCCACGGTGAGATAGTCGAGATTTTGAAGGAGTTTGACATATCCACGGACAACTACACCAGGACCCACAACCCCATACACATGGACTTCGTCAGGAACCTCTTCGGGAAGATCTATGAAAACGACTATATATTCGCGAGGTCCGAGGATCAACTCTACTGCAGCCACGACAAAATCTTCCTACCCGACCGTTTCGTGAATGGAACCTGCCCCCACTGCGGATATGAGATGGCGAGGGGGGATCAATGTGAAAACTGTGGGACCCTTTTGGACCCCACACAGCTCGTCGACCCCAAGTGCTCTGTGTGTGGAAACACCCCGACGAAGAGGGAAACCACACATTGGTACTTCGACCTCCCCAGGTTCTCTGAGAGGCTTAAGAAGTTCATCGAACAATCGAAGACCCTGTCGGAGAACGCGAAGAGTTTTAGCTTAGAGATGATCGATCAGGGACTAAAGCCGAGATCCGTCACGAGAAGCAACAAGTGGGGGATTCCTGCGCCCTTCCCGGGTGCCGGCGAGAAAACCATCTATGTATGGCTTGAGGCCGTGTTGGGTTATGTCACGGCCGTGGTTGAGTATTTCACCAAGAAGATGGGTGAAGATGATTGGCGGAGCTGGTGGTTCGACGGGAAAACCAACGTCGCATTCTTCATAGGTAAGGATAACATCCCCTTCCACACCGTCATCCTCCCGAGTCTGTTGATGGCCACCCACGACCCCTACAGCCTGAGGTTCCACGTTGGTGCCACTGAGTTTCTAACGTTTGAGGGTCGAAAGTTCTCCAAGAGCATGGGTGTAGGCATCTGGCTTGACGAGGCCCTAAAGCTTTTACCCTCGGATTATTGGCGTTTCGCCCTCACCCTCATCCGGCCTGAGGTTAAGGACACGAGTTTCTCTTGGTCTCACCTAGAAAAGTCCGTCAACGAGGAGTTGAACAACCAGTTGGGGAACCTCGTCCTCCGAGTGTTAAATCTGATCAATAGACATTTCGACGGCGTTATACCGAAGCCCAAGGATCTCTCGAGGTCCGAGGTTTCCCTCCTAAACGGGATCGGGAAAACCAGGGACGCCGTTGGGGAGCAGATGTCTAACCACCGCTTTCAGAGGGCCTTGGTGGGCGTCATGGACCTAGTGCGCGAGTGTAACTCCCTGCTCAACATTGAGGAGCCCTGGAAGAAGGTTGAGGTTGATAGAGACGCCGCCGGAAACACGCTCTATGTGGTAGCATTCGCCCTCAAAGCCATCGGGATCATGCTCATGCCCTTCATCCCCAAGTCTGCCTCTCGAATCCTAAAATGTCTAGGGACAGACACGAGGGGAATCGGCTGGAGAGACATAGAGACCCTCTTCAAGGAGGGACAGAGGGTAAGGACTGACCTTGAACCCATCTTCACCAAGATGGAGACCTCGGAGCTGGTCGAAAAACTTAAGGCGATCCGCGAGGAGGAAAAGAGGGAGGAACCCCTCCTAGATCTAGAGGTCTTCTCCAAGTTGGACATCAGGGTTGGGGAGATCGTGGAGGCTGAACCTATAAAGGGAAGGGAGGCACTCTTGAGGCTCAAGATAAAGATCGGCGAGGAGACCAAGACCTCCGTCGCCGGTATAGCTCAACGATATTCCCCCGGGGACCTCATCGGGAGACAGGTGGCTACGCTCGTAAATCTGAAGCCAAGGAGGGTCGCGGGCGTCTCCTCTGAGGCTATGCTGCTGGCGGTTGCGCTGGAGGGTGGGGACTACTCCTTGCTCGTCCCCGACAGGAGGGTTCCCCCAGGCAGCAGGGTGTGTTAGCTCCCCTTGTTCAAGATCGACCTCCACGTTCACACACGTTATTCTCCCGACGCCTTCACCAAACCCAGCGAGGCGATCTCATCCGCCGTGAAAAGGGGTTTGGATGGGATCGCGATCACCGATCACGACACGATGAGGGGCGCATGGGAAGTCGCGAAAACATGTCCTCCAGACTTCACCGTGCTTCCAGGCGTCGAGATAGACACGAGTATGGGACACGTGGTTGCCCTAGGCGTCGCCGAGGTGCCCCGGAGGAACCTTCCACCCGTGGCGTTGATGGAGGAGATCCATGATTTGGGCGGTATAGTCGTTTTGGCTCACCCCTTCTCCCTAGTCAATCTCTTTAAAAGGATCGGGGGGTTGATAAAACGCGTGGACGCCCTCGAGGTAGCCAATTCTCGCAGCTATCTCTACGCCGTCCACGCGAGGAAGGCCTGGGAGTGTGCGAGAAGTTATGGGTTAGGCGTGACGGCGGGGAGTGACTCCCACATCCCAGATACGATAGGGGACTCCTATGTGGTCTTCAACGAGAATCCCGGGAGCGTGGAAGACCTCAT
>JBHHXX010000025.1:0-25281 GCA_046757245.1 Candidatus Geothermarchaeales archaeon
ATAGTTCATGGGGCTGGATCGTTTGGCCACCCCATCGTTTCGAGGACCGAAATCCACAGGGGGATCTCGAGGCCGGGGCAGCTCTTGGCCTTCGCCGAGACGCAGCGCTGGCAGAACCACTGGAACGTCTTGATAACCACTGCCTTGCAGAGGGAGGGGTTGGCCGCGATCCCCTGTCAGGCCTCCTCCCACGCCGTGATGGAGGCCGGGCGCTTAGTCTGGATGCCCTTGGACGCGATAAGGGGCCTCTTGGGAATCGGGTTGGTGCCAGTTATGTATGGCGTCCCGGCCTACGACCGGGTTCAAAAGTGTTCGATCCTGTCCGGCGATCAGATCGTTCCCTACCTAGCGAGGGAGTTGGGGGCCGAGAGGATCATCCATGGGACCGACGTGGATGGGGTGTTCACCGAGGACCCCGCGGTGAACCCAGAGGCGAAGTTGATCAGGGAGGTCACCAGCAGCAACATCGGAGAGGTGGAGAAGTGTCTGAGGGAGTCGTCCCAGGTGGACGTAACCGGTGGGATGCTGAGGAAGGTCATGGAGCTGATGGATCTGGCGAGGCTGGGGATCGAGTCGGAGATATTGAACGCGAACAGGGTGGGGGTTGTTGGGAGGGCGTTGTCCGGTGAAAGGGGCCTGGGCACAATAATCAGGTTATGACCACTCTGATTGCATCGATGCTCTAGAAGAAGCATGGGAAAATGAGAGTTAATCTCATCTCTATTGGGCTTGCGTTACTGATCGTCGGTGGCGTATTGGTTTTATCATCCATAGTTGTGAAACAGAAAACTACTTATGATGCTGTTACACTTTCTGGCGTGGTTAAAGCCGGTGAATCTAACTGGACCCTCTATCACACGAGGGTGTTTGCCAAATCAAAACTTCACGGGAGTCTAGGGGTGGTGGGAGGAGACATATATCTCCATATAAAGGGGTTTAACGTAGATGAAAAGAGATACGTGAACGAGAAAATCCATGTAAGCGATTCCTACAGCTTCTCTTTCTCAGCCGAGGATCTCTATAATTTTTATTTCAATAACACCCATTCTGATGAGGACAAGGTGATCGCCTTCGATCTTAAAGAGGAAGCGATAGAACCCCCTCCCTGGCTACTCCAGCTTAGTGTGATAAGCCTTTTCTTTATACTTCCAGCAGGTTTAATATTAATCGTTGTTGGCTACATATACGAAAGGAGAAGAAGACGATAGTATCTGTAACGAACTAAATAGTAAATAGGAAAGCATCCAAATCTCAAATAAAATACCTATGGCTCTCCAGAGGAGGCGTTAGAATCAAAATCCATAATCTGAAGAGCCCTCAATGGCCGTCCCTAGGGGGACTTCCCCCAGGACCGACCCACCGGGGATACAAGTCGTGTTCTATCTCGAAGACCTCTAAGACTCTGCCGACGATGTGGTCAACGATGTCGTCGATGGTCTTCGGCTTGTAATAGAACGTGAGAACCGGGGGCAATACGGTGGCACCCGCCCTAGCAATCCTCAACATGTTTCTTAGATGAATGGCGCTGAGCGGGGTCTCCCTCACAACCAAGACGAGCCTCCTACCCTCCTTCAGCGTGACGGAGGCGGCCCTGGTGATCAGATCGTTGGATAGACCGTTCGCCACGGCGGCGAGGGTGTTCGTTGAGCAGGGGATGATCACCATCCCCCCGGTGGGGAAGGTTCCGCTCGTGATGGGCGCCATGAGGTCTTCGTTATCATACCAGTGTTTGGCTAACCCCCTCACCCTCCCGAGGGAGACATCTCCCTCCATTTCCACCATCTTTTTGGCCCACTTGCTCATCACGAGGTGGGTTTGAACCTCGGGATGCTTGCTTAAAACCTCCAAAAGCCTAATCCCCAGGACCACGCCCGTCGCCCCCGTCATCCCCACGACCAAGTTCATCGCCTAAGCGACCTCCCAATACTCTTTGCCTAAGTTTTATTAAATGTTCATGGAAAGAACTCTAATCCGTGATAGACCGGCACTCTGGAGGTAATGAAAATCGATGAATGGTTGTGAACCCCCCGATTCCCCCTTCGGGTGGATTTATTGTCTCGAGGCGTTGCAGTGGACGAAGCCCTTGACCCTCCTCAGAAAGTGCTCACAAGCAAAGCAGTTTAAAGGAGCTATCTCTTCCCCTGTGAGGGGGCAGGGGACGCGCTCCCTCTTCATGAAGGAAACCCTCCTCGCGATCCCTAGGTCCCTCAATCGTTCCCTCACCTCGCGGGGGATTTTCACGGGTTCATCGACCTTCACCACTTGAAGTTTCCTCATGGAGACCGCCAAAAGGCCCTTGTCCAGCACCGTTATAAATAATCCTAGACCCCTCATCCCAGGGGCTCGGGGAATAAAGGCATATGAATCATGCAACTCATTCATTTAAGTCTCTCGAGGACTCCCTCACGACAGGTCTCTAAAGCCGAGTCCAACTTATCCCTCCCGCGACCGCCGGCCTGAGCGAACTCAGCCTTACCACCACCGGCCCCATCGATCACCTCAGCGGCATCCTTGATTATCTTAGCCATGTCGACGCCGTGATCCAAGGCCAGAGGCCCCGCCCTTCCCACCAGAAAGGCCTTCTCTTGGACGCTACCTAGAACCACGATGAGCGATGGATCTCTCTCGATCAGCGCTAAGGTCATTCTCTTGAGGATATCGCCATCGACGTCCTGAACCCTTCTAACGATGAGTTTAAGACCCCCGATCGGCTCCGCTTCTTCGAGCATTCCGAGGGCCTCTCTCTGAGCAAACCCAGCCTTTAAACCCCTAATCTCTTCTTTGAGCCTCTGCTTTTCATCCAACAACCGTCGGACCCTCCTTGAAACCTCGTCCGTTGGGCTACCCAAGAGCCGACTCACCTCATCTAGCATCCTCAAGGCTCCTTCGATGTGTTCATAGGCCGGCCTCCCGGCTGAGAACTCAATCCTCTCAACCCCCCTCTGGAGCCTGAATCGACCGAGAATCTTGATGGGCGAACACTCGACGGTCTGTCTCACGTGCGTCCCGCTGCACAGGGATACATCCCAGTCCTCTATCTCCACCACCCTCACCTCCCCCGTCGGGGTTACGTCGGTCAACCCCAGACGGCCTCCATAAGTCTTCTCCACTTCTTCGCGGGTGCTATGCCAAGTCTTCACCCCCCTATTTTCTAGGCATATCGAGTTGGCGAGCCTCTCAACTTTTTCCAGTTCTTCGGAGGGTATGGGCTTGCCGTAGTTGATGTCGATCCTCGTCCTGTCTCCCCCTATCTGGAAGCCTAGGTACTGGAGATCGACGACCCCGAGCACCTTTCGAAGGGCGGAGAAGACGATGTGAGACGCCGTGTGGTGTTTCATGTAAGCGTATCTTGCCTCCCAGTCGATTTCGCCTTGGACGAGGTCACCCTTCTTAACCCCACCCACCTCTTTCCTGGTTACATGAACTATGACTCCGTCCATGATTTGGGCATCCAAAACCTCGAGTCTTCCATCGCGCCCCAAAATATGGCCCCTATCCGCGGGCTGCCCCCCACCCTCGGGGTGGAAACAAGTCTCCTCTAATACGGTGTAGACCCTGTCGTCATCTTCCATTGCCTCCAGAACCTTGGTCTCGAATCTCCTAAGATAGGGGTCAAGGTGGAAAAGTTTTTTAGTGTCTTTTTGGCCCCCCAACCTTTCGGCCACGGTAGGGGGAATGAATTCTTCAGCCGGCACTTCTCATCCACCTCTAAACTAGACTAAATAGATATACTGAGTAGAACAATTTATAATCCGTATAATCAGCGACACCGCCAAGCCTGGGAGCTTATTTAGTGTTTATTAACACACAATGTGATGACTGGGGAATCGCGGAGTCCTGACTTAGATGTGGGTTGGTCCCCCTATGGTGGCTGGGCAGCCACGGCATTTCCCCGTGGTGTAGAGTAAACACCCTTCGCACAGCGCCTCACACGGCGTTTTTTCAGTTCTCTCATCGGGTAGATTAAGCTGAATGTATTCAGGGTAGGTGGGGAGATCTCCATATAGGAAATCCGCCTTCTCCACGCCCTCCAACCCTGAAACGGCGTTTTCTATGGTTTTCCTGAGGACCGAGAGGTTTTCTCCCGTAAAAACCGCGAATATATCATAGCTCCCGGTCGTGGCTCCAGTGAATATGACTTTGGGGCACCTCCTAAGGGCTTTGGCGTGTTCCATGGCGTAGGTTGGTGTTTCCGTCTTCAACATGGCGACGGCGATCTTCCAATTAAATTGGTTTAGGTTGACGACGCCCCTCACATCGAGAAGCCCACTCTTTCTCAAAGATTCAAATCGGCTCTTGGCGCTGGGAACCGATACGCCCAGCCTACCCGCCAACTCTGTGAAGGAGGCGCGTCCATTCCTGAGGAGGGTCAATATGATCTCCCTGGACTTGTCGTCCAACTCCGACATTCGATCATCGACTTCCGTCTTCGATCTACTTTCAAATTAAATATAGAGGCTAACTTTTTAAAAAGTATATTTATAACTTTAAAAATTTCATTTGTCCCGAAATACATTGGAAGTAGAAGCGGCAGCGTGACTCATCACACTATAAGTTGCTTTTACAGCTCCACCTTCCTTGGAATGAGAAGAAAATATTGATTAGTCGGGATATTAATATAAGATTGCAATAATTGAAAAGATTCTTGGAGGAGGTAGTTTGAGGCCATGGAAACCATAATGCTTACAGGAGAGGACGTGAAGAAGCTTTTAACGATGGATGAGGCCCTGGAGGCCGTTGAAACGGCCTTTAGGGAAAAAGGCCTTGGGAGGGTCCAGATGCCCCCAAAGTCCTACATATTCTTTAAGAGGTACCATGGTGACCTTCGACCCATGCCTGCCTACATCGAAGCCCTCAACAAGGCCGGAGTCAAGATTGTGGGGGCCTACCCAGAAAACCCTAAAAGATTCAACCTGCCCTTGGTTATGGGAACCATGATCCTGGTGGACCCAGACACCGGGCACCCCTTCTCAATCATGGATGCCTGTTGGCTCACCGCCATGAGGACTGGTGCAGGGGGCGGCGTCGCCGCAAAGTACCTCAGCAGAAAGAACGCCAGAACATTGGGGATTATAGGTGCCGGCATGCAAGCTCGAACCCAGTTCATGGCGATAGACATGGTGAGGAGTATCGAGAGGGTCTACGTTAATGACATCATTCCGGAGAAGGCGCAGAAATATGCCGAGGAGATGGGAAAGAGTTGTGGAGCCGACTTCATACCCGTCGAAGACCCTTCCAAGGCGGTTAGGGGGGTGGACGTATTGGTGACGGCTACGCCGACGACAAAGCCCATCGTTAGGAACGAGTGGGTTGAGCCTGGGCTCCACATAAACGCCATAGGCGCGGATGCACCTGGAAAGCAGGAGTTAGACTTTGAGGTGTTGAAGAGGGCCAAGATCGTGGTGGACGACTGGGAGCAGTCCAGCCACGCCGGGGAGATAAACGTCGCTCTCTCAAGGGGCATCATTACCAAGGATCATGTCTATGGTGAGCTGGGCGAGGTTGTAGCGGGAAAGAAGCCCGGGAGAACCTCCGATGACGAGATAACTATCTTCGATTCCACCGGTCTTTCCATACAGGATGTTGCCACGGCCACTAAAGTATATGAGAACGCCTTAAAGAAGGATCTGGGGTTAAAGGTCGATCTCTGCGAATACGTAATTAGAGACGTCGGCTAGCTCAACAGCCTTTGAAGGCTCTCGCCGTAGGGTGGATAGAACAGCCCTCTCTCCGTCACGAAGGCGGAGATGAGACTTGGATTAGTCTCGTCAAACGCCGGATTATAAACCTTGATGCCCTCAGGCGCCGTCTCAACCCCCCTAACCTTGGTCACCTCGGCGGGTGACCTCTCCTCGATGACCACGTCCTCTCTACGGGATTTAAGGTCAAAACTGGAGGTTGGCGCGACGACATAGAAGGGTATGCCGTGGTGTCTGGCCAAGACGGCGATCTGATATGTGCCGATCTTGTTGTAGGTTGTACCGTCTCTTAGGATTCGATCTGCACCCACCATCACCTTCGTGACGCCTCCAACCTTCATGGTTTGGCCGACGGCGGTGTCGGGGATCAGTGTGGCGTCGACGCCCTCATACTTCAGCTCAAACATGGTGAGCCTGGCCCCCTGCATCCTAGGCCTCGTCTCCGTGGCGAACACCCTTATCTTCTTCCCCGTTTGATGAGCCTTCAATATCACACCTAGGGCGGTGCCCACCGAGACCGTGGCGAGGGAGCCCGTGTTGCAATGGGTTAACACGACGTCGCCATCCTCGATGAGCTGGAGACCATTTGTGGCCATTCCCTCGTTAATCTCCACGTCCTCCTCCATCATCTCAACCGCCTTCTCCACCACGGTATCCGAGGGGTTTTTAGAGCGGCGCGCCTCAGATAGGATTCTATCGAGGGCCCAGGATAAGTTTACGGCCGTGGGCCTCGTCTCCCTCAACCTCTCAGCGTTTTCATCCAACCTTCGAAGCAACTCTTCCCTCGGTAGAGAGCTGTTTTTATGCGCGACGAGGGCTAGACCGAGGGCCGCCGCTACGCCTATGAGGGGGGCCCCTCGCACCTTCATGGTCTTGATGGCTTCCACGACTCCTCCCAAGGATTCGATATCCTCATATACTAGGGCTTTGGGCAGCTTGTTCTGGTTGATGATTCGAATTTTTCCCTCCATCCAATCTATGCTCCTGAGGGGCATCGCCGACATCACCGAAATAAAAAAGACTGTAATCTTGATTTTAATACGTTATATATCTGCCCTAAAGACGAATATCGCAGCTCTGAAGAGAATTGATTAATCGTTATTCGTCTCGTCCAGCAATGTTAGGGTCCAAGCCCCGCCAGCTTGACACCTGTCAAGGTCGCGGCATTAACGTCTAGTGCCCTCAAATCTTCTCTTGAGAGCTGGCTTATATCGTTGTGGCCCGCGAGCGTCGTCAGCATCTTCACCTCCTCGGTCATAGCCCTGAGAAAGTTGGCTAGCCGTTGCCCCCCTATCTCGGGGTTGAGCCTTTTGCGCAACTCTGGGTCGTTCGTGGCTATCCCATAGGGGCACCTCCCCTTGTGGCAGGCCATGCAGGCTCTACACCCGAGGGCGATTTCAGCCGCCGACGCCACGGCCACCGCATCCGCGCCCAGTGCCAGCGCCTTCATAGCGTCGAGCCCGTCGCGGATTCCCCCCATCGCTACGAGTTTGACCTCTCCGCTTACTCCAGCATCCTCCAGCGCCTTGGCGGCTGGCGGTATGCACGCTATCGTGGGGATGCCAACGCCCTGCGTCACCAATTCCGGTGAGCAACCCGTGCCCCCCACCATCCCATCTATCGCTACCGCGTCTACTCCCATCTCCACCGCCATCCTTACGTCCTCGTAGGGTCTGCTTGGACCCAGCTTCAACGTGATGGGTACCCTGTAGTCCGTGACGTCTCTTAATAGTTCCACCTGCTTCTTCAAGTCGTCGGACCCGAAGGCGTCGTAGAATCTAGGGGGCGAAAGGGCGTCTGTGCCCACGGGGAGGCCCCTAACTCTGGCTATCGCCTCTATGACCTTCTGTCCGAGGAGGTGGCCGCCCATCCCCGGCTTCGCGCCCTGCCCGATCTTTATCTCTATCGCGTCGGCGTCTCTTAGATAATCGAGGTTGACGCCCCATCTTCCTGTTGACCATTGGACGATGAGGTATCCCCCGGGCTTATACTTCTGCTTGCCTAAGCCCATGCTTTTCAAGTCTTCATAGCCGTGGGCCAAGTGATATTCGCCTGGAATCGCTCCGCCTTCACCCGTGTTTGTCGCCGTGCCCATTTTCGCGGCCGCAATCGCCATAGCCTTTTTGGCTTCGAGCGAAACGGCTCCAAAGGACATGGCCGCTAACATCACCGGTATCTTCAGCCTCATCGGTTCTTCAACCCTCCCCTCGCCGATCGTGACCCCTACGTTGCACTCCTCCCTGTACTTGTCGATCGGCGGAGGCGACGCTAATTGCGAGGGAACCACCACCAGACTATCGAAGTGAGGCGTTGGCCCAGTTGTCCCGAAGCCCCTCAGCATGTAGTCCCCTGTCTGAGCCTTGTAGTGAATCTCTTCCACGGCTCGGAGTGTCCAGAGCGAGCGGGTGATGTATTCTGGTTCGGCGGGTCGTACATGAACTGCGTCGGTGGGACAGAACTCCATACATATTCTGCAGCCCACGCAGGCCATATCGTTCAGTATCTTCACTCTGCCGTTCTTGTCCTTTGCGTATACATCGTGGGGACAAACCTCAACGCATAGTCCGCAGTCCGTACACCGGTCGGCAAAGACGTTGACACAGTAGGCCCCTATTATCGGCATTTACTAAGCCTCCTTCTCCCTCTTGGCGTAGAAGGGTTTATCGGTTTCTGGTATGATCTTCCTTAATTTCCTCGGATCCGCCTCGATGTTGTACTCTTTGAAGTAGGTATCGAGTTTCACCAGGTCTTCGGGCTCCATCTCCACTACTTTGGTGTTGTGTCCTAGGCTGGCCCAGTCGCCTCCTATGTATACATTCCCCCCTATCAGGTAATTCGCAAGGTTCTTGCCTGCATCCCCCAAGATGACCACGTCGCCGGCAACCATGTAGGTGCAAGCGTCGTCGCCGATGTTCCCTACTATAATTGCCGTCGCACCCTTGTTCATCGTCGCCGAGAAATCGCCCGCGCTGCCCCTCACGACTAACAAGCCGCCATAGCAGTACTGCCCGGCTCCGCGTCCCACATCATGGTTCACTATGACCTCGCCTTTGGTCATGTTGTCAGCGATGAAGTTACCGGCCTTGCCTTCTATGGCTATGGTTGCGCCCGCGTTCAGTGAGGCGACGTAATCGCCCACGTTCCCCCTTACTATGATGTTGCCGCCTTTCAGCCCCGAGGCCAGACAGTGGATGTGTTCGGCGTTCGTGACGACGACGGGGTTGCCCTTCTCAACGGCTTCCTTGATGCCCTCACTCACCATCCTCAAGGTCATTTCCTTCGCGTCTATTTTATGTTCCACCGTTATCACCCGCTAACACACACTACAGCCTTCGCAGCCGCCCTTGCTTGACTGCTTTGGCATCTCCCTAGTTTTCAACTCATAGAGCGCCCCGAATCTTCGCTTCGCCTCCTCGATTCTGCTATGGTCTTTTAGAGCGTCCAACACGACGATGGACAGCGAGTCGAACATCTGAACCCTCTTCCTTCTCTCCTTTTCCTCCCTCGCCGCCCTTAGCGCCTCCATGTCGACTTCTTCATCTATATCTAGGAACCCCCAGTCCTTGGCGTTCAAAAGGCATCCCATACCCTTGGCATTTCTAGCGATAACAGTGCTGTATCCGTTCTTGGCTCCCACAGCACCTATCGAGATGTCCGACATCTCCGCCAGAAAGTCGTCGCACCTCGCGCATCCCTTTCTTACATATCCCTGTACATCCTCTAGGGCGATGACCCGCGTGGAGCCGTCTCTAAGTGTAACCATGAAATTGTTATTCTTAGTCGATCTGTCCACGCGTCGAATATTGTGCAGTGGAATTCCCGTGTCTTTCACTATGACCTCGGGTATGACGTTGTAAGGAAACATAGCGGAGCAGAAAACGCCCACGACGAGTTGAAGCGCCCTTCTATACGCCTCTAGTCCTTCCACTGTGGAGCCTTGAACTCTTCTGATCGCTTGGGCAACGCAGGGGGTACCCACAACCGCGATTTTTTCTAGGCCCAGCGTGTGTACAGCTTCATGAAGTGACTGAAGCGTCGGCGTCCAGATGTATAGGTTTCCCATGCACTCCACCAATTCCTTGATTGATGTCGCAACCCTTGAAACCGGTTTAAGGCTCCACCTATCCACGTCTGTGACGACAGCTCCATCGATGAAACCATTTTGCATGAGGGAGCACAGGAGGTCTGTTATGACGTCGTTGCTGGCACCGGACTTCGTTGACCGCGTGGTTCTCGCGGAGGCCACATAGACGATCTCCCCAACTTCCCACTCAGCCAGGCGGGGACAGCTCTCTACGCAGGTGCCCTCACAGAAAAAGCAGGTGTCTAACTCGGTGTGCGACAACCCTAGGATTTTCTCTCTTACCTCACGTATGGGGTGTTCCCGGGTCTCGCTGAACGAGAGGACGCCTTTGGAGCACGCCGTAACGCACATCCCACATCCCGCACACCTCTCTAAACCCCACACTTCCGCCTCCAGCTTTTCACTTTTTTCAGCCACTCACACCACCTCTCATCCTAATTGGACTTGGTCCTAATTCCTTGATCTGAGATGTGAACTCGGTGACCAAATCCGCAAACCTCTTCCCCTCGCTGGCGCTCACCCACTCAAGCCTCAGCCTTTCGGGGTTGACCCCCGCCCTCTTGAGCAGCGCCTTCAGATTTTCGATTCTTTGCCTTGCATATTCGTTCCCTTGGACGTAGTGGCAGTCGGCGGGGTGACACCCGCTCACAAACACGCCGTCGGCGCCGTTCAGAAAAGCCCAAAGAATATGTATGGGGTCTACTCTGCCTGAGCACATAACCCTGATGATCTTCATATTGGGTGGATATTGGAATCTGCTGACGCCAGCCATGTCTGCCCCCGCGTAGGAACACCAATTGCAACAGAATCCGATGATGTTCGGCTCATCCTCGTCCACGTGGATGTCCGTCGCTGCCGATATCTGTGCGATGATCTGATTGTCGGTGAAGTTCTGCATCTCCATCGCGTTAGCCGGACAGGCCACCGCGCACACCCCACAACCCTTACAGAGGAGTGGATTAACCGCCGCCGCCAGTCTCCCATCTTCGATCTTCGTACTGATCGCGTTATAGGGACATGTGGGTATACAACTACCGCATCCAACGCATAATTCCAGGTCAACCACAGCGGTGACCGCTTGAGCCACGGCGTGGCCACGCCCCATCGGGATGGATGCCCTCGCCGCAGCCCCGATGGCCTGAGAAACGGTTTCACCCACACCCTTTGGTGAATGGGCGCAACCACAGAGATAGATTCCGTCGGTTGCAAAATCCAGAGGCCTTAGTTTAACGTGGGCTTCTTGGAAGAAGTTGCCCACACCGATGGGGACCTTCAACATTTTGCTGAGTTCCTCTGTGCCCCAGGGTCCCTCCATGGGCACGGTCAACACAACCAAGTCCGCCTCTATTTCCTGTTCCTCGCCGAGCAAGACGTTGTAGACTTTGACTTTCAGTTTCTCGTCATTTGAAGAAACCATCGGTTTCCTCTCTTTTGAGTATTTGATAAAGTTGACGCCATACCTCCCTCGAACCTCGTCGTAATATTCCTCCCCCTTTTTCTCTGTTATGCGCATATCCCGGTAGAGAATGTAAACGTCCGCGTTGGGATACCTCTCCTTGACGTATTTCGCGTTTTTTATTGAAACATCGCAGCCAATTTTACAGCAGTAGGTTCTCTTACCACCTTCCTCTTCATCTTCCCTTGAACCGACACAGTTGATCATCACAACCCTCTCGAGATCTTTATTCATCCTTTGTTCCCTAAGCATCTGTTCAAGTTCCATCTGCGTGATCACATTTTGGTATTCGCCATGGCCATAGTAGCCTCTTGCATCGATCTCTTTCGATCCAGTCGCTATGATAACGGTTCCGACGTTGAATTTTTTTTCTAATCCATCCCTTGAAACAACCACTTCATAATCTCCGATGTAGCCCCTCACCTTAGCGATCTGAGCGTTGGTGTAGACGGTTATGTTCTCATTCTGACGGACCGCCCTTATCTTCTCGTTCACTATTTCTTCCGCAGACTCATCGGTGGGGAATAGTCTATTGAGTTTTCGCAATAAACCGCCGAGCTCCATCTCCCTCTCAACTAGGTGCACTTGGAAGCCCATGTTGGCAAGCTCAAGGGCGGCGCTCATACCCGCTATACCGCCTCCGATAACAAGCGACTCGGGGATTACCCCGACTTCTCTATCCTCTAACGGCGTCAGCAATCGAGATCTTGCAACAGCCATCCTAACGAGTTCTTTAGCCTTCTCGGTGGCCCTCTCCGATTCGTGGGAGTGGACCCAGGAGCACTGCTCACGGATGTTCACCATGGTGAAGAGATAATTATTCAAGCCCGCTTGCCTACAGGTGGCCGCAAACAACGGTTCGTGGGTTCTGGGGGTGCACGCCGCTACCACAACCCTGTTGAGATCGTGCCTCTTTATCGCTTCCTTTATCTCCACTTGAGTTGCCTCAGAACACGTGAAGAGATTATGCGTCGAGTAGACAACATTCGGCAAACCCTCGGCGTATTCGGCCACACTGGGGACGTCGACATAGCCACCGATGTTAATTCCACAGTGGCAAACAAACACCCCTACGCGGGCATCTGCGGACCCCACGTCTTTCAAGGGGGGTAGCTCAACTGTCCTAGTCTCTGTCCCCCGCGCCTCGTGGATCGACGCTATGGCTTTGGCTGCTGCTGCGCTTGCCTGGACGGTACTGCCCGGGATGTCTATGGGTCCAGAGGCACAACCGCAGAGATAGATGCCTTCGACCCCAGTTTCCATCGGTGATGTAATCGGGTCTTTTTCCATGAAGAAACCGTAGTCGTCTAGCTCAATGCCTAGGACCTTTGCGAGGTCCCCGTTTCCCTCCGATGGAACGATCGCAGAGGTTAGAACTAGCATCTCCACCTCAAGCTCTTCGACTTCGCCGCCCTCGGTGTTCTCATAGATGAGCTTTAGGTTTCCGTTCTCCCTCTGAATGACTCGAGCTGGCTTTCCTCTGATGTATCTCACGCCAACCTGTTTTTTTGCTCTTGTATAGTATTCTTCAAATCCTTTGCCGTTGGCCTTGATGTCGACATAGAAGATGTATGCCTCGATGTCAGGGTTGTGATCTATTGCAATTATCGCCTCTTTCGTAGCCCACATACAACAAACTCTTGAGCAGTATGGGTTGCCGACTTTATGGTCACGGGCGCCAACGCACTGTATCCAAGCGATCTTCTTGGGAACTTTGCCGTCGGATGGGCGAATGACCCGCCCACCGGTAGGCCCCGACGCCGAGAGTAGTCTCTCGAACTGTAGCGACGTTAATACGTTTTTATAGGTTCCGAAGCCCAGCTCCCTTTTCGCCGTGGGATCAAATTCCTCAAACCCCGTGGCAACAATTATGCAGCCGACCTCTAACTCAACATTCACGCCTTCTTGTTCGTAGTTTATCGCCTCTGCAACACAGGCCTTCTCGCAAAGTCTGCATCTCCCCGTCTTGAAGTAGGTGCAGTTTTCGGCGTCGATCGTCGCGACGTTGGGCACGGCCTGGGGGAAGGGGATGTAGATCGCCTTCCTCTGGGCCAGTCCAACGTCAAACTCGCTCTCCACTTTTATGGGGCACTCATCCGTGCAAGCACCACATCCGGTGCACTTCTCCTCGTCAACAAACCTCGGCTTTCTATGCACGCTTATCTTGAAGTCTCCCACCTTGCCCTCTACTTTCCTAACCTCAGAGTAGGTTAGCAACTCGATGTTGGGATGCCGTGCGACCTCAACCATCTTGGGAGCCTCTATGCAGATCGAACAGTCGTTCGTGGGCAGCGTTTTGTCGAGCCTCGCCATCATGCCCCCTATGCTCGGCGTCTTCTCCACCAAGTAGACCTTGAAGTCTTGGTCAGCCAAATCCAGGGAGGCCTGAATCCCCGCTATTCCCCCGCCTATGACCAAAACCGAGCCCTTCACCGGCTCCCACTCACCTTTTCGAAAACCTTGTCGGCCGACATCTTATGCAGGCCTACTCCTATTTCATCGGTTCCCATACCCATAGCCAAGTTGATCAATTGCGAGAGGTAAAACACGGGTAAATCATACCTCTCACGGAACTTTCGGAGTATCATCATCTGTCCCAAATCGAATTGGAGAAAGCACATGGGGCATACTAACGATATAGCCTCAGCCCCCGAACTGCTGATGGATCTCAGCTTCGCCCTCGCGATTTTTAGGGAAGACTCTTCGTCGGCAGTCCCCAACGCGGATCCACAGCACAGATCCTTGTCCTCGTAGTCCACCGGTTCACCTCCAAGCGCCTTGATGATGTCATCCATTGACCTTGGAGTCATGACATCGTCGAAGCGCATAACCTCGCTCGGCCTCAGAACATGGCATCCATAATGTGGGGCCATCTTGATGTTTAGGGGGTTCCTAACCTCCTCCTCGATTCTACTCACACCGACATCCTCGTGGAGCACCCTCAGGAGGTGTTTGACCTTGATGGTTCCCCTAAACTCCCTGTCTGTCTCCTTAAGGATCTCGTTGATGTGCTCCCTCGCTTCCTTATCGTTCTTCAGCACGTGGTTCGCTTCGATCAAAGTGTTGCTACAGCCTGGACACAGCGCTAAAACGTCGAGTCCCTCCTCCTCAGCGACGCAGAGATTCCTCGCCGCGACGGCGAGCCATGTGTTGACATCCATGGGTTTTATCCACACTGGGCTGGGGCAACACAGAAATTTTGTTGTCTCAACGACTTCAACGCCAAGGGCTGAGAGAGCATCTCTCGATGAAGCCTCTATTTGGGGTAGCCTCGTCGGTATGAGGCAGCCCAGAAATAGAGCGTACCTCATTTTGCCCCGCCAGCCTCAAAGAACCTGTCAAACCCGGTCACCTTCATGATCTTTATGACGTCTGAACTCTCCAGCTCCTCTAAGGGTCTCAGACCGACCTTCTCCCTTAATTTGTTCACACCCATCATGGAGGCGATCCTGCCCGTATCTGCTAGGATCTTCGCATTCCTGAAGAAGGGTCTAGGCGCGTTTCCCTCCCCGGTTGCTATATTCCTTATCGCGGTTAACGCGCTGTAAATGTGGACATCTTGGGGGCAAAACTCCTCACAGGAGTGGCATTCCGCACAAAGCCACAATGTTTTGTCTTCGACCACTTGCTCTCTACCTCCGAGCAATGACCTGAGAATGATCGTTCTTGGATTGTATACCTTGGAAAACCGCGCTGATGGGCAGACTCCGGTGCATATGCCGCATTGAAAACAGTAGGACACTCTTTCTCCACCGAGTATGCTTCTTATCTCCTCCCTAAAACTTATTTTCTTGAGTAACGTCCCATCTACGCTTGGCTTTTCCACGTATGTCGGATGTGCGAAATTTCTTAGGGTTTTCTTAGGCATCTCTCAAGACGCCTTATGCTAAAACTGCCTACTCACAATCGTTATACCCTTGAAGCTGAATCTCTCGAGGGGAGTTTCATCTGAGACGGTTATGTAGATGTTGTGAGATCCACACTTCTCACAGGTTATCGTATTTGTTTCGCATCTTAGGCATTCATCTCTTATATTGGGTCCAAGTCGAAGATGTAGATCCTCGGTACCTTCTCCCTTACCGATGATGTGACCTACCATTTCTACCCATGTGTACCCGCAGCCAGAACAGCTAAGTCTCTCCTTCGCTATTTTTCCTGATTTTTGTTTGATGAATACGCTATCGATTATTTGTTTTAGATCCAAAGTGATTACCTATATGATAAGATAATTAAAGTATATTATAAGCATTTTGTCTATATATTTTAATAAATTATCCATCATAATAAGATTATTATATTATATAATCTTAAAATATTAGATAGTGTTCATGAAGAAACATAGATAGATTGATCAAACGACGATAAGCAGTTTTTAATCAATATATAATTTGAATAAACGTTTCAAATATATCAACAAATATAATTTTAAATTGCTAAATGCTTCAAAAATTTAAGTGTTAACGACCTATTAGACGTCATAAGATTTTTAAGTTAAAAAACATGATTATATCTGATAGTATAACTGATATATCGATGGTTTAAGGGTTAAAATGTCAACTTCAATGATAATCGATAAAATCGACGAGCAAATACTGAGGCATCTCCAAAAAGACGCTAGAACACCGTTTAATGAAATTGCTGAGCGCTGTGGCGTATCCACGGATACGATAAGCAAGCGATTCAGAAGGATGAAAAAGAGGGGGATAATCCGTGGAACGACGATCCTACTCAATCCCAAAGACTTTGGCTACCAGTGCATAGCCGGTTTGGGCATCGACGTCAGTTATCCCTACTCGAGTGAGGTGGTTGAGATGATTCGGGAAATACCCGATGTGATCTTCTGCACCTCCTCCATGGGTCGACACGATTTATTCGGCATTGCTATCCTCAAAGACGTTACCCGTCTAAGCGAGTTAAAGGATTTGATCAAGGGTCACCCAATGGTTAAAGACGTGACCACGAGCATCTGGGTAGATCAAATCTTGTTATGTCCCGAGAACTTTGAATTCAGACATATGGATGAGAGGTGATCGCGTTGGACCGAATCGAATTGGGCATAATTAAGGAGCTCAAGGAGGACGCAAGAACGTCTTTTAGGAAGATCGCCGATAAGCTCGGAGTATCCCCAGATACCGTAATCAACAGATATAAGGTGCTGAAGGAGAGGGGAACGATTCGCGGCTCCACCGTCGTAATCGACCCTAGGAAAATTGGCTATGAGGGCATGGTCGTCTTTATGATCGTCTCTGAGCCCACATATGTCTTTGGGACCGACACAACCCCCGCAGACTCTCAACAAATCCTAAACAAATTGATCGAGATGCGTAGCATCATTTTGGCGACTAAGACCGTTGGCGACCACGACTTAATGGCCATCGGAGTGGCCAAAAACTTCGAGCATTTAAATGAGATGAGCACCCAAATATCGAACATACAAGGTGTGGTCGACCTCCAAATATCCTTTTGGACCCAAAACATGGAGCTACGTCCCGAATACTTCATAATATAAAATGGGATCATGATTATCGTTGATAGAAAATAACATGGGATGAAAAAGGACTCCCACCAATCCTTCCTACGCAACGTTATACATGCACGAATGCACATAAATAGCAACAGATGCGCCACTAGATAAGTTATCTAAAAAAAGAGAGGGGGTAGACCCTTGTTAAACTAGAAGATTCGACCTATCAGTACGGGGAAGAATTGATTAATGAACCAGCCCATATCTTTTTGTCCGGTGGATGGGGAATGCCTGAGGGGGAGCTGAGGCGCGGCCGAATAGTTGTGAGGAAGGATGAGGCCGAGGAAATCATCTCCAAGGGCTTCGGGGAGAAGAAGAGGAAATACTTGGAGCTCAGCCCTCTGGAGGCCCTCTACCTCGTCTACGCCCAGAAGCTAACCCTGAAGGAAAAGGGCAGGAGGATAGAGTTCGACCAGCTCATGGAGGCATTAACTACTAAGGATCAGGACACCTTCCCCCGCTTCCTCGTCTATAGGGATCTGAGGAGCAGAGGATACGTTGTCAAGCAGGGATACGGAGAGAAGATCGATTTTCTGGTTTACGAGCGCGGGGAATACCCATCCAAACCGGCGAAGTATCGAGTCATCGGCGTCGACGAGGGCCACTCCATCGACATCCTGAAGCTCATCGACCTCCTTAGGTTCTCCACTATGAGCAAGAAGGAGCTGAAGATCGCCGTGATCGAGCGGAGGGGGGAAGTGGTTTACTACTCCCTAAAAAAGTTCACCGGGCGGTTAACGGTCAAGTGAACCTCACCTTCAATTTCCTCGCGGAAACATCGTAGATTTGACAGCCTAAACGGCGTCAATAAATGTTAATAGAGATGTTGACTTCTGGGTTTTATAGGATATTTAATGACTTTCTGTCTCAGATCGATTTTTTGAGTAATAGATATATTTTTAGATAATGCTTTGTGCGATAAGGGCGCACGGGACCAGATGAAGTGGTTGAAACAATGGTTTCATAAAATCGAGATCTGGATGGGTCAGATGTATCGTTATCCACAATACGAGCAACAGATGTTCGAGGATCTTGTGAGAAAACCAGAGAAAAAAGAAGATGAGTGAGGAGAGGTGGCTTACTCCCGAGGGAATAGAACTTAGAGTGGACTATTTGGCTGAGGACTTCGGTATTAGGTTGATACTGGTGAAAGAAAACGAAATAAATGTAATTCGCTTTGGCGATGTAGTTGAGTGAGAGGTTTTCACGCGGAAACCTAATTACAATAGTTCTACTCATAACAGCGGTTTCCTCACTGGCATTATATTTTATTCCTCTCCAACCCGTCTCCTCTGGAAAACCTAAGCTGGATTACAGGATACTCACCCCAGAGCATGTGATAAGCGGAGTGTACAAGGTTTACGGAAATTCTAGGCTTGGCTTTTGGGCTGCTAAGACGATAATAACGAATGTCGGAGATGGGCCGGCATATAACTTGAAGATTTCACATAGGGTTGAAGGATATTCAGACTGGAGCGATGGAAGCCTCTATCCAGTGCTATTGCCAAATAGCACCATAGTGGATCTCTACTATCCATTGTTATCAAGTGGGGTAACTAAGCTGAAAGCCCCTACGCCTTCAAACGTCAAGATAAAGATCACGTACGCGGAGGAGCCCAAGAGCGAATTAAAGGAGATTAGTGAGACCAAACCCCTGAGCATTCTAGGGGTCCATGACTTCGTATTCTCGGGTATCCCCCCGGAGGAAAGCGCTGGATCATTCTACGATTTGTTCAGCAACTATCCCCTACTGGCTGCTTGGGCGACTCCTACCGATCCGGTCGTTATGAAGTTCGCTGACATGGGGAATAAGCTAGCAGGAGGGGCGGCCGCAACAGAATCGGATGAGGAGGCCATAAAAAGTCTCTCCGGAATGTGGACAGTGTCGGTTTACAGTAACATCCAGTACAAACATGAGCCTGAGGCTTTCTGGACTGGGAAGGCTTCCCAATACATTAAATTTCCAAGGGATGTAATCAAGGATAGAGCTGGGACATGCGTCGACACGGCTGTTTTCTTCGCTTCTCTGGCGTTATCTCAGGGGTTAAATGCCTACGTAGTTCTTATGCCTGGGCATGCTTTCCCAATCATACAGCCTCCGAGCGGACAGATGATACCCGTGGAATCAACGACTCTGAACGCGAGGGTTTCGTTTGAAGAGGCGGTTAAAGCGGGTGTTGAAACTTACACGGAGGCTATGAGCGGCCCTTATTTAGTCGTAGATATACAGGCGTTTCAGGCGGCTGGCATAACCCCTCCAGAGCTTGAGGAACTGCCACCAGACATACTTGAGAGGTGGGGCATAAGATCTCCGGCGCCTCAAACCACCCAACCAGTTACGACGCCTACAACTCCGCCTACAACGCCTATGGCAACTGAAACTTATGTTAACCCCTCTCCTAAGTGGAGCTTAACGTATCCAAGCGACTGGAGCGTTACTCATCCATCGTCAAACGTGGTTGATTTCGTTTCTCCTCAAGAACTTGAAATCCTAGTTGTGTGGGCGCCGGAATACGATAAGGAGCAGATCCGGGAGCTGATGGAAACCGTGTTAAGTCAAAGAGGCTATCTCAATGCAATTGAGGTGAGGCAAGGCTCTATATCGGGTGTTCCAGCAACCATAGTCCTATACGAGTGGACGCATGAAGACAGGCTATACTCCGCGGCAGCGGGTTATTTCGACTACCAGGGATACGCATATGCGTTAATGTATGATTTTGTATACGACGTCAACTATGAACGCAACTTTGAGGTGTGCGAGTCGATCGCCGCTACGTTTAAGCTTGGAGGTTAGATGAGTTGAAAGCTAACATTTTAATCGTCACGATTCTCTTCCTGGTTTTGAACTTCACCGCGTGGGCTTACGCTCAAACCCAGCCTCCAACAGTATATGAAATGGAGGAGAAATCCACCACCATCGTACTTGAAAACGGAGATGCCCAAGTAAAGGAAGTGATAAGTGTATCAGCTGCCGGCTTCAGGATTTTCAAGCAGAGGTTCCCCATGCTAAGTATGTACGCTAGACTATTCAAACCCATGAACCAGCCTATCGATATCGAAGACCTCAAAATAGATGTAGACGAAGCGAACAACAAAATAACCGCTTCATACACAATAAGAGGCGCATCCGTGAACAAGGGAGATCATTGGGAGATTACCGTTGCCCCTGAGGGGCAGAAGGTCACGCTAACAGCCCAGAGTGGAAACAGCTTAGTGTTCACATTCATAGGTCAAGTTACTCAAGAGTTTAGGGCAATAGTAACGGTTACCGTTACCCTCCCCGAACAAGCGGGAAACATTAGATTTGACAGAAGCACGAATAAGATAAACTATGAATTACCCCAGAAGAAGGCGGTAGCGATCGGTGGAAACCCGATATTCCTTATAACAGCCGGGATCTGTATGGCTCTCGCAGCATCAAATCAGGTCTTAGCGAGGAGAAAAGCACAACCTCCCACACCAGCCTAGATACGTCCCCTCCTCTTTTGTTTTATTAATCGGTGATGAGGAGGTTAGTGTCAATCTCAGTAGTAATCAGCCTTTTAGTAATAGTTTTTGTTTAGTAATGGTTATAGTTTTAGTAATAGAAATTCCCTAAAGAGACTTCTCGGGGGAAAACCATGAACGCGATAGCCCAGAAGATCAGGGATCACGCATCCCTGATGAGACCTATAAACAGCACGGCCATAGGCATGGCGGTCATAGCCGGTGAAATAGTGGCCCTGGGAGTCCTCCCCGCGCCAAAGGAGGCCATGCTGGGTTTCCTCACAGGGTTCTTCGTCTCCAGCTCCTCCATGGTCTTCAACGACTATTTCGACGTCGAGGTGGATAGGGTGAACGCCCCCAACAGACCCCTACCCAGCGGGAGGATGCATCTGAGAGAGGCGCTGACGGCTGGTTTCTCATGGGCTTCCATGGGAATCCTCTGTTCGATCTTCCTCGGCCCCGTAAACCTTCTGATAGCCGTGGTTTTTTGGGCTGTAGCGATCTTATATAACTCATTGGGCAAAGCGACGGGTCTGATGGGAAACTTCATGGTCAGCGTCTCCGTGGCCATCCCCTACGTCTTTGGAGGGGCGGCCGTGGGAAGGCCCCTCGACAGCGTCATAGTCATGTTTTTCTCAATATCGCTGTTGGCAAACATGGGGAGGGAGGTGGCCAAGGGGATAATGGACGTTGAGGGCGACGCCGCCAGAGGCATAAAAACCGTTGCCCTCCGACACGGGGTGAGCATGGCTTCAAAGCTCACGAGCATATTCCTCTTTGCCTCCATAATCCTCAGTTGGCTCCCCTATGTCTTCGGGTGGCTCGGGATTCCCTATTTGATATTCATCGCCGTCGCAGACGTCGTGATCGCTCACTCGGGTATCCGGGTCTTGAGTAAGCGGGGAAGCAAAGAAATAGGAAGTATAAAGGCGGAAATACTGGTGGGTATGTTCCTGGGGCTGTTGGCCTTCATAGCGGGCGGGTTAACGAGGTAAGTTGCCCGAGCTCTTAATCCTTAAACCACGCCTCATTGAACCCGTTAATACACGTCAGATCCCGGGCCTTCAGCGTGACGGTAAAAAGGTAAAATAGGAGGGAAGCGCTTAAAAATATTCTATTGGAAATAGCTTTCATCGGCAATGGGGGATTTACTTGTTCTTAGTTTCCAGAGTCGAAGACACGGTGCGCATACCTCCCAACATGTTCGGTAGAGACCTTGTGGAGGTGGCCGAAATCCAGCTCAGGGAGAAGTATGAGAACACATATGACGATAGAATGGGCTACGTGATCCTCATAAACAAGGTGGAGGTGAACCCCCTGGGAAAAATACTCTCCGAGGATGGTGCCTCTTATCACAAAGCCAAGTTCGACGTCTACTCGTTTAAGCCCGTCATAAACGAGATCGTCGAGGGGGAAATCGTGGAGATCGCCAACTTCGGGGTCTTCGTCCGCGTCGGACCCCTAGACGCACTACTACACATATCCCAGATAATCGACGACTACGTCTCGGTGGACACCTCGCAGGGCACAGTCATAGGGAGGGAAACCAATAAGATCTTGAGGGTTGGGGATCTGGTCAGAGCTAGGACCGTGGCCGTGAGCCCCCCGAGGGGCGCCTCCGTGGGGAAGATAGGCTTGACGGGGAGGCAGCCCTTCCTGGGGAAGATGGAGTGGATAGAGGAGGAGTTAGAGAGGGTTAGGGCGAGGGAGCATGAAGAGACTAAGGCACATGAAGGCGTGTAAAACCTGTAAATACTTGATACCCAAGGGAAACGTCTGCCCCGTCTGTGGCTCCACCTCATTGTCTAGCAGTTGGTACGGCTATGTCTACGTGATCGACGTCAACAGCCAGATAGCGAAGATAATCGGGGCGAAGACCGAGGGCGGATACGCCGTGGTCGTCCGATAAAGAGTCTTTCTGGAAAAGACTCCATCTTTCTGAATATCATCCTCATCATCACTTAGACTTTTCTGTATTCTTATGGGCTATATCTCTTCAAGGCGAAAATTTACCATGGTTTCACGGTGAAGAGGTCGATGGCGGAGACGTTTGACTCCAACCAGAATAGCCCTTAGCATGGATCTTTCAAGGCCTGAAGCTTAAATAGGGTGGTATTCCTCAAATGAGGCAGAGGGTTTGGTCGGGTAGAGGAGTTGCCCACCCTAAAGGTAAGCGACGAAGTGAGGGAGAAGCTCAAGAGGCCTCTCGGAAGACTGGTGAGAACGATCCCCGAAGCCCTAGCCAAGGCTGAGGCCGCGAGGCGAGGAGGTCACTCAATAGTTGTGATTGGGGATAGGACGACGCTCAACTTCGTCGCTAACGGCTTGATTCCAGACCTCTCAATCATCGACGGTAGGGAGATGAGGGGGCCGGCGCCCCGAGTCGATTCACGGATATTCAAGAATTTTTATCGGGTCGAGAATCCGGCCGGAGCCATCAACACCGACATAGTGGGGGTCATCGTGGAGGGGCTGTCTGATCCCCCATCCCTGATCTTCGTGGAGGGCGAGGAGGACCTCCTCGGGCTGTTGGTCTGCGTGACCGTTGATGAGGGAACCTCGGTTTTCTACGGACAACCCCACGAGGGCATCGTCATGATCGATTTAACTAGGGATGCGAAAGAGATTTTTCAATCGATCTTCGAAGAAATAGAGGTAAAACACCGTTGAATCGATGAAGACACCTCGTTACATTACCGGGTGGTGACCATAGACGCGTATGAGCACGTTTCCCGCGGTGGGACGCATATGAGGAACATCAGCGAGGTGGGCTCTACATCTGGGGGCGTGGAACCCAGCCGAGGGGTGCTTAAGTCGTATCATGACGTGGGTGGGTGATTTTTGGAATGAGGGTAAACTTTAAATATCCCACATTTAACTTTATCCCATTAGGTGTTACAAATGGGGGTCATAGTGAAACTTGATGAGCGGGGGAGGCTCGTAATCCCCTCCGAGTTTAGGAGCAGGGTGGGAACTGACTACATGGAGGTGCGTGAGGAGGAGGGAAAGTTGGTGCTTATCCCCGTCATAGATCCGTTGCACGATCTAATCGGAAGAGTTTCCAGAGCGAAGCCTCTAAGGGACCTCAGTGAAGCGGCGGAGGAAGAGGCGGAACGGATAGTGCGGGGAGAGAGGGAGGAGAGCGAGCACGCCCATCCTGGAAGTTGACATTCTTTACGCTGCCGTAGATCCTAAGGATAGGCACCATAAGATCGCTAGAAGAACCCTGAATTTTATTAAGAAAAGGAAGATGCCCGATGTCAAAGTAGACTCGCTGGCATTACACGAATTGGAACTAAACTTAAAGGCAGGAAACATCCTCATCGAAGGAAGGAAGGCCGCCCCAAGAGACGTAGCCAAGTTTTTCACCGATCTGAATCGTCTTTTATCCCTGTATCGCATGGAAATCCTCCCCTTAACGTGCGCTCAGATAGCCAAAGCCGCGGACTTAAGAGATAAGCACAAGTTATCCTTCTATGATTCGCATCATGCATCCTCAGCAATGCTATACGACTCAAAAATAATATCGACAGACACCACCTACGATGACATTAAAGACTTAACCAGGATAGATCCGTACACCCTTTAGGGCACAAGCTCAGAAGAGTCTTGTACGCGAGAGGGCTGGAGCCCAGCCGAGGAGCGTTTAAGTCGTATTATGATGTGGGTGGGTAATTATTTGGAATCCTCCGTGCCTGTTTCTACGCTTATATGTGCCTATTCTGATATGTGTCGGTAGGTTCGTCTGGTGAGTCCATTATGGGCTCTTGCCTGCGTTAGGGGCGCTTCACCTCGAGGTATAAGGCTTCTTCGAAGGTGTAGGGACCTACGCCCCCGTGCACCTCTAACCTGTAGGAGCCCTCAAGCATGTCTGGACTGACCTCAACCGTGAGTATGTAGATTCTCTTCACAGACCATTTGAAAGGCGCGGGCTCAAAACGAGCCTTCAGCGTTTCAGGCAGCTCCCCCCAATCAAAGGTGAGTTTCGCCTCCGCTTGAACATCGGATGGAACGTCCTCGGCCTGTATGAGGAACATCAGATGGACCGCGCCCCCAGCCTCAACCTCGATGTCGGGAAGCCCCTGAGTCCGGGTTGGCTCGGGAGTAGGGGCGGGCGTGGGCGCTGGGGTAGGAGGCCCTCCCTGAAGATCGGCTCGGAACGTATATGCAGGCGTATAGGGTAGAACGAGTAGCCAGATGTTGGCTGCGCGGGAAGACCCATCAGCCGTGGATGCGGCCGCGGTCACCCAGTAGAATCCCCAAGAGGCATACCTCTCTGCCTTGACGGTCATGGTCGAGCCCGCACGTCCTCCCGCCTCAAGATACACGGAGTTGGGTGTAAGTGTGCCGGTCAGCCCCTTGGGCACCTCGCTGAGAGGCGCCCCGCTTCTCCTTATACTGGTTTCAAGGGACATCACGTGATCCTCGTCACTCTCAGAGGCTATCACCACCCCTATGGAGCCGGAGCCGCCCGGCCGGAGGACGAGGATGCCCGGTGACCCCTCATATCCACGGGCGACTTCTAACCCCTCTAGGGATTGGAGGTCGAAGCCAACCTCGAAGGGCGGTGGGGGAGGGAATCTCTCCTCCAGCGGTGGCATGGTGGGTGTGGGTGCTGGTGTGGACGCTGGCGGCGTGGGAGCCATCGAAGTATAATACACCTGGCACACCCACGCTATCGCGATGACGACGGCTACGACTACCACGATGACCGCTATCAGATTCGTTCTTGAAATCCCATCTCTCGACTCGGATAGACCTTTTAACACTCTCTCAACGCCATAATACAAACTAACGTTGTTTAGTCTTCCTTAACCACGTGTAGATGACCATCACGACCGCCACCACGGCGACCGCGATCGCGACGAGGACCAGATAAACGAAGGTCTCCCGGCACCCTATCCATCCGGGTTGAGGCGTCGGTGTAGGCGTAGGTGTTGGAGTGGGCGTTGACGTCGGTATCAATTTTATTTTAAAGGTCTCCACGCCCTTCCCGACCGGTGTTATAATCGTTATATACTCATTGCCGAAT
>JBHHXX010000026.1:0-24904 GCA_046757245.1 Candidatus Geothermarchaeales archaeon
TGTCTCATCTCCTCCTCAAAACCCCATTACCTCGATTTTCTCGACCGCTCGCTCTATGTCCTCCTCCAGACCGATCTTCTCCTCCTCCGCCTCAATGGTCTTAAGGTCGCTCCTCGTCGCGGGCCTACGGGGTAGGATGTCGCAATATCCCACATCCACCGCGGCGATGTCATAAACGCCTATCCTCTTAGCCACCTCGTGGATCCTCTCCTTGGAGAGGCCGGCGAGGGGCCTATACACAGGTATATGGGTGGCTTGGCTGATCACGTATAGGTTGTCCACCGTCTGGGAGGCCACCTGACCTATGCTCTCCCCCGTGACGATGCCCTTGGCGCCCACCCTCCCGGCGTAGAGGGCAGCTATCCTATACATGAGACGCTTGCATAGTATGCATATATACCGAGGGGTGGCTCCCTCAACGATCTTCTCCATGATCTTCCCCACCTTGGCCACGGCTAAGCTCAGATCGGGGTAGAGCACGCATTCCCTGAGGGCTAGGAAGACGTCGACGGCCTTCGCCAGATAGCAGCACCCGATGTAGGGCGATTGATCTATGAAGAGGGGGTTTATCCCTATGCCCCGGGTGGCGACGAGCCACGAGGCGACGGCGCTGTCGGTCCCCCCCGAGAGGAGGCAGACGAGGGGGCTCTGCGCGCCGATGGGGTATCCGCCCTCCCCCTCGTATCTCTCGGTGTAGAAGAGGGAGAGCCCCTCATCGATCTCCACGTGGACCCTGACGTCCGGTTGAGACATCTTGACCTCGGTGTCAATCCCCCTCTCTCTGCATCGCTCCAGGATTTTTGCGCCGATCATGGAGGAGATCTGGGGGGATTTGTAGGGCAGATCCTTCTTCCTCCTGCGGGTCTCCACCTTGAAGGACTTCCCCGCGATTTTAGATGTCAGCTCCACGGCCACTCGGCTTGCCAGCCGGTCTACGTCGAGGTCTTCCTCCACTACGCTGCACGGAGCCGCGTATCGCACTCCTGGGACTCGGCGTAGGAGCTCAGCGACTTCCCCGTCATCGGTGTATACCAAGATCCTGTTCCATGAGGTTGATATCCCATCGTAGCTCTTCTGCTTCCACTCCAAGGCTTTTCGGATGTTTTCGGCTAAGAGCCTCAGCATCCTCTTCCTCACCCATTTAGTTCTCAGCCCGATCTCTGAGAAGGCCACTAAGACTCCCTTTCTCTCCAAATTCTCCCCCTTTCTTTAACGATAAAAACGATGATGGTTTTGATAAGTGCCGCGTAAAGGGTTTCCAACCTCTTCTCCAATATCAATCTTTGACGCGGGGCGCAAATAAACCTGGTGTTTTTATAACCATTACGAGCTAAGGATTCGAAACAATGTAAATTTTCGTGAATAATAGACTTAAATTTTTTCAGCGTGAAAGGTTTGTTGATAGGGACGCCGTTAAAGGTTGATGACCCTGAAGCGATGGCTAAAATATAGGACGACACTGGCCTCACAAGCCAGGGAAAAGGGAGAAGGAGAGGTTGCACGCCTCATCGGCTGGGTGGCCAGCAAGCGCGAACACGGGAAGAAGATCTTCATCACGCTCAGGGATAGCAGCGGCTTCATTCAGGTGGTGGGCGCGGCCCCAAGCCGCAAGCCAAAGGCTTTCGAAACCATGAGAGACGTCAACTTGGAATCCGCGATAGCCGTTGAGGGCATCATCGTGAGGGACCCCAGGGCCCCCCACGGAGTAGAGGTTCGCGTGAGGGACTTCCGCGTCATCGCGGGGGCACAGCCTTGGCCCATAACCCTGTCAGCCCTAAAATCCCCGGGATTCCTCTTCGACATGCGCCACCTCACGCTGAGGGGGAAGAGGACGAGGGCCATAACGCTGATCAGGGGCGAGATGCTGAGGGCGGCTCAAGAGTACTTCGAAGGCAACGGCTATGTGTGGTTTCAGGGGCCCACCTTTATCACCTCAGCCTGTGAGGGTGGGGCGACCCTCTTCAAGGTGGACTACTTCGGGGGCACGGTCTACCTCACCCAAAGCGCCCAACTGTATGAGGAGGCGGCCATCTGCGCCCTGGAGAGGGTCTATGTGATTCAGCCCTCCTTCAGGTCTGAGAAGTCGAGGACGAGGAAGCACCTCACCGAGTATTGGCACATCGAGTCGGAGGCGGCCTTCGCCGCCCATGAGGACATCATGGAGGTGGAGGAGGAGTTGGTCCAACACATGGTCTCCAGGGTCGTGGAGAGGAGGCAGGAGGAGCTGGCAACGCTCAAGGTTGAGGATTTGGAGCCCCCCAAGACACCTTTCGCCAAGATCACCTACGATGAGGCCCTAGGAATATTGAGGGGTAAGGGGATAGACTTGGATTGGGGGGAGGATCTCGGCTCGAAGGCTGAGAGGCTGCTATGCAAGCAGTTTGAGGAGCCCTTCTTCGTCACGGCCTATCCCACCAAGGCCAGGTCCTTCTACCACATGCCGGACCCTGAGAGGCCAGAGGTGACCCTCTCCTCAGACCTGATGGCGCCTGGAGGCTACGGTGAGATCACCTCGGGCGGCCAGAGGATCCACGACTATGACCTGCTCCTCTCAAGGATTCATGAGCAGGGCCTTGACCCCGAGGAGTATCGCTGGTACCTGGATTTGAGGCGCTTCGGCATGCCACCCCACTCGGGGTTCGGCTTGGGCCTGGAGAGGCTGATGGGCTGGACACTGAACCTCGAGCACGTGCGTCAGGCCATCCTATTCCCTAGGACCCCCTCGCGGACCTACCCCTAGGACCAAATTTTTTCGGCTGATCCGGTGTGGCCGTGAGCGTGAGATGTGGGGGTTAGAGCCATGGGGACCCTGTCTTGCACGGTTACACGGGTTTTGTCGTGCCTCAAGGAAGACGTGTTACACGTGCCGAAATCACACGGGTGAAGACGTCGTAACTCTTCTCTCTATCATACCCTAAACAACGGCTCTCAGGTGTAGGCGACTCCATCCAGTACCTCTCCCATGGTTATGTTCGAGACCCCAAGCAACATATATAGTGTACCTTAACCCATAATATTTGACACCCAATCGGAGTGAACAAGCGGTGAGCTCTCCCGAAGAAGACAGCGAACAAGAGGTGGAGAGGGATCTCGACGTCTTGATCCTCGGAGGCGTGGGACCCGCCACGAGGCAGAAGCTCAACTCCGCGGGCATATACACCATCATCGACCTCGTCGTGCACTCTCCCAGCTACCTCTTGGACATCCTGGGGGGAACCATGGAGAAGGTCATGGAGCTCCAGAATAAGGCCCGATTAAAGATGACGGAGTACGGCCTCATCCAGCAGGACTTCGTCTCAGCTGACCAGCTCTACGAGAAGAGGCAGAAGATATCCTTTATAACCACGGGCTCCAAAAACCTCGACAACCTCCTCCTAGGTGGAGTGGAGACCCAGGCCGTGACGGAGTTCTACGGCGAGTTTGGAACGGGAAAAACCCAGATATGCCACACCCTAGCGGCGAACGTCCAGCTACCCTCAGAGCGGGGCGGCCTCGGAGCACCCGCCATATACATCGACACCGAGAAGACCTTTAGACCGGGACGCATAAAGGAGATCGCTGAAGCCCTGGGCCTAGACCCCATGGAGGTGATGAAAAACATCCACGTTGCGGGCGCCCTCAACTCCAGCCACCTCCTCCTCCTCATAAGAAACGTGGGTCAAAAAATCCGGGAAACAGGCGCCAGACTGGTGATCGTAGACTCAGCCATAGCCCTCTTCAGGGCCGAATACATCGGAAGAGGTCAGCTGGCCGAGAGGCAGCAGTTGCTCAACGTCATGATGCACGACCTCATAAGGGCGGCGGAGCTCCACGACATAGCGGTGGTGATCTCCAACCAGGTTCAGTCCGCACCCGACGTCTACTTCGGAGACCCCACCCGGCCCATCGGAGGCCACGTGGTCGCACACGCCGTCACCTACCGCATCTATCTGAGGAAGGCTCGAAACGCTAGAGTGGCCTCCATCGTCGATAGCCCCCACCACCCCCCGGGCGAAGCCGTTTTCCTCATAACGAAGGGGGGCATAGAGGACCCAAAGGAATAACCTATTTAAGACCCCTGAGAATCTTATCAACTAATGAAAAAGAGAGCCGCGGGGCCAGAGGAGATGAGGAAGACAACGTCTCTAGCAATAATCACCCTCATTTTCCTCACCCTCACATCGGCCGCGTGGAAACCCGCCTCAGCTGAAAAGAGTTGGCAATACAGCGAGAGGATAGACATCTACTTCGCCGGCGACTCGGGTTTATGGGTGATTAACCTAACGGGGGGCAACATCACCCTACCCAACGTCGACTTCTCATCCCACCCCTATGATCAGGTCGAGAAATTGGAGTTAATCCTCTTCCACAAGAAGGGTTGGTTCCAAAGCTTCAACTTATTCCGCCAAGGGTTGCTCTACGACACACACCTCCCCGACTTCATGGAGGATTCAGCTCAGCTCACGGTGCATTTTGACGAGGCCCTGTCACCCGAGGCCGCCTCTCAAGCGGCTGAACAGATTTCAGGGGTTATTTCGGATAACTTCTACCTCGCGCTAACGGATATGAGGAGGATCTCAAAAAACGCTTTTGAGTTCGTCTCACCCATCTCTCCCGATATACACTTCGAGAGGGTCTGGTCAACGCTTCCCACGTCCCTGGGGGGATTCTCCCTTTCGACTTCTCACGGCGAGCTCTTGGGAGAAGAGGCCTCTTATATTTCTTTGAGGTTCTCAAGGGAGGGAAATAAACACGTCGGTTCTATGGTGATAGGCGTGCTCGAAACAAACATTCTCTCGGAAGAACAGTTTGAGCTCTTCAAGGTGATCCCCGGTCTCACGAAAGTCAAGACCAGCCCCCATTCAAGTTCATCTGTTATCGCCCTCCACGCTCGAAACGCCTTTATTAATAGGATGCCCGAGGACATCGAAGCTCGGTACGACCCGGTGGAGGGTGTAATGCTCATGGAGAGGGTCTTAGAGGCGAATGAGACGATACCAAACCTCAAGGTCGCCTACACCTACAGCCATCCCCTCCTATCGGCTAAGAGGGAGCTAAACGCCTCTTCTATAGTCCAAGGCCAAGCCTTGAACGTTGTGCTGGAGGTAACTAACCTAGGGGAAACCGTGGCGAAGAACGTAACGCTGTTAGAAGCTGAGTGGTGGGACCCCGAGGAGTTTGAGTTCACGGGCGGAAATCTGACCGCTGAGTTCCCAGAGCTTCACGGCGGTCAAGTCAAGTCCGTCAGCTATACTCTGAGGCTCCTCTACCGCGGCGAGCCCAAATCTCTCGATGTTCCGCCCTTCGAGGTTAACTACTCCTCAGGGGCAGCTGAGGGGCTGCCAACCTATTCCTGCCACTCGAACTCCTATATCCTCTGGTTGGGCGAAATTTCAGCCCCAGCCTTAGCCGTTCGTATATTCGACTTCTCGGACGTCTCACCCTCGATGGGTGATGTCCTAACCTACTTCGTCGGATTCACAAATGAAGGCGCGGCGCCCGCTGAGCGGGTCGAGATTGAGGACAAGATCATCGGTACACTTGAGCCCGGAGGGTCCCAGAGCATATTGATGAAGCTGAGGCCCTCTAACGATGCAGACAACAAACAAACCCTCCACTCTAGCGTCAACTTCCTTTTCAATGATAAGCGGTACATGGTTGAATCGCCGAGGCTCAACGTGTACTTTAGACCCACCTCTTCCCTAAGCCCCACTGTCAACATAGACCACGAGGTTTCTCTAGACCGAGGGGGCGAGGAAAACCTAAACCTCACCGTAGGAATCACCGTCTCGAACATAGGAAGAGGCTTGATCGACCGCATTTCGCTAAGCAACCGGCTCCCCGAGGGGGCCAAATACCTGGGCGGAAACGTCTCATACGATCCTGGAACGCACAAGGTGGACGCATCAAGCACGGATTTGAGGGAGGGGGAAAGCCTCTACTACGAGTTTGGAGTCCTCATTAAGTCGGGCGAAGTCGTCGTCTTCCCCGAAGCCTTGCTGAGGTGTTCCAAGGCGGGCCTCTCCACGTATTTCAAGTCGAGGGTGAACAGCTACGTGGACTCGTTAAGGTTGACGAGGCTTACCGAGGTGAATGAGACGATCTTAGGGGTTAACGCATCCCTCTCCCTACGCCTAGAAAACCTCGGAGGGTTTCCCGTCTATGAGCTCTTCATATCTCAACCCCAGCCCACCCCGGGCAAAGTTGAAAACCTCACCAAACCCTATGTTCAAAGATTCGATCCCCACCAGACGCTCAACATCCCCTACTCTTACGTCCCATCAGAGTCAGGCATACAAGCCTTCATCCCTGTGGCCGTGGCAAGTGGCATAGTGGCTGGAAAAAGACATAACGTCAGCGTTCCCGCCGCCGCCCTTCTGAAGGTTTATAGGGGACTCGAGGTCGAGGTCTTGGCTCCAGCCTCTGTGGAGGAGGGTGATGCCTTCAAGCTCAGGGTGACCCTGACCTCTGATATAGCGGAAGAGATATCCAACATAAGGGTCTCCTATAAACTGCCGGAAGTGGTTGAGGTTCTCTCAAAGTCGGGGGAGATAAACGGCACCATCAGGGGTCTACCCCCCGAGGGGTCCCTCTCCCTAACAATGGAGTTGATGGTTCATGAACCGATGAGCATTACCTTAGGTCCCCCTCAGATCGTCTACGAGTTCAGGGGTAACATAGTCAAATACCTCGAGGTGTTCCCAGACGAGGCCTTGGAGGCTGAAGTCCTCATCCACGAGAACCTCGCTTTTAGATATGGGTACGCCGTGTTGATCGCCCTAGCTCTAGGTGTGGGAACCGTCCTCTATGTTAGGAGGATTGCCTCGCCCACGCCGAGGGAGAGGGGTTAGGACGGCCAATTAAATCAAAAAAGCCTCTAAGGAGCCTATGTGGCTCATTGACTCGGCTTAGAAGCCGTTTTTCAACCATAATAGTTATATTTAAATTAAAGAATGTAAAATAAGTGGATTATAGATTTCGATCGAAAATAACATTTATTGGATTAGACTCTGGGGTTCGTGAGATGGCCGGGGAATCTCAAATCTCACAAATCTCGAAAGATGAGGCTTCAATCACCGACTTGATTCAAACCTTCAAAAGAGTGTCCGACAGCCCCCTGACGAGACTTATCCTAAGAAATCTATGCAAGTCTTGTAGGAAAGATGGAGATAATCACTTAGACGTCGCCCTGCAGCTCTACGTGGGGTTAAGAGAGGATGCCTGCCTCACTTGCAAGATCGCTAAAAGAATCCTCACCCCCATTTTACAGAGTGGCTCCAAGGCCTTCGGCGTAACCAAGGAGCAACTTAGAGAGAGATTCAGAGACCCCCACTGGCGCAGGGGACTTGTCAGCGTGATAAAGGGCATAGGTTGGTTCGGCGTGAGGCGGCCCTACGTTCCAGGAGCCCCCTTCCAGATAGTATGGAACATAACCAAGGCCTGCAACCTGAGGTGCATTCACTGCTATGAAAACGCCGGCTTGAGGGACGCCGATGAGCTGAGCAGAGAGGAGGTTCATAGGGGCATCGACGTGTTGGCTGATGCGGGGTGCTCCATCCTCGCCTTTTCAGGGGGGGAACCCACGATCCACCCCCACATCTTGGAGTTCGTTGAACACGCCTCGAAAAGGGGCATGTACGTCGCCATGGCGACGAACGCGATTAGGCTGGCCGACATCGACGTGGTCAGGGAGTTCAAGGAGGCGGGTCTCGGATTCGCCCAGATAAGCCTCGACGGCCTCAACCCTGAGACAAACGACTACTTCAGAGGTGTTCCCGGCGCCTGGAGGAAGACCGTTGAGGGTATAAAGAACTGTGTGGCCGAGGGTTTGTTTGTTGAGGTTGCAACAACGGCGACCCACTACAACTATGGGGAAATATCGGACTTGATTGATTTCTCCGACGAGCTGGGGGCCGATTGGTTCATGATCTACAACTTCGTTCCCACGGGGAGGGGAACCGAAATCGTGGAATCAGACCTCTCACCCGAGGAGAGGGAGGAGGTTTTGATCGAGGCTTTCCAAAAGACGAGAGAGCTCAACATAGAGGTGCTCTCGACCGCCCCCCAATACGCTCGGATCGCCCAGATGACTGAGTCGGGGGTATTACCCTGTGAATCCCATGAGAGGTCTAAGCGTGGGAGCGTCATCCCAACCCACTTCTACAATCCCAAGTATACCAACGAGTATTTGAAGCGGCTCGCCGACTTCGTCGGGGGTTGTGGAGCCGGGCGATTCTATCTCTCCGTGGAGCCCAACGGGGACATATATCCCTGCGTCTTCTTCCCCCACGAGGAGGCCGTAAGGGTGGGCAACCTATTGGAGGATGACTTTGAGGAGCTCTGGAAGAACTCTCATTTGCTAAGGATGCTTAGAAATAAGGATAAGTTGAAACCCAACTGTGGGACCTGTGAATACCTGTACACATGTGGTGGGTGTAGGGCGCGGGCCTACAACTATTATGGAGACATAAGGGCTCCAGATCCAGGTTGTGTCATAAACAACGAACATTGGGCGAGGCTAAGGGGAGAGCCGTCGAAGAGACGTAAGGCAAGAGATGAGCGTAGGGGCGGTATCGTCATCCAAAGCTATGGGTGAAGGGCGATGAGGACCCTATTCATCGCTCCAAACTCAAAGTTTGCCATAAAAAGCATATTGGGGGTTTCCGGTCCCCCCCTCGGCATGGCCTACATCGCCTCTTACATAAGGGAAAACTCAGAACACGAGGTCAGAATCCTGGATGCACTAACCCTCAACCACACACCCAAGGATATAGCCCAAGAGGTAAAGCGTTTCGACCCAGACGTGGTGGGCATCGGCGTGCCCTCCTCATCCTCCGTCTACGACGCCTACGAGACCGCCCACGCTATAAAAGAGGTAAATCCAGACATAACGATAGCCACCGGGGGGGTTCACATGACCTTCACCGCCGAGGAAGCCCTCCGGGAATGCCGCCACATTGACGCGGTGGTTAGGGGTGAGGGGGAGGCGACGATGCTGGATCTTTTGAGCCACCTCGAAACTGGCAAGCCGCTGAAAGACGTTCTCGGCCTATCGTATCGAACAAATGGGGGGGAAGTGGTGGAAACCCCTAGGAGACCTTTGATCAAAGACTTGGACTCGATACCCTACCCAGCCTACGACCTCCTCCCCATGGATAAATATAGGATGGGGACGCATCCATTCGCGGCGATAATCACCAGTAGGGGATGCCCCTACAGGTGTACCTTCTGTTCCTCATCTGAACTCTTTGGGAGAAGATGGAGGGCGAGGAGCTCTGAGAACATCATCGGGGAGCTGAGGCTCTTGAGAGACGACTATGGAGTCTCTGAGATCGAGTTCCTCGACGACGTCTTCACCCTTGATCACGTCAGGGTTGAGGAGACCTGCAGCCTCATCAGGAGGGAGGGGTTGGACATAAGGTGGACGTGCTCCTCAAGGGTCGACACGATAGTTAGACACCCCCAGATCGCTCGGCACCTGAGGGAGGGAGGCTGCTCCACGGTCTATTTGGGGGCTGAGTCGGGATGTCAGCGAATATTAAACGTCATTAAGAAGGGCATCACCATAGAGCAGATCAAGCAATCCATAAAGATCCTCAAGGACGCTGGTTTGAGGGTCTTGGCCTCCTTCGTTCTGGGGCTTCCGGGGGAAACGAGGGAGGAAGTCGAAAAAACCATCGACTTCGCGGCGGAGTTGGATCCCGACCTTGTTCAGTTCACCATCTGCACGCCATATCCGGGGACACCCCTGTATAGGGAGGCTGAGGAGAGGGGTTGGCTTCTCACCAAGGACTGGAGACAGTACAACGTCTTGACCCCCGTGATGAGGCTCTCCAAGCTCTCCTTTGAGGACCTGAATAGACTTCTGAGGAAGGCGTATGTCAGCTTTTACGCTAGACCATCATTCATATGGAGACATATCAAGATGAAAAACTTCTTCGTGGTTAAAAAAGCCGTCTCCGCGGCTTTCCACTATCTTACAGATAGTCTGTTGAGGAGAGACCAAAAAACCATATGGTGAGGCTATGGGCGGGGGCGTCAGGTTCAAAAAAGCGTTGCTCCATCGGCTTGGGTGGCATCCAATTCAAAGCTTTTCTGGGATGATCTTTCTGTAGACGTGTCCACACCTTAGACACGTTATGACGAGGTGTTTCTCCCTCCTACTCTTAACCCTAAATCTGGCTGTGACGCCGGGTATGAGAGCTCGCTTACAACCCTTGCAGATGAAGAGTTTTATATCCCTCGGAATCCGAACCCTGCTCCTCATGGAGAGGCCTCTTGCCAGGCCAACGTATCTATCAGCCATCTCTACGTCCCTCCCCCGCCTCAGGGCCATGCCCATCAGCATCTCTATCTCCCGGCTGATGGTCTTCTTGTCGACCCGCCTCCTCTTCGCCCTCATTCCCGTCAGATCCCCGTCTTCATTAGACCCAAAAAAATCGTATTTAGAGCGATTAAAACGATTATTGATAGAAAGGTAAAATTATTTAAGCCCTCAATTAACTCTCAAGGAGCGTCCTGAGGATCAAAATGATATACCTCTTCGTGGTTGAGGCCTCCCTAGAGATCGTTCCAAAGCAGGTGAGGGGCGAGAGGTGCATAATCGGCGATGCAAAGAGGCGTGGCAGAAAGCCCAGGGACATTCTGCTTAACCTTTCAAAGCACCACGCCGCCGTGAAGAAGCTGGGCGACCTGGATAGACGGGGGCGACCAGACATCACCCACCTAGCACTCCTCACAGCCCTCGACTCCCCACTAAACCAGATGGGGCGCCTCCAGATCTATGTACACACCCTAAACGGGGAAATCTTCCGCCTGAGCGGGGAGGTGCGCCTCCCGAGGAGCTACGAGCGATTCGAGGGGCTCACCGTAGCCCTCCTTCGAGATGGGCATGTGCCCAAGGACCCCCCATACCTGCTGGAGATGGTGGATGAGGATTTACCCACGCTCCTAAAAACGCTGAAGTTAGATCGGTTGATCGCCCTCTCAAGGGTGGGCTCCGAAGTCGACTTGCCGCGATTCCTCCGCTCAGCCCTGGGGGGTCGGAGGGTCGGCTTCATGGTGGGGGGCTTTCAGAGGGGACATTTCTCGCCTGAAGTCGCTTCCCTAGCGGATGAGATTATAAGGGTGAGTCCATACCCCCTCAGCACCCACCTAGCCATATGTAAGATCTTCCACGAGGTCGAGAGGATCTTAGGGGAGTAGATTCTTTAGGGTCCAAGTTAAACAACCGTTTAATTATTAATTTTGGGGTTTTAGTTTAACACGTCGAGTGCATTATCGCCGTAACTCTTTTACCCCCGTCCCTCAACTCGTTGAATCTTTTGACTGCCTCGGGGGTCTCCAAGACCTCTAGGTCGATTCCCGTAGAGTTGAGGAGTCTCTCATCCACCTCGACGAGTTCGTCATAGCCCACACCTATGATCAACACATCGGGCTTTTCGTAGATCAGGTCCTCAGCCTCTTCCAGTGATACATAGTGTGATTTCTCCCTTATCGATGGAAGTCCATCGGCGTGAATTTTCAGGTCGAAGTAGGGGAGGGGGAGGGCGCTATAAACCGTGAACCCAAAGCCGTGGTAGCCGAATTTCCCAACTGGATTCTGCCAGACCCAGATTATCAACAATAGGGCTATGAGCATGGAAGCCGACAATCTTCGGTGTGTTTTAAAACCTTTTTCCAAGCCTCCCCCAATTCTCTTCCCCTTATTCAGCACAAACCCCACCAATCAACCACGCATTACATAAGCTTCAGGAGGCTAACACTCAAAGCGGGTGTGGTGCGGCCGCCGGGATTTGAACCCGGGTAACAGGCTTTCTTGGGGAGACGCGGCGTTATTTATACCCTTATTGATCAAGCGTCTTTGCCTTGGAAGGCCTGTGTCCTAGACCAAACTAGACCACGGCCGCCTATCTCCACACATCCTTGATAAATGCCTCCATCAATTATATAGATTTTCCCGCTTAACCCTGTTTCCCCTTCCCCGATAACGAAGCGCCGTGTTTCTACCATTTATTGTGATAAACGAGAAGGTAACTTTCGATCCTAGCAAAAATTTTGGGAGAGTCGCAACTGGGTTACGTTTTCCTATTGCGGAAAGTGCCGCATGGAAAGGAGCCCTCTTCTAACCCCTTTCATATGAAAAGAGCCCTCCCCAGCCTATTCCAATAGAAGTCAAGAAAAAAATTTCAGCATGCTGGAGATCTCACGCGCGCCTCTTCCTTTGGCTAGCATTTCCCGTTAGGGTAAATGGGTTATAGAGACCAATTGTAGTCGCATACCTACGGCTACACCCTCATTTAACAGAAACCCCCAGAGTTAGGAATAAAGAAATCAGTGAGAAGACAGCCATAACCATGAACCCGATGTACCCACCGTAGAGATCCAAAACCCCCCCGATTATGAGGGGCCCGAGGAAAACGCCCACGTTCAGCATGGTGTTCAAAACGCCGAAGGCTAGGCCAACCTCCCCCTCCCCGAGAAAACTGCGGGGAATGGCGAAGAGCGTCGGAGGGAGAAGCGATGCCGACAACCCCATCGTCAGCGTCGCGAGGAAAAGCTGGGCGCCCTCCAACGGGGGGATGGCGAGCAAGCTGAGGGTTAAACCGACGCATGAGGCGGCCATGAACGCCCTCCTCCTCCCAGAGCGATCCGAGAGGTATCCAGTTAAGGGGGTCATCAGCCCCCCCACCATGAGCATGCTCGCCAGAAGGTCTGAGTGGGTTGGACCTAAACCCTTAAACTCCATGAAGATGGTCTTTCCCCAAGTCGTGTAGGAGATGGCCGCCATGTTGAACGTGGCCCAGATGAGGCCCAAGAGCCACGTCTTCCCAGACCTCAGGGCCGTTGAGGGTGGCTCACCCTCGAGAGGCCGAGGTTCACCTGAACCAGCTTCTCTAACGAGTAGGAAGAGCAGTAAGCCCGGCAAGCAGAGGAGAGGCGCCACCGAGAGGGCCATCCTCCAACCATAGGCTAGCTCCATTCCGCCCAATAGGTTGAAGGCCAAGATCGTGGCCACGGGCATGTTTATGTTGAAAACCCCCATGGCGAAGCCGAGTTTCTCCAGCTTAAACCACTCCGAGAGGATGGAGGGGGCAGACGTCACGAAGAAGGCTCCACCCACCCCGAGGATGAGCCTACCGGCCGCCAAGAGGTGAAAGGTGGGGGCTAGGGCGGATAGGGAGCTGCCCAAGAGGGCGAATAGGAGGCCTAGGGCGCCGATGATCTTGGCTCCATGCCTCCTGATTAGGCGTCCGCCGGGAATCGAGAGGAAAATCCCAGGGAGAACGGCTAGGAACATGAGGGAAGAGGCCTCCGCGTGGCTGACCTCATAGTGGCTCATTATGGACTTTAGCAGGGAGGGGATGGATTGGAGGGAGAAGAAGTAGGAGACAGAGGCCATGAAGAGAATGGCTAAAACGGCTCTCTGCTCCCCCTTCATCCCCTCACATCCCGACACGGGCTATAGAGTCTAATTAGATTCTCCATCGTCCTTTATATTTTCATCGGAAATCCGCTTTGATAGATCAAAAGATTCATCATCCATCGCCGCTGATTATAAACGAAACCTTGAGGCTTCACATAGGATTATGTGCTCACGAAACGCTTTAAATCAGCCCCCAAAATGCATTTTGGTGCCAGAGGCGATGAATGAAAAAAGATATCCATGGAGAACGTCGATAATCAAGGTGGAGCCCGGGAAGATGATTTTGAGGGGCTATAGGATAGAGGACCTCATCGAAAACCTGACGTTTGGCGAAGCCGTCTACCTCCTCTTCAAAGGCGAACTCCCCCCAAAAAACCACGGCAAGCTCATCGATGCGATGCTCGTGATGGCCATCGACTACGGCGTCGCGGCTCCCTCCATCGCCACGGCCCGAATCGCCTCCTCCTGTGGTAACTCCCTGACAACGAGCGTCGTGGCCGGGCTATGCTCCTTCGGGGGGACATACCATGGAGGCGCCGTGGAGGGCTGTGTAAAGATGCTTAGGGAAGGCGTTCAGAGGATGTTAACCGAGGGCAAAACACTAAGCGAGATGGCGGAGATCCTCGTTGATGAGCACCGCTCCTCGGGTAGAAGGGTGCCCGGTTATGGACATCCCCTCCACCGTGAGACCGACCCCAGGGTGGAGAAGCTTTTTGAGCTCGCTGAGAGATATGGGGTTGCTGGCGATCACATAGCCCTGTGCAGAGCCGTTGGGGAGGCCCTCGACGAGGCGGTTGGGAGACACCTGACCATAAACCCCGACGCGGCGGTGGCCGCCCTAAGTCTGGATATGGGCTTCGAATGGGGTCTGATCCAGGGCTTCAACCTCATATCTCGGTGCGCAGGGTTGATAGCCCACGCCTATGAGGAGAGGAGTAGGGAGAGACCCTTTAGAACAGTGGGCGTTGATCAAATACTCTACGATGGACCCCCCGAGAGAGACTTTGCCGAGGTCTCGGAGGGGTAGCCCTCAAAGCTCGATTCTCTCAGCCACGACTACCACTTCCTTGAGCAAGAGGGATGACCGATCCCCCGTAGAGGGCCGTGAACCCTTGAAAGAATGGTGGGGTTTGTGGTTTGCTTGAACTTTTTTCCCACCCGACATTGAAATCAAGTATTCGTTGTGGAGCCTCTACTCCACGCCACCGGTCTCTTCTTCACCCTCTTCTTTGGCTTCCTCTGCCCTCCTCTTTTTCATCATGTAGAGGGCGGCGATAATGACAAGGACCACCACGACCACAGCTATTATGTAGGGAAGGTATTCCGCCATGCTGGGGGGCTTGGGTGTGGGCGTCGGCGTAGGCGTGGGTGTGGGCGGAGGTGGGGGGGCTATCGTCGCATCCCTGGAAACCTCGTGGGACGCGCCGTCGTCGTCGGTGACCGTGAGCTTAACGGTGTAGGTTCCATCCTTCCTGAACCTGTGCTTGGGGTTCTGCTCGGTGGAGATGGTCCCGTCGCCGAAGTCCCACTCATAGGATGCTATGTTCCCATCCGGGTCTGAGGACTTGTCCACGAATTGAATGTCGTCTTGACTCGTCGGTTTCTCCGGTGAGTAGGTGAACTCGGCTATTGGTGGAACATTCGTCACCGTAATCGTCTTTGAGTAGGTGGATGAAGCGCCATCATCATCCGTGACTTTTAGGACCGCGGTGTATGCTCCGTCGTCAGCATATTTGTGGGTTGGGTTTTGATCCGTTGAGGTCGAGCCATCGCCGAAGTCCCAGAGCCAAGAGGCTATGGCACCATCCGGATCATTGGACTGGTCCATAAACTTTACGTCGTCTAGATCCGTAGGCTTCTCAGGGGAATACGCGAAGCTGGCGTCGGGCTCAATGTTCAACACGTTAACCTGCTTTGAAACCGCGTCGGAAGCGCCGTCGTCGTCGGTGACCGTAAGCTTCACCGTGTAGGCACCGTCATCTCCATACCTGTGTTTTGGGTTTTGATCCGTTGAGGTCGAGCCATCGCCGAAGTCCCAGAGCCAAGAGACGATGCTCCCATCAGGGTCGTTGGAGGCGTCGGTGAACTCCACGGTGTCAGCCGTCGTAGGCTCTGTCGGAGTGTAGGTGAAGTCGGCCTCGGGCGGCTTATTTGGGGGCGGCGAAATAGTCGCCTTGGTCTCGTCTGAGGCGGTTGCCCCGCGATCATCCATGACCGTCAACTTCACCGTATAGGTTCCAGGGCTCGTGTAGGTGTGGGTCGGGTTCACGCCGGTCCCCGCGGCACCGTCGCCGAAGTCCCACCCGTAGGATACTATGTTTCCATCAGGGTCGGTGGAGGCTGAGCCGTCGAAGGTCAGGGCTTCCCCCACCACGCCCTCGTAGGGACCATCCGCGTCTGCGGTTGGGGGCTGATTGACGGCCAACGTAAAAGTTATGGTTAACTCCGCGGTCTCTCCGGCCGCGTAGGCCTTGATCGTGTAGACACCGAGCGGGAATCGCTCATTTGGCTCTGACGGGAACGTAAGGATCTCTACCCTGAAGTTCCCATCCGCGTCCGATGTAAACTGTCCGACAGCCGCCATTTCACCCTCAGGGTCGTAGACTTGGACGGCTCCGGCTACGAATGGAGACGTGGTGCCGAAGACTATGAGTTTCTCATCGGGGTAGTAAGTGTCCTTTTCTGTCTGCAGGGTTAAGGTCTGTTGGCCGAATGTATACAGCAAGACCCCTGGAGACGAGTCCACGAACAGTGTTAAGACCAGTAGGATCACGATAATCACCCCAGCACGGGTTCTCCCCGTCGAAAACTTTTCCCTATTTTCCTTCATCGCGAAGCGACCTCGTGGCTGTCTAATTCTTCCACAAGACTTGAAGTGAAACCCTCGGGCAAAAGATCTATCGGGTTCCCAGTTCCTCCAGCGCTTGGAGGCATTTTGATGATTATGTACCCGTAGTTGGCTATATAAGTTTTTTTCGATCGAATCACACAATAAATTTTCTTGAGCAACAGAGCAAATAATCCAGATATTATAGTGAAAAATCAATATTGCTAGCCATATGCGTCACACAACTAAAAAGGAATGGAATATAAAACGGGGAAACTCGTCTTCACCTAAGAGCTGAATGAGATTCAAGGCGAGATACGTCGAATACTCATCTAGACATAAATCTTCTCAGCTCATCGATTAGATGGGGAACGACTCTCCGTAGATCCCCGACGACGCCGATGTCTGCAACCTTGAATATGGGGGCATCTGGATCGATGTTTACCGCAACTATCACCCCAGAGTCCAGTATGCCCACCGTGTGGTGCATCTGACCCGAGATGCCCACGCCTATGTACAACTCGGGCCTCACGGTCTTGCCGCTCTGCCCGATCATCCGATCCTCACCTATCCAGCCCTCGTCAACAGCGGGCCTCGTTCCACCTATGGAGCCTCCTAAGACCGCGGCCAGATCCTCGAGCATCTTGAAGCCCCCCGCCGCACGCATCCCCCAACCGCCCGCGATCACCGTCTCAGCCTCCTCAATGGGTCTCTCTGGTGTCTCCTCCTTGATCTCTAGGGTTCGAGCCCTGAGGTCTTTCTCGCTGAGGTCCACATCGACCTTTAGGATTTCCCCTCTCTCACCCTGTTTTCTGGGGGGTTTCTTCAAGACCCCCGCTCTTATGGTGGCCATCTGGGGTCTTTTAAAGGGACAGACGACGGCCACCATGGCGTTCCCACCGAACCCCGGAACGATCTGTCTCAACCGTTTTTCCTCATCGATCTCCAATCCCACGATGTGGGCGGAAAGCCCGGTTTGAACCTTCGCGGCTACTCTGGGGGCGAGGTCCTCCCCAGTGGATGTGGCCCCCATCAAGAGAATCTCGGGTCGATGTTGATCGACTAGCTCTGCCAGCAGCTTCGCGTAGGCATCGCTTTGATACATCTCTAGGAGAGGGTGGTCGAGCAAAAACACTTTATCTACCCCGTAAGCTAGCAGTTCCTCGGCGAGACTCCCAACGTTGAGACCCATCAGGATGGCGGAGGTTTCAGTGTTCAACCTCTCAGCCAACTCCATGGCTCCCCCCAAGACCTCCAGCGTTATCTCTAGCAGCCTCCTCCTTCTCTGCTCCGCGAAAATCCAGACGCCCTCATAGGTTTTTGAATCCTGATTCATGACCCGTTTTATCACATCGGACTATATGATACCCAGTTGGTGGAGCCTCTCGACGAGCGACCTCGCGGCCTCCTCCGGGGTTCCCCTCAAGATCTCACCCCTACGCCCTACATCTGGTGTGAACACCTCGATCACCTTGGTTGGAGACCCCCCCAGCCCGATCCTCTCCTCATCGGCCTCGATGTCGGCGGCGGTCCAGACCCTCACTTCCCTCTCATATCCCCTCGAAATGCCTTGGGCGGTGGGTAGCCTCGGCGTGTTGATCCGCCTCGTCACCGCCAACACCGATCTCAACTCTACCTCGATGATCATCCGCCCGTACTCGATGGTGCGCTCAACCCTCAGCCTCTCTTCACCGATGAACTCTATCTTATTCACCCGGGTCACGTGGGGGATCCCCAGAAAATCGGCGAGCTGCGCTGGAACTTGAGCGGTGCTCCCATCAACGGTTTCGTTCCCGCAGAGTATGAGGTCGAAGACGCCCAGCTTCTTCACGGCTTGAGATAGGGCGTAGGCCGTTGCCAAGGTGTCGGATCCCGCCAGCTTTCCGTCGCATAGGAGTATGGCCTCGTCTGCGCCCATAGCCAGAGCCTCCCTGCACGCCCTCTCGGCTTGACGTGGACCCATGCTGAGGACGGTCACCTTTCCACCGCATCGATCTCTTATGCGGAGGCCCTCCTCAAGCGCGTGCTCATCTAGGGGGTTGATTACGGCCGGTATGCCCTCCCTCCTTATTGTCATGGTTGCTGGATCCACTATGATCTTGGAGAGATGCCTTGGATCTGGAACCTGTTTGATGCAGACGACGATCTCTAGGGGCTTCAAGTCCCACATCGCTCGTCTATCTCAGGGGAACGCCGAGGCCTTCCTAGCCATGATCATCCTCATGATCTCGGAGGTTCCACCCGCCGATATCAGGGGCTCCGCATCCCTGAGGAGGCGTTGAGGGACAAACTCCTTCAGATTCCCATAGCCCCCAAAGACGCTTATTGCCTTGACGGCGCATCTTACGGCGGCCTCGGTGGCCCAGAACTTCGCCATGGAGTTTTCGGCGTCGCATCTCTCACCCCGGTCCCTGAGCCAGGCGGCGTGGTAGGTCAACATCCGGCTGATCTCATAGTCCATGTAGATGTCTGTCACATACCACTGGATGGCCTGAAGTTTGATGATGGGCTTCCCATAGAGGACCCTCTGATTGGAGTATTTCGCCACCTCCTCCAGACACCTGCGCACTATGCCCAGAGCAACGGCGCCCACGCCGGGCCTACCCAAGTTGCTGATGGAGCTAAGCGCCACCCTCAGGCCTTTGCCCTCCTCCCCCACCAGGTTTTCTCTGGGCACCACGCAGTTATCCAAGATTATCTCACCGCTGATGCAACCCCTCAAACCGAACTTATTCTCCTCTCTGCCCAGCTTGAAACCGGGCGCATCCTTCTCGACGAGGAAACAGCTGAGATCCCCATCAACCATCTTGCCAACTACCCCGAACAAATCCGCTATGTGGGAGTTGGTTATGAAGCACTTCCTCCCGTTGAGGACGTAGTTGTCCCCCTCAGGCCTCGCAGTGGTCTGCATGTTGCGGACATCGGAACCCCCCGTCGGCTCGGTGAGGGCCAAAGTGGCCAATGTCTGCCCCTTGGCTAGACTGGGTAGCCACTTCCTCTTCTGATCCTCTGTACCATCGTATAATATCGGTCCTTGACCCACATGGAGTATGGCTAGGGTGTGGGCCATCGCGGCGGAGACTCGCCCGATTTCCTCTATCACGATCATCCTGGCGACGTGACCCATGTCTGTGCCGCCGTAATCATTTGGTATCATTATGCCTAGGAGTCCGAGCTCCGCCATCCTCTTTATGAGATCCATCGGAACCTCGTCGGTTTCATCCATGTCTCTTACCTTGGGCTCGATCTCCCTCTCGGCGAACTTTCGCACCGTGTCTCTTAAAGTCTCCTGCTTAGGGGTGAAGCTGAAATCCATCTTGAATCAACCAATGAGTCTTTAAAATAGAATCTATTTAAGTTTCTCAGGTTGACAAATCTCCGATCTTGACCCCCAAATAACTCATCGAAGCTTCTCAACTTGAACTAGTGAGGTGTGTTGGGTTGTGGCCCTGGCAATGGGGGTGGGTTTATCCCTGGTTAACACGTTGGCGCTCCCAGCCCTATCCACCCCTTCCTCATCGGGCGTATACCACACCCCCTCGTAGATGACCACGACGCCGGGCATGACTCTCTTCGTCACCAGCGCCGGCAGGATTGTTGAGCCCCTCTCGTTGAAGACCCTCACCTCATCGCCGTCTCGGACGCCCCTGGCTCCAGCGTCCCTGGGGTTCATCCACACCGATTGCTTCTCGGCCTCTTCGACCCGGGAGAGTTCATAGAGGGTAGAATTGATGAGGTCTCTCTTGTGGGGTGTAATGAGTTGGAGGGGGAATCTATCTGTCAGAGGGTCGAAGGGTCCCTCCCAGCTCTCGATGTATTTCGGGATGGATGGAATCTTGGTGTCGCCCATATCAGCCAGACGCTGGGAATATATCTCGATTTTTCCAGAGGGTGTGGGGAAGGGCTTCTTGTCCCTGATCTGTTCTCTGAAGGCGACGTGGGGTTCAGAGCGCTCAAACACGTGGATGCCTCTCTCCCTAAACTCATCGTAGTCTGGGATCTCGGAGTTCTCCACGAAGTACCTCAGCCACTCATCCTCGGTTCTGGGGTTGAATTCACCCCCGAAGCCAAGTCTGTTCGCCAACTCGGTGAAGACCTCGAGGTCTGTCTTGGTCTCGTAGAGGGGTTCGATGACCTTGTTCTGGAAGATGAGGAAGTTTCCGTGCCCAGCCCATGGGACAAGTATGTCGTTTCTCTCCATCCACGTGCAAACCGGGAGCAAGATGTCGGCGAAGCGGGCGGTGGGGGTCATGAAGTGTTCGTGCACGACGAGGAACTCCAGCCTCTTCAACGCCCTAACCGACTTATTTATGTCCGCGTGTTGGTTCAAGATGTTGCCGGCGGCGGAGTAGGCCACCTTGATGTCGCTCGGATATCCCCCCTTTGTGCCCTTGAGGACGGCGTCAGACCATAGATATATCGGTATTGAGACGCCTATGGGGTTTTCAGGCACTGGGAGAGAGCGATATCTCCCCTCGATGTCTGGCCCCCAGTTGGCACCCGCCGGGTTACCCCCGCTGATACCTACGTTGCCCGTTATCGTCGCCAACACAGAGGCGGCCCGGGAGAACTGTTCGCCACTCGATGTTCGCTGGGGTCCGGCTCCAGGCATCAGGGCGGCGGGCTTCCTCGTCGCATATTCCCTCGCTAGATCCGCGATGGTTTTAGCGGGCACCAGCGTTATCTCCTCGGCCCACTCAGGTGTTTTAGGTAACCCGTCTTCCACTCCGAGGATGTATTCCCTATACTTTTCGAAGCCCACCGTGTATTCATCTAAGAAGTTCTTGTCGTGGAGGCCCTCGCTGATAATCACGTAGGCCATAGCCGACATCATGGCGACGTCCGTCCCCGGCCTGATGGGTATCCACAGATGGGCCATGGAGGCTGACGCTGTATATCTCGGGTCAACGCAGACGATTCTAGCCCCCCTCCTCTTGGCCTCTACTAGATACCACGTGGTATCACTCCCGAAGAGCAACTCCATGGGATTCCAGCCCCACAGGATGATGAGCTTTGAGTTGGGGAGATCGTCCCTACTGTGATCCGTTTTGATGGTGCCGTAGGTATAAAAAGACGCGTTTTTGGTCGCCTCGAAGCTATAGCTACCCATCAACTCGGTGTGACCGCCAAACATGTTCAGGAACCGCTTCCCCAAATCCCTCACGTTGTGCAAGGTAGCGGTGTACGTACCGGAGAGGGCCAAGCCGAGAATAGAGGCGTTCCCATACTCCTCCTTCACCCTCAGCAACTCTCCGGCGACCTCATCGAGGGCTTCACCCCAAGATATCGCCTTGAACTCCCCGCTCCCCCTCTCGCCCACCCTCCTCATGGGCTGCTTGAGGCGGTCCGAGTGGTAAACTCTCTTATGATAGCGTAGACCCCTCTTACAGGCCCTCTGAGGTATCCTTCTCGAGGTGCCTGGCAACTCGGTGGGGGCGGTTATCCCCTCAATTTTTCCGCCTCGGACGCGCACGTAGAGTAGACACTTCCCGCCGCAGTCGTGGGCGCAGCCGGTGGGAATCACCTTTACTTGCCGCTCCGCCTCCCTAATCATGGTCCGTCAACAACACCTGTCTTTTCCACAGATTCTGAGAAACGGATAATAAAATGTTTCGATGGGTGACCTTCCTCAATAGATCTTCCCGCCCTTAGACCACGCGAGCCACTCCCTTATACCCCCCTCCAGGTCGTATCGAGGCTCAAACCCTAGATCCTCCCGGGCCCTCGTGATGTCCAGGGGTCCTCGCACGTATATGTCTCCTATGAGGCCGGGCCCAATCTCTATGCGGGCCTCGGGCTTCACGGCCTTGAAGGCCTCCGCTGCCTCACCGAGCGTGTAGAGCCTCCCAACCGAGGCGTTGAAGACGCGGTATCTTGGATTTCTCTTTTCATAGGCTGAGACGATCACTTCCACGACATCCTTCACGTAGGTAAAGTCGAATGGATGGTCGCCTCCCTCCCCGAGTTCAACGGGCTTGTCTTCCACGACGTTTTCAAAGATGCAGGCGAGGTCCCAGGGCACCACCTTACCAAAGGTTCTCAGGGCGTCGCGCCCCGGTCCATATATCCAAGTCGGCCTCACAACGATGAAGTCAAGTCCATAAATTGCGTGATACCTCAACCCAAGTAACTCGCTCATAAGCTTAGTGGTTCCATAGATGCCGTCGGGGGACCTCTGATCCTCCTTCACCGGGCTGAGGTCCTCCGTGGGCCCAGCGGCCGCACCCGAGCTGAGAAACACGACTCTCTCAAGGTCCATGATCCTGGCTGCCTCGAGCACGTTGGCGGTCCCGGTAACGTTGACCTGAAACGCCGCGTAGGGTCGAGCCCTCGATGGCGGCTCAGTGACGACGGCGGCGGCGTGTATCACCCCGGTGACGCCCTCCCTCCTAATCGTGTACATCAGGTGGGCGAGATCCGTTACGTCTCCCCTTACCTCCCTAATCCTCTCTGAGACATCTCCTAGAAAATCGATCTTGCGCGGTGTTCGATAGTATGCGATGACCCTTTCACCCTCGTCGGCGAGTCTCCGGCAGGTGTGGGAGCCTATGAAGCCCAGTGCCCCAGTCACGAGGATGCTCATGGAGAAGACCTCGTTGTCTTTGTAATGCATCCTTGGGTTATAAGGGTTACCTCTCAACCGATGTCTTTCCACGGGCTAAAGTCCAACGATGAGACCCGCTGACTTAGAAACTTTTTTCGATTAACTAGATGGGTATGTGATATGGGCGTAGAGATGTCCCAACCTTGGTAAAGAAAGGTTAATTTATGTTAATGAAATGCTAAATTTCGGAGATCTCCATGGGATTCACCACCGGGCTTACCTGCGTCAAGTGCGGCGCTCAACACACCCATAGAAACCCCTTCTTCAGGTGTCTGAGGTGCGGCGGACTCCTCGACCCCACGTATGACTACGACGCGCTGGCCGACTGGTTCAACCTCGACGAGGTACGCAAGCGTGAAAATAATCTTTGGAAGTGGAAGGAATTCCTCCCCATCGAAGACGAATCTAAGATAGTCACCCTCGGCGAGGGAGGCACACCCCTGCTGAAATGCGACAAGATAGCCGAGGAGGTGGGCATAAAGGAGTTATATGTCAAGGACGACGCCATGACCCAGCCAACAGGCTCCCTTAGGGACCGCTCGATTCCCGTGGCTGCAACGAAGGCTCTTGAATTCGGCTACGAAGTGCTCACATCGGATTCATGGGGGAACAAGGCCGCCTCTGTGGCGGCCTATGCTGCTAGGGCTGGCCTTAAAAGCGTCATCTTCTGCCCTGCTCAGGAACCCCTGGAGAAGCTCGCTCAATCCCTCATGTACGGTGCAAAGCTCTTGAGGATTAAGGCGAACATGTCCGAGGTCAACAAGATCTATCAGAAGATCCTATCAATCTACGGGCCAAGGGTTCGATGGTACGACTGCGGCAGGGATAACCCCTTCAGATATGAGGGCAAGAAGACCTATGCCTATGAGGTCATGGATAGCCTGAACTGGCAGTTCGTACCCGATAGGATATTCCACCCGTCAGCCGGGTCACTCTCCGTGGTGAAAATCTACAAAGGATATTCTGAGCTGAGGCTCCTCGGCAAGGTCTCAGAGTTGCCGAAGATGGTGGTGGTGCAGCCCGAGGCCTGTGCGCCCATCGTGAGGGCCTACAAGGAGGGAAAGACAAAGGTGGAGCCCATCCCCGAGGATAAGACCGTCGCGTCTGCCATCACCTTGGGCAACCCGGGCGACCTAGGCGATTTAACGCTGAAGGCGATCAAGGAGTCCAAGGGGACGGCCGTCACCGTCACGGATGAGGAGATCGTTTATGGGGTGAAGCTGCTCGGTAGGGAGGGCATCTTCTCCGAACCCTCCGGTGCCGCCGGCATACCCGCTGTCAAGAAACTCGTGGAGGGCAGGGAGATAGACAGGGATGAGAGGGTCGTAGTCGATGTCACGGGCTCTGGGCTGAGGGACCTCGAGGCAGCCATGGGTATGGTTGAGATGCCGTCGGTCGTTGAGCCAGACTTTGGAACCGTCGAAAAGTCTATCATGAAGTTGGTCGAAGAAATGTGATGGAGAGGTGGGAACATCAGCCATTGGATGCGCCCCGAATCCAATCCTACGAACGCGTCACAATTACTTGAGTGGGAGCCGATTTTGCCGTCATAACACCTAAATCGGAGTACCTAGAAAATACTTTTGACATGGATGAGTGTCCATATGGTGTGCTGGGTTACATCGAGATGTTAGAGCGCGAAGGGTGGGTGTGACAAATAACCGAGGAAATCAGCATTAGGATAAGACTCTCAACGGGGGAGGAGATCGAGATCAGGGGTGGCAGAGAAACCGTTAGAAAAACCTTGGAGGAGCTACCCCAGCTCGTCGATAGGGTTCAAGAGGCCTTCAAGGCCGCTATGCCAAGCGGGGTTGAGAGGAGACCCCCTGAGGAATACCCCGTCATACCGAGGCCCGAGGGCCTCAACGACGCCATCATCAAGGTTTTATCGACGCCCTGGGGGCGATCGAACCCGAGGACGTGGGCCGAAATCGACACGGTTCTCAAGCAGAACGCGCTACACTATGGGAGGGGGAGCATCACGGGCGCCCTCACCTATCTGGTTAAGAGCAGCAGGCTGAGAAGGGTTAAAGTGGATGGGACATATGGATACCTATTACCCCCATAG
>JBHHXX010000027.1:0-24449 GCA_046757245.1 Candidatus Geothermarchaeales archaeon
TAAAGAATTGGGGGAATCCCGGTCGTCCACCATTTTCCATTTTGGATCTGTGTGGATATCGGCATACTGCTTGAATTTGAAGAGAAGGATAGCGAACACTGTCTCTAGAACTGGGTTATGGTGTGGGTGTCACGAGTCTCCACGTTGGCTATGCAGTTGTAGATCCCGCCAGGTTTCTCCACCGCTCTGTTTATGCTAGAAATTGTGGCATCACTTGATCGCTAAAGATCTCCATCTGCTCCAATTCCCCAAGCTCGCCGTCGTTCGTCAAAACTGACCTGTTTGGCTTCTGGGGGAAAATCACGTTGGTAGCGTCATGGGGAGATCAGCTCATATTCGATCTTCTCGAGGGAGCTGAGGTTTACCTCATCGACCATCGAGGCCAATTTGTCGGCGTCCTCCCGAGACGCGAAGACCATCACGTTCAATCCCTTCTGGATCGCCTCGATCGTGGCGTTTATGGGAGCGAAGACAAAGTCACATCGAACCCCAAGTCTCTCGACGAGCGACAAAGCCACCGGGTCCATGGCACCCACCTTGTCAGGCTTAAATCCGGAGTAGATCTCCCTCACTTTTCCGATGGAGACGCCCCGGGTCCCCCCCTCCCTGATGGAGGGTATCCTCACTATGAGGAGCCTTCCGGGGGAGAGATCCACTATGCCCTCCAACTCCCCCACGGCCACGTCTTCCCCCACCTCGGCGTCCATCAGGGCCACACCCGTGGACTTCGACGGTCTATTCGCATAGGCTGCCAAGACGCCTTTTTCCATGAGGAGCCCCACTTTGTTACCCTTCTTGATGGGGGTCTTCGCTATGGCGGCGCAGACATCGATGATGTTGAGGCTTTTCATGGCGTTGTCCAAGAATTCGTTAAGCTCGAGGATGCTATCGTGGAGGAACTGAACCCCTTTCCTCGTCGCTTTATATTCACCGCCTCTGGTCTGAACCAACCCCTCCTCATGCATCCGCTTCAAATACTCTGAGACGGCCTGAACCGTGATATCGAGCTTCTCGGCTATGGGTTTCAGCTTGATGCGCGGGTTAACCGTGATCTCTATGAGGATTAGAAGCTTCGTGCTCAACCTCAAGTCCCTGAGGATCTTCACCTTCTCAACACCCCACACCATAAAGCTCCAAAAACGCTTAGCCTCCGCATACAACATCTACGGCTCTCAGAGCCTCATTGATGCTTCCCACCACCATTGCCTCTTTGTCTTTCAGTCGGTCGAAGTGTTTTTTCAGCTCCACCCCCGTGAAGTCCCTCTCTTGAATCGGGGTTGACTCTACGATGATCAAGGGAATACCGTTGTCTAAGGCTTTTTCCGCCGCCTCTATGTTCTTGAGGTTGCCAGGTCCCACGGGGAAGTCCGTCAAAACCACTACGTCAGCCTCCTTGATTAAACGGATGTGAGCCTCGAAGGACCCCTGGGTTATCTGGGAGAAGGGAACCTCGCCGATCACCGATATGCCCAGGTCCCTCGCTATCTCATAGTCCGTGTCTAAAACGTTGAGGATCCCAGCCGTCACCTCGAATCCCTCATCCAAGAGGCGCTTCATCAGCTGGGCCCCTGAGCCACCGCCACACACAACGTGAACGGTGACATCCCTCCGCCGTCTCGCCCTGCCCGTGGATATGTAAGGGGTAACGTAGGGGGCGTTGGTGAGCGGATGCCTCTTCACCAAGACGTCCACGTTGTATATTTTTTGGATGTTTTCCGGCGTCAAGACTTCATCAGGTAGCCCCATAGAGGCTATTCTCCCATCGCTGAGCAGGATCAACTTGTCACAGTATCGAGACGCTAGGTTGAGATCGTGGAAGACCGCAACGACGATTATCCCATTCTGCTTGTTCAACCTTTTAACCAACTCCAAGATCTCGAGTTGATAGTTGATGTCCAAGTGCACCGTGGGCTCATCTAGCAAGAGAACCTTAGGCTCCTGGGCGAGGGCCCGGGCGATGATCACTCTCTGCTTCTCCCCGCCGCTTAGCTCATCGAAGACTCTTTCCGCCAAGTGAAGCGTGTTGGTTAGCTCCATCGCCCATCGAACAACCTCGAAATCCCTTTTCCCCTCTGTCTCCAATCGGCCCACATGGGGGTTGCGCCCCATCAGGACAATCTCAAGGGCCGTGAAGGCGAAGTCCACTGATGGACCTTGAGGTACAACGCCCACTTTCCTCGCGATCTCCCTCCTGCTCAACCTCTGTATGTCCTGTTTATCGATGAGGACGGTTCCGACGCGGGGTTTCAACACGTTGCACATGCATCTGAGCAGAGTTGTTTTCCCAGAGCCGTTGGGACCCATGATGCCCAAGAACTCACCCTGATCAACCTGAAAGGTTATGTCCTCTAGGATCGGGGAGCTCTCATAGTTGAAGGCTATGCCATCGACCTCGAGCCTCATCGCCTTCTCTCCAACGCCTCAGACACTTTGGCCTCCGCGAACGTAGCCATTTCACTTAGAACCTTACAGGCCGCCTCCGTCAGGGAGATCCCTATGGCTGCGCCCGTTCCCTCGCCGAGGCGCATTTCTAAGTCTAGGAGAGGTCTCAACCCCATCCGATCGAGTATGATCTTGTGGCCCCTCTCAACCGATAGGTGTGCCGCTATTAGATAGTCCCTTGCCTGGGGTGCGAGCTCCGTGGCGATGAGGGCCGAAGCGCCCGTGATAAACCCGTCAACGACGACTGGGACCCTGTGGGCGGCCCCCGCCAAAACGACGCCCACTAGACCACCGATTTCGAATCCCCCCACCTTAGCCAAAACGTCTACAGGGTCCTTCGGGTTTGGCCTATTTACCTTCAAAGCCCTCTCGATGACCCTAACCTTTCTCTCGAAGGTGGAGTCGTCAACACCCGTCCCCCTTCCCGTGACTCTCCTCACGGGCTCCCCGGTGATGCAGGCGACGATGGCGCTGCTGGCGGTCGTGTTGCCTATCCCCATGTCCCCTATGCCCACTATGTCCATGCCCCTCTTCAGCTCCTCCATGAAGACCTCGATGCCCGCCTCGATGGAGCCTATCGCTTCGTCGCGCATCATCGCGGGTTCCTTGGCCATGTTCTTCGTCCCATAGTTCACTTTCCTGTTTATCACATGTGGTTCGTTTATGTCCGCCGCGACGCCCATGTCTACGACCACGACCCTCGACCCCACGTGTCTCGCTAGAACGTTGATCCCAGCTCCACCCCCAACGAAGTTGCGGACCATTTGACGGGTGACCTCCATGGGGTAGGCGCTTACGCCCTCCTCCACGACGCCGTGGTCCCCTGCCATCGTTATGACGGCTTTCTCCCTTATACTTGGGGAGGCCTCACCCTTAATTCCGGCAACCCTGATGGACAGGTCTTCGAGGACTCCCAGACTTTCCCTTGGCTTTGTCAATGAATCTTGTCTCTCTTTTGCCTCCCTCATGGCTTCGGCGTCGAGGGGCTTGATCTTTGCGATGACGTCTCTTATTCTCTGCATAGCCGATTCATCTTTAAAACAAACTTTAAATATTTCAAATGTATTTAAATTTTTTCCATGGAAATGGGGGAGAATCGCTTAAGGAGATCCATAATTGAGGCCTTGAGTGATAGGGGAATCAGCCTCGATGATATGATAGAGGCGGCGATGGCGCTCTATGAGCCTCACGAGGAAGCCGACGCCGGTAAAAGCAGGGATGAAATTAAAAATAGGCTAAGAGAAGTCATCCAGAGCCAGTGCGGGGACGTGAATGTCCACCTGCTGATTAAGGCCTCCATCTATTTGAGCGATGAGCTCAGCGAGGGTAGACTTAGCATAGAGGGCGACTTGGTTAACGTGTTATGCGATGAACTCATAGGCATGTCTATAGCCGAGTATATAGGCGGAAAGAAGGCGCTCTTCAACTACGTGAGGTATGACAGGGAGAAGCCGGGAATCCTATCCAAGTTAAACGTTTTCCTCGACGACGCAGTGGCTGGGCTTATCGCTGGTTGCATGAGCAAGCTCTTCGAGGATTGGGAATGGTCGGGTCGTTGATAGCCTTCCTCACAAGGTTGCCCCTGGGGTCGAGAAGTGTGAGGGACGCCGCCAGGCGCCTTTATCTCTTCCCGTTGGTGGGCTTATTAATAGGAATCATCGTTTACCTCGCGGGCTATGTCTCCTTTAGCTTTTTGCCAACGGAGTTGGCGTCCGCTACCACAACCCTCTCCATCTATTTGGTGACCGGATTGATGCACCTAGATGGCCTATCGGATTTCTTCGATGGCGTGATGGCCTCGGGGAGCAGGGAGCGGAAGATCTCCGCAATGAGGGACCCAGAGGTCGGAATCGCCGGTGCCTTCTCAGCTTTAATGGTCCTGATTTTGACCCTCTACTCCATTAAATCCTTGGTCGAGGTGGAGGTCGGTGGGATCCCTTTTGGACACAACATCCCCATGTATCCATTGGGATGCGCCCTCATCGTCTCGGAGGTTTCGGCGAAGCTAGGCATGAACACGTGCATCGCCTTGGGAAAAGAGATGCACGAGGGAATTGGATCAACCTTCATCAAGCAATCGAGCCCCGCCAAATTCCTCGCGGCTCTTATGTTATCTATAGTCATCGGGCTCCTGCTCACCGGACACCGTTTCATCGTAGTGTTCACAGGCATGATCACTGCTCTAACGGTCGTACGAACAGCGCACCAGAACTTCGGCGGGGTCAACGGCGACGTGATGGGCGCGTCAAACGAGATCGCTAGGGTCACAACCCTCCTCGTCTGGATAATGGTTTCATGAGGTTTTTAGCGGGGGTTCGGGGGTAGATTAAATGGGTCTCACCGCGCTCGTCATGGCCGGGGGGAGGTGTGAACGGATGAGGCATCGGGAGGAGAAGCCGCTCATCCGGGTTGGGGGCAAGGCGATGATCGAATACGTCATAGAGGCTCTCATAGGCGCCAGTAGAGTGGACGACATCATAGTCGCGGTGAGCAGTCACACCAAAAAAACGGCTGAAAAAATGAAAGAATTCCCGGTTAAGGTTGTCGAAACACCTGGGAGAGGCTACGTACCAGATATCCAGTACGCCGCAAAGAAACTCGGTTTGGGCAAATTCTTGACGATGTCGGCCGATCTTCCCTTGGTCGATGGTGAACTGATCGATCGTATCATAGAGCACTATGAGCGCTGTGGCAAGCCAGCTCTATCGGTGGTGACTCCGACGCCGGTTTTCGAGAGGCTTAAGCTAAAGCCGAAATACGCCTTCGAGGCCAAGGGGAAAATCGTGACTCCGATCGGAATCAACATCATCGATGGAGGGAAAATCGATGAACCCGAAATCGAGGAGGAAATCTTGATTCTTGAACACGAGGAGCTCGCGTTGGGCGTCAACACAGTTGAGGACTTAGGGTTGGTTGAACAAAAGCTTTCTGAGAAATCGAAACGTCTTTGAACGCGTTGGAGGTGACTTCTACGGTCCAAATCGTTGCGTCGTGGAGTGGGGGCAAGGAGAGCTGCCTCGCCTGTTATAAAGCGCTCTTAGACGGCTTCGTAGTTTCCCACCTCCTCAACCTCATATCCGTGAATGGCAGAAGATGTGCGTCCCATGGAGTCAACCCTGGGTTAATGGCTGCTCAATCCGAGGCTATCGGCATCCCCGTCGTTCAGAGGAGGGTCACATGGGATACTTGGGAGCGAGAATTCAAAGAGGCAATCCGTGGGCTCAAGCAAATGGGTGTAAACGGCGCGGTTTTCGGGGACATAGACATCCAGGATCACAGGGATTGGGTGGAGAGGGTCTGCAGCGAATTGGAAATCGATGCTGTGATGCCCCTATGGAGTAGAGATCCAGAGCAGATCCTCACCGAGTTCATCGAAGAAGGCTTTGAGGCCATCGTTGTCACCACTAAAGCTGACATAATGGGGAGGGAGTGGCTCGGCCGAAGGATCGACCGGGCCTTCCTAAGAGACCTGCGTAGACTCGGGGAGGAATCGGGTGTTCACCTCTGCGGTGAATCGGGCGAATACCATACACTGGTCATCGATGGCCCAATGTTCAAAAGGCGCATAGAGATACTCGAATGGGAGGAAACGCTGAGGGAGGGATACTGGTTCCTAAACATCCTGAAATATGAGTAAGAATAATTTTTTATGATAAAAAAGAGAGATTTCCTGGATAAAACATGGAAAAGTGCGTTTGACTAGCCAAAAATTATATATTCCCTCGTTCATACTAGGTTATGATCCTCGTTGGGCAAGATACTGGAAATCGACAACCTCACGAGAAGGTTCGGGGGTATCACCGCGGTTGACGAATGCAGCTTTTCCGTGGAGGATAAGTTGATCCTAGGCTTGATCGGCCCCAACGGCTCCGGGAAGACCACGGTATTCAACCTGATTTCAGGTTTTCTGAGACCTCATGGTGGCAAAATCTACTATAAAGATGTGGAAATAACGAAGCTAAAGCCCCATGAGATCGCCCGTCTGGGGATAGGTAGAACCTTCCAACTCATTAAGCTCTTCAACAACATGACGGTTTTGGACAACATGCTGGCGGCCGGGCTCCGCGTCTACGACTGGGAGGAGGCTGTGGAAAAATCCCTCTACTTCCTCGAGTTTGTGAGGCTTATGCCCCTCAAAGACGAGTTGGCGTCCAACCTCTCCTTTGGCCAGCAGAGACTGTTGGAGTTTGCTAGGGCCCTCATGACAGACCCAGAGCTCATACTCCTCGATGAGCCCATAGCCGGTGTGAACCCGGTTATGATAAAGGAGATGCTCAACTACATCAGGAGGCTGAACGAGGAGAGGGGCAAAACCTTCATCGTCATATCGCACAACATGCCCGTGATCGCGGATGTTTGCGAGAAGGTGGTGGTCTTAGATCACGGGAGTAAGATCATGGAGGGTCCACCATCCAGCATCCTCAAGGATACGAGGGTTATCGACGCCTACCTCGGAGGCGCATACGTGGAATGAGTCTCCTCAGCGTGAACGACATCGTAACGGGCTATGGGAAGCTCCAGGTTTTATACGGGGTCTCCCTGGAAGCCAAGAGGGGGGAGATAACCTGCATCATCGGTCCCAACGGCGCGGGTAAGTCCACCCTCCTCAAGGCGATCTTCGGCATCTTGAAGCCTTGGAGGGGAAAGGTGGTTTTCGATGGCCACGACGTGACCGGGGAAAAACCTGAACACGTCTTGAAGAGGGGCCTCGCGTACATCCTCCAAGGACGAGGCACTTTCCCATATATGTCTGTTCTGGAGAACTTGATCATGGGGGCCTATACGATAGAGAGCCAAAGAGAGATCCGGGAGAGGATAGAAGTCATTTTCCGCATATTTCCCGTGCTCAAGGAAAAGAAGGATCAGTTGGCTTACACGCTGAGTGGGGGGCAACAGAGGATGCTGGAGCTGGGTAGGGTCCTCGTCCTGCAACCCCGCCTTCTGCTGATCGATGAACCATCCATCGGCCTCTCCCCTAAGCTCATGAATCAAGTTTACGAAAAGATCCTCGCGATGAGAGATGAAGAGGGAATCTCCCTCGTGGTAGTTGAACAGAACGTGCGCAAGGCCTTGGAGATCGCCGATTTCATCTATGTTCTCAACTTGGGTCGCAACGCCTTCGCGGGTAAGAGTCAAGAGATCTTGGCTAGCGACGAATTGGTAAATCTTTATCTTGGGACGTAGCGTCGAACCTAGTATCTACCGTTTCTCTTTCTTAGATGTTTTTTCAGATAGGCTCCTCAGATAATCCGGTATTCCTATTACTCCCTTGGGCCAGAAGATGACAACTAATACGATAAATATTCCAAAGACAATGAATCGAAGGCCCGCAAGGAACCGTAGAAACTCCGAAACATAGATTAGTATAAAGGCACCGATGATGGGGCCGAACAAGGTGCCCGCGCCGCCTATAAGGGTCATGGTGAGGATCTCAACGGTCTTCCCTATTCCCAATAAATCCGGAATGAGTACAACGAGGTAGTGGGCGTAGACGCCTCCCATCATACCAGCAAAGAAGCCACTAATAACGAATCCCATGAGTTTATACCTGACGGTATCTATACCTAGACTCTTGGCGGCCTCCTCGTCCTCACGTATTGATCGAAACATGATTCCAACCTTCGATTTAACCAATTTATATTCCATGAGAGTGATGACTAACAAGATGGTCAACGTTAGGTAGTAGTAGGGGACCCTGTCGACCCCGCTAAAATCAATTGTGCCTAAGAAAGGTATTTGTATGTTGGGGAAGGGCGGTATCCCCCAGAGGCCAGACATCCCGAGGGTCCATGGCTCCAATGCGCGGGAGTAGATTATCCTCAGGATTTCGCCTAGGCCCAGGGTAACGATGGCAAGATAGTGACCCCTCACCCTTAAACACGCAAACCCTATGGGAATACAGATTAAAACCGCGAGGGCTCCGCCCACGAAAATACTCAGCCAGGGGGAAATTCGTAGGTGCATCGATAGGAGAGCCGACGTATAGGCCCCAACGCCAAAGAGGGAGGCATAGCCAAAGTTTATTAGACCGAGGTAGCCGTAGGCGAGGTCGAAGTTCATGGCTAAGACGCTATATAGGAAGGCCAAAACGAATAGGTGAAGGATGTATTGACTGCTTATGAAGACCGGTAATATGAAGAAGAGGATGATGACAATGAGGGGGGATATCTGAAAATATCTATTGAGTGACGCCTTCGCCATATGCCCTCACCTTTTAACCCCGAATAATCCCTCAGGTTTAACGAGGATGATAACAACCATGATAACGAAGAAACAGATTTCAGCGACCGTAGCGGAGATGAAAATCACAATGAATGACTCCGTTAACCCGAGTAAGAAACCCGCAAAGATGGCGCCGTAGACGTTGCCCAGACCTCCGAGAATCACCACGATAAACGCAAATAAAATTGGCCTAAGACCCACGGTTGGAAACGTAAGGTTTATGGGGAGAAGTAAGGCTCCTGCTGCGCCGGACAGAGCCACCCCTATCCCAAAAGTCGCGATGTATATCTTGTCAAGGTCTACACCCACTGTTTGAGCAGCTTCTTTGTTTTGAGCGACCGCACGTATCGCCCTCCCCAGCTTTGTCTTTTTGAGGAAAGCCCAAAACATCACTATCGTTATGATGGTTGTGAAGAGTATCAACAGACGCTCGTAGCTCATCCTGACGCCATAGGCCTCGACTTCTCCCCTATAGAAGTATCCTACACCCAAATGATGGTAACCCCAGATCTCTAAGGCCGCGTTTTGAAAAATGATTGATAAACCAATAGTTACGATGATGGAACTTTTAACCAAGTCAAGAGTCCTCGTCCTCAGGGGGAAGAAGACTAATTTTTCTGTCACGACTCCGAGGAGAAAGACTATGGCAATGGAAGCCAAAATGGCCAATATGGGATCAAATCCCAAAAGTGTGATGGTGAAATAACACGCATAGGCCCCGATCATATAAAATTCACCCTGAGCGAAGTTAACTATGTCCATAATTCCAAATATGAGCGTGAAACCCACGCCCATGAGAGCATACATGGCCCCGCCTACCAGTCCGTTCAATATGGCCTGCATTAGGAGGCTTGGACTTGGTAACATTCTGATGTCCGTCCTATAACTCCACTTTTCGTGATATTTATTTTTATACCTTTCCCAAGATACTCTGTGCCATAATCAACGATGTACAAACCATTGTCTATTAGCGCCTTTAATGACTTACGAATAAATTTATAAATGCCTCAAATAAAATAGTGTTGAAGGTGACTTCGTTTGTCTAAAGCCAAATCCAAAAAAAGAGGCATTACCACAACCCAAGGAGCAGTCATAGCCGTCGTAATCATTATAATCGTAATCCTCGGAGGCGTTGCGTGGTACCTCACGCTTCCAGCACCCGTTCCAACCCCAACTCCAACGCCGACGCCGACCCCAGCTCCAACGCCGGCACCCGCGCCGACGCCGACCCCAGCTCCAACGCCGGCACCCACACCAGCACCGACACCCGCCCCTCCACCCGCACCGAAGCCGACGCCGGTTCCAACCCCTGTAAAACCCATCAAGGTTGGAGCGATTGGACCCTTCACTGGGCCTGCGGCGCCGCAGGGCTTGGACATGAAGCTAGGCTTTGAACACGCATTGGAGGTGATTAACAAGAGGGGTGGTATACTCGGCCGGCCCGTCGAGCTGATCTGGGGAAACACGGAATCCAAGACCGACTTGGGCGTCGCTGTTGTGGAGAAGCTTATCGTGGAGGATAAGGTTGATTTTCTTGTGGGAGGCTACCACAGCCACGTTAACTTGGCCACCATGGATGTTGCAGCAAAGTACAAAATGCTGTTTATTATAGCAACTGCTTCAAGCACCGAGATCGGTAGGAAGATAGGCGCAGACCCTGAGAAATATAAGACGGTTTTTCAAGCCAACCTCAACTCTTCAAGTTGGCAGTCCGGGCAGATCCTCGCTCTTCAAGACTGGATCGACAAGGGTGTGTTTAAACCCAAACGCAATAGGCTCGTTCTCGTAGCTGAGGACACAGCTTGGGGCAAGATCAGCTGCGATGCGTGGGTACCAGTCTTTGAGAAGCGTGGCTGGGAGATCATGTACGAGGTCGCTGCGTGGGGTCAAACGGACTACTACGCACTGCTCACCAAGATCAAGGAGTGGGAGCCCGACATCGTGAAGCAGGAGATATCCCACCCTGCGGCCAGCATAGCCTTCACGAAGCAGTTCTACGAGATGGATGTCCACGCCCTATACGCGCACGACATTTCATCCAGCGCTACAACGGAATGGATAACGCAGGCGGGGCCGATTGCCGAATATGCGATAGGGTCAAACGAATATTTCAACCAGTCGTTCAGGGACTTGATGACTAAGTTGGAGGTGGCAGACTTCTACCACGAGGCTTGGGACTGCCTGCTGATGTTGGAGGCAGCGGTCAACAAGGCCGGAACTATGGACTCCATAAAGGTGGCTGAAACCCTCTATAAGATGAGGTTTACAGGCGTAAGAGGAGTGCACGTCTGGACCAAGAATCACGCAGCGTACGTGAGCCCGGAGACCATGATGCCCTTCGCCTATCAGTGGATAGGAGGCAAAAGATACTACGTGTGGCCCGAAGAGGCGGTTCCCGCGAAAGCTTACCCAGGCGCCGACAGGCCCCTTGAACTTCCTCCCTGGTACAAAGAATAACAAACCAACTTTCTCTTCATTTTTTCCTCTTTTTTTCTTCTTATTAGGGTAGATTTTAAGGCGATGAAATTGAAGAAGGAATTAAGCGGAGCATACGAAAAAGTAGTCAAATCTGTGGAAGAGAGGAGAGGGGAAATCACCGACCTCTTAAGGTCCCTCGTCTCCACGCCCAGCGTTGCGGGAAGCGAGAAGGAGGCGCAGGAAATCATCATAAATAAGCTTAAAGAACTTAACCTATCCGTCGACGTATTCGAGCCAAAGCTGGATGAGCTCAAGGCCCACCCAGCCTACACCTCCATGAAGAGCGAAGAAGGCTACGAGGGCAGGCCGAACGTGGTGGGCACCCTGCGGGGAAGCGGGGGAGGCCGCTCCATAATCCTCAACGGGCACGTAGACACCATCCCCTTCGGCGAGGTCGAAAGGTGGAGTACGCACCCCCTCTCGGCTGAGATCGAGAACGGGAAATTATATGGTAGGGGCGCCTGCGACATGAAGGGTGGAGTTGCCTCCATGATTATGGCGGTGAAGTGCGTTGCGGAGAGCGGCATCGAGCTTAAAGGAGACGTGATTGTTCAAAGCGTCATCGCTGAGGAACAGGGTGGTGCCGGAACCCTAGCGTGTCTATTGAGGGGGTATAGAGCGGACGCGGCGGTGATCACTGAACCCACCTCCCTGGAGATACAGCCAGCTCAAGTGGGAGCCATGTATGGAACCATCACAGTCTATGGGAAGCCCGCCCACTCGGGTTGGAGCTACGAGGGGGTGAGCGCCTTGGAGAAATCTATAAAGATACACGACGCCCTGGTGGACTTTGAGAGGGAGAGATTGAGGAGCCTCCACCACCCCCTGGCTGAGAGATACCCCATACCACCCTGCACCCTGAACATAGGCATCCTCAACGCCGGGGACTATTTCGGTAAGGTTCCCGAGAAGGCCACCATGAAGTTCAGGATCGGAGTGATGCCCGGGGAGGACTACAGGTCGGTGAGGGAGGACATCAGGAGGCTCATAACGGTTCTGGCGCTAAAAGACGACTGGATGAAGGATCACCCGCCCGAGATCGATTGGACAGGCTTCCCAAGCCTCTGGGAGCCCACGGAGATCGACCCATCCCACCCCATCGTCTCAACCCTCAAAGAAGCTTTCAAAGACGCCACCGGAAGAGAGGCCACGTTGGGAGTCATGCCCGCGGGCACCGATATGCGCCTCTTCACCATCTACGCGGACATACCGACCCTACTCTGCGGCCCCGGAGACCCAAAGATGGCCCATCAATTCGATGAATACATCTCCGTTGAAGAGGTCATAACGGCCACGAAGGTTTATGCCTTAACGGCTTTAAGGTGGTGTGGCGTCTAGCGCTTCAAACTTGGCTCCGAAACATACACATCGGTTCCAGATCTTCCCACAACACTTGGAAAATTTGGCTTAACACATTTTTCATCGTCTTTGATCAGGCGTTCAGATGATTTTCTCCGCCAAAGAGAAGGCTAACTCAAAGACGATGGAGGGCTCTATGCCTATTCTTGTTTCGTCTCCGGGAAGATGGGGTTGGCTTTTATCATTTCTCCGTAACCCGGCCGACCGATGACTTCACCGTCTTCCATCACCATCTCTCCTCTGACCATGGTGAGCACCGGCACCCCGCGGACATTCCAGCCGTCATAAAGTGTCCACTTGACCTTTGTGTGGAGCTTGTCCACGTTGATGGTGTCCTCCTTTTTCATATCCACGACCGTTAGGTTGGCGTGTGAGCCGACGTTTATCGCGCCTATGGTTGGATATAACCCCAGCAACTTTGCCGGAGTCTCCGCTGTGAGCTCTATCAGCCTCTGCAAAGAGATTCTGCCCTCATTCACCTGGGTCAGCATCAGAGGTAGCATGGTCTGAACTCCCGGGCACCCAGCCGGCGAAGACCAGATGTCCTTCCAGCCCACCTCTTTCTCGTCCTTCGTGTGTGGAGCGTGGTCTGAGGAAACCACGTCTATCGTGCCGTCGATGAGGGCCTCCCACAGCTTCTCCACGACGTCTCCGGTTTGTGGGAGCGGGCTGAGGTATGGACCTAGCTTCTCAACGGCTTCGGTTGTGATCAGCAGCCTATAGGGACAAGTCTCAACGACGACGTCTTGGCCCATGGACTTGGCCAATCTTACGTAGTCCATCCCCTCCCTGGAGCCCGCGTGGAGAATGTACAGCCTCGTTCCGAGGGCCTGTGCGATGGCGATCATCCTCACATAGTCGACGGTTTCAGCCACGTCGAACTTGGGGTCAACATAGGCCGTTGGGTCGTTTCGCCCCTGAGAAATCATCTCCCTCATGATGTAGTTCACGATCTTATAGTTGTCGGCGTGAAACCCTAGCATCAATCCCGTCTTCGCCACTAAACCACAGATCTCGTATAACTGATCTGCATCTCCAGCCCAGAGATCTGGCACGTGGGGCAGCCCCTCCTTCTCCTCCTTAAAGGTGAAGACCTTGAACCAGCTCGCCCCGGCTTCCTTGAGCCCCATTATCTCCTTGGGCTTGGTCACCCCCGCCGTCAGACCGAAGTCGATCAACGCCTTTTTCTCAACGATCCTCTTTTTGTCTTCAAAGTTCTTCACTGACCAAACCGGCGGCTTGGTGTTCGGCATATCTATCGCTATGGTCACGCCCCCCGCGGCGGCAGCCGTGGTTCCGGTTTGAAAATCCTCCTTGTGCGTCAGCCCAGGGTCTCTGAAATGGACGTGCATGTCGATTATGCCAGGCAGAACCAAATTCCTCTTTACATCGATGACTCTGTCCGCCTCGGGGAGGTGGGGTTCCTTCATAACCCCAACGATCTTGCCTTCGTCGATGGCCAGGCCAGCGTCTACTAGCCTCCCCGAGATCGCGATTTTCCCATTTTTTATGACAGCGTCAACTCTACTCAACAGAAATCGCCTCAACTCTCTTACACTTTTTACGTATTAAAAAGCAATAAATAATCATAGATTACTACAAAAAAGTTAAAGGTAAAGTTTTGGGCATAATCATAATCGAGGTAGGTTCACTCCTATCTATTGGGATCCCTCGGATGAGAGATTAGATCAAAAATATCTAGAAGGCTGCGCTAACCTCATCGCAGATATGGTTGACCAAAGGTTGTTGACTAAATAATTAAGCAAGAATTGATGGATAAATAATTGATTAGGGCCTATGAGTAAAGGATTTTATCCATTTATTCTTAATATAATGAGAATCGAGGTCCATTACTCGGAGACAACCGTGTTTTTGAGTATGCCTATGCGTTCAATTTCGGCTTCGACCACATCGCCAGGATGAAGCGGCCCGATTCCCCTCGGGGTCCCCGTTGCTATGATGGTGCCCGGTAGAAGGGTCATGAACGCTGAGATGTACTGGACGATATCTGGTATCTTAAATATCATGTTCTTTGTATTCGAACTCTGTTTTGTTTCACCATTTACCCTTAGTTCCATCTTCAAGTCGTTGGGGTCTCCTATCTGATCCTTGGTGACTATACATGGGCCTATGGGTGCAAATGTGTCAAAGCTTTTCGGCATAAAAGACCACGGCTTAATCTCTTTAATGTCTCTTACTTGAAGATCTCTCGCCGTTACATCGTTAAACACAGCGTATCCGAAAACCGCATCCAAAGCCTGGTTCCTCGTGAGATTCCTACCTTTTTTCCCGATAATTACCGCCAGCTCGATCTCATGGGCTATACTTTTTGACATTTTTGGGTAGATGATGTGGTCATCGGGACCAATGATGGCTGTGGGGGCCTTTGCAAAGATTGCCGGCTCCTTCGGTGTAGGATATTTGCTTTCCCCTGCGTGATCTAGGTAGTTTCTCGCTTGGCAGAGGATCATCGGCGGCCTCTTTATTGGGGCCGTTATTTTAACACTCCTTTTTTCTAACAGCACGCCGCTTCCTTTCAACTCTCTTTCTCCTTTCTCTTCGTTCAAAATGTCATTGAGTATTGAAATAGCCGTCTTTATTTCGCTTAAGGATGTTTCGCCCCCTCTGATTAAATCCAGCATATCCATCTCTGTGTAGGTTTCGATGGTTTTCAATTTCCTTAAGAATCTGCGATGCCCAGCGAGCTTTAGGATATCGATGAGGTATTTTTCATTAAAGTCGACGCCAACCGTTTCCTTTTCATGATGTTTATATGTTACAAGCCTCAACTCCGCACCTCTTTTTTATTTGATCTCACAGCAGGTATAAACGATCACGCCGTTCTCCCCTTCTTAATGTAACTAGCCAGATCTTTCCATTGATATAGCGAAGGTTGGACAAAACTCAGAACACAATCCACATCCGTCGCATCTCCCCAAATCTATTTTTGCCACAGACTCAACCTCAATCGCATCATAGAAGCAGTGTTTCGCACACTCGCTGCATGTAGGTCCAAGACATTTACTTTCATCAACGGCAGCGTAAACCGGGGGCTCCCGCTCAAACTCGTCTAGTGGCAGGATGTTCCTGAGGGTTCGTCCCTTCAAACTTCCAACGTTATCGTATCCCTTCTCTTCCATAAACCCTTCCATGCCTTTCACAAACTGGCCTATCACCTCATATCCTTTCATCAACGTCGACGTGCAGACCTGAACGGTTGTGGCTCCAACCATGATGTATTTTACGGCGTCTTCCCAACCCATTACCCCTCCCGAGGCGCTTATGGGGATGCTTATCACGGGGGCGATTTTCGATACCCACGCCAATCCTAGAAAACGCAGCCACGGTCCACCAAAGCCGGCATAGGATCCATGTAGAATTGGTTTTTCCTGTTCTATATCAATCTCCAACCCGGTGAAACGGCTCATCATCGTAATTCCGCTGGCTCCCGCTCTTTCCAACGCCTTGGCTTGACGTGTAAGGTCGGTTGATTGAGGCGATAACTTCACGGTTACCGGTATGCTAACGCTTTGAGAAACCGCCTTTACTATCTCTTCGTCACTTGAACCGGTATCAGCCACTTTATGAGGACACGCGTTATTTATCTCAACCATATCCACGTTGCTTTCTTCGATGATTCGTGCTGACTTGACGCATTCATCCACTCCGAAGGCCATAAAACTACCAACAACTGGAACATCAACGGCTTTTTTCATCTCACGAAGTTCTCGAGCATATCTCATTATGTCTCCACGGTATGCCTGCTCAATGGAATACAGGGTAAATGACTCTGGAACTCTACCAACCTTTCTTCTTCCCCAATGCAGGAGTTTAAACCTCGGTCGAGGCCATTTCCTCATAATGGATAGGGAATCCGTAACTGCGCTCTTAGCCACAACGCCGCCTGCACCAGATTTGACGGCTTTCACCACGCTTCTGACATTATCGGTAAGTGTTCCAGGCGCCACTAGAATCGGGTTTTTAAATTCAACGCCCGCGAACTCAACGCTGAGATTAACCATGAACCCCCATCTCAGATGAACATCTCATATCTAAGCAATATAAAGATAAAGACTTTGTCCGGATGGCAGTGGCACCTCACCCAGCTCTCATGTTAAATGTTTAATATCAAAAACGATAGATGTTCTGTATGTTTGTGTGAGAGGAGGAGAGGTTGATCGAGGAAGGGTATCCACGTGGACTACCCAGGCTATCAGCCGCGGACGTGTATGAAAACCTGACGAACCTATGCCGCATCGGAACGATATGGATGGGAACGAGGGGAGAAATCCAGGCTAGAAATTATATAAAGGATATGATGATGAGGTATGGCCTCCAGGAGGTACGCCTAGAAGACTTTGAGTATCTGAGCTATATGCCGATCTCCTCAGAGCTCATAGTCACCTCACCCGGGGAAGAAACGATCCCCTGTGAGCCGTTGGAGTACAGCGCCAACGCTACAACTGAGGGGGAGGCCGTATACGTTGGAACTGGCCGTAAGGAAGATTTCGAGAACCTCGAAAGACACGGGGTGAGCCTTGAGGGTAAGATAGTGTTGGCCAGATCCTCGACGCCCTTCTGGATTACGCCCCTAGCCGAGGAACGCGGGGCAGCAGGCCTCGTCATCATAACGGATCCCCCCGAGGATTTGATCCGACGCTGCACGGCTCGCATAGGACATCCCCCTCAAAGGCCTCCCTTTGATGAATACGTGGCCAATATGCCGGGAGTTTTAACGAATGCGATCGGTGGTGACCGCCTGTTGAGCCTGCTGAGCGCTGGGAGGGTGAGGGTACGCATTAGTCAGCGGGGGGAATATTCCACTAGGAGGGCTTCGAACGTGGTGGGGGTTGTGCCAGGATCCGAGATGTCCGAGAAGAAGGTGTTGGTCGGGGCTCACTACGACACCCAACTGGTGGGTGGAGCTAAAGACGACGCGGTGGGCGTAGCTGGGCTCCTCGAGCTGGCGAGGGTCATGGCTAACCTCCATCCTAGGCGAACGGTCGTGTTCGCGGCCTTCGCCGGTGAGGAGATAGGGCTTTGGGGCTCCACAGCATACGTTGAAAAACATAAGGACGACGTCAGGGAGAATTATGTTTACATGTGCAACTTGGATGCGATTAGCTCGTCGTTGACCCCGCTCAACAATGTCTGGGCCTCACCTCGGATAAAGGATTTCGCCCTGAAGGTGGCCGCGGAGCAGGGCTGGCACGTGTCCATAGTAGTAGACCTCTCCAGCAAGTTGAGGGAGTTCAGCGACCAATGTGCGTTCCACGAGGCGGGTGTTCCCTCGACGTGGATCTATGAGTCTCCTAATCCGTACTATCATACAGAGGGGGACGTTTTGGAGCACATCGACCCACACAAATCGGTGAAAACCTTGAGTGTAAGCGGGCTCTTGGTCTTCGAAGCAGCTTACCGATCAACCCTGCCGTTTTAGATGGCTCATTTATTTGTTGGAAAATCTCATTTAACCATTCGATTTGTGTCTCCCTCAGGTTTTAAAAGATCGTGGGAGGTGTATACTCTCCGTATATCTCCCTGAATATGTCGCATATTTCACCTAGTGTGGAGTGAGCCTTAATCGCTCGAAGCAGTGGATCTACTGTATTTTCCCCCTTATTAAGCGCTTTCCTCAAGTTTTTGAGCGCTTTCTCTACCTTTTCATCATTTCTCTCTCTTTTAAGCTTCTTTATTATTTCTATTCGTCTTTCCTCCTCCTTGGGATTTACCTTGAAAATTTCAATTTTGGGTTCTTCTCTTTCTGTATATTCATTTACTCCGACGAGTATCTTCTCTTTATTTTTGATTTCCATCTGGTATCTATACGACCCTTCTGCGATTTTTTTATGGAAGTATCCTTTCTCGAGAGCTGCCACTGCACCGCCCATGTCATCTATTTCCTCTATGATTCGCCTTACTTCCTCCTCAATTCTGTCTGTAAGCCACTCCACATAGTAAGACCCGCCAACTGGGTCAACGACGTTCGCCACTCCGCTTTCGTGTGCGATTATTTGTTGGGTTCTTATGGCAACCCTCATTGCCTCCTCGCTAGGTATACATAAAGCCTCATCGTAGGATGTGCAATGCACGTATTGAACGCCTCCCAGAACAGCTGCTAGTGCCTGTATAGTGACCCGCACGATGTTGTTCAGAGGTTGCTGTGCCGTCAAATCGCCGCCACGCGTAAAAACGAGGAATCTAAGCTTTAAAGATACGGGATTCTTAGCTCCAAACCTCTCCCTCATTAACCTAGCCCAAAGTCTCCTAGCCGCCCTAAATTTAGCTATCTCCTCAAAAAAATCGATACCACTCGATAAGAACATTCTGGCGAACGATGCACATTCGTCTACGCTAAGCCCTCTCTCCAATCCTTCCTTCACATAAGCAAATGCATTTGCAAATGCAAAGGCTACCTCACTTGCGGCAGTTTGCGATCCAGCTTCCCTCTGATGGTATCCGCAAAACATTATTGGAAGCCAATTGAAGAAGTTTTGTTTAACACAATACTCAATGGCATCGACGGCGAGTTTGACGCCCGCTCCAGGCGGGACGATGTATGTTCCACGAGAACAGTATTCTTTTAGGATGTCATTTTGAATGTATAGATGAACGTTATTTGGGTAAATTCCTCTTTTCTCGCATAAGCCGATGATCCAAGCCATAAATATCGGGCCTATCGCATTGGCGGTTGTACTGATATATCCAAGTTTTTCTATTGGAATCCCCTTAAAGATGGTCTCTATGTCATGAAGGCTATTGATTGACACGCCTATCCTACCGATCTCACCACGGGCCATAGGATGGTCTGAGTCGAGTCCTATTTGGGTGGGAAGGTCGAGAGCAAGAGACGCGGCTACATCGCTGGGCTTTGCGGCTAAGCTTAAAAGATATTTAATACGTCGATTAGTAGACTCGGGGGAACCAAATCCCATGTATTGATGCATTGTCCAAAGCTTTCCCCTATACATAGTTGGCTCTATTCCTCTCGTATATGGGTACTCGCCGGGGAAACCTAGGTCTTTAACATAGTTGAAATCCTTCAAGTCTAAGGGCGTATATACCCCCTTAATCGGAATCCAAGAATAGGTTGTAAACTCCTTTTTCCGTTCCCCAAGAGATCGCTTTAAAACCCCTTTCCCCCAATTTTCCCGTTCTCGTCGAATCCTTTGTAAATCCACTTCTTTAAACATTTTATTTCTAATTTGGATTAGATCGTTAATGAATTTAAGAATAACAAGTTTCCTACCGGAGCCTTGCTACTCGGAAGTCATTAAGCATAACGATTGGCCTTAAGTTTGTGGTATTTAAGCGGTCTTTGTTCTAATAGGTATTGGTAAGAAATTACTGATACTACTCAATATTTTAAATCCCCAAGATTTTCCGGGCGGCCTTTGGCGTTGCTATTTCGCGGCCCAATTCCTCCGCTATCGATACGATTTTTCTCACGACGTCAACATTTCTCTCGATGATCTCATCTTTGTGAGGATACATCCATAGGGTGTCCTCCATCCCTATACGGACGACGTCGATGCCAAGCATAATCGCTAGAACAGTTATCGGAAGCCAATTTCTCCCTCCCACCGAGAGGCCTTTAACGGAATCCCTAGGTAGCTGATTAAACGCGCTTATGAGGTCGAAATAAGACCACGGATCAAGGTTAACTGTAGGTGAGTGGTGTTTCCCCATGTTTATGTTAATGAAATATGGCTTCAATTTAGCCACACCCTTGTCCAAGATATGGTCCTTCAAGTGCTGTATGGTACCGGGTTGAAACGGCTGAAACTCGGGCTTAATTCCAAGCCCCTCTAAATACCGAACGAGGTCACTGGCTGTCTCTATGCTGACTGAAACAGTGCCGGGTCCAATCGTATAAGAGTCGAGGACGGTAACCGCCAGTCGTATGTATTTTTGGCCAAACCCGTGGAGTGCGTCGATGAGCGGTTTAAACTGATCTAATCCGTCTAACGTTCGGTCATGGATGACGTGTAGTGAGCTGATCATATCAGGACATTCGTCGAAGATGAGATCCATCACCTTTTTCTTAGTCTGAGGATTCTCGTCGGGAAAACCCCGCTCGTCCCGAGTGTGGATGTGAAAAATGGATGCGCCTTCCCTATAGCACTCGATGACTTCTTTAGCGATTTCTTCAGGGCTATATGGAATGTGAGGGTTCTGTTCTCTTACAATCAAATTACCCACCGGAGCGATGTTGATAATGAGTTTCCGATCCATGGATGAGATTTTTGGCTCTTTATGAATCGGGAAGGGAGGTTTTGCAAAGATATCTTCTATTGTAATCTTTTCATGGGTTGGCAAGTTTAAACACCTCTCTACTCAAGAAAGTGTTTATGTAATTATACGCTTAAAAACGTGTTGATGAAAGGCTATAGTGGTGGTTGAAGTGAGCCTCACCCTGCAGAGCATCATACCCGCCACTGTGTTGCCCATGACCCCTGACTACAGAATAGATGAAGAGGCTTTAAGAAGTTACGTCCGATGGCTGATCCGGTTTGAGGGGTTAGGGGGTCTCGCCGTCAACGTGGACACCGGGGAGGGACCCCATCTCTATAGGGAAGAGAAGAGGGAGGTCCTCCGAATCTACTCGGAAGAGGTCAAGGGAAGGATGCCCATCATCGCCGGGGTCTCCGCCTCCTTCACCGCCCACGCCATTGAGCTCGCTAGGGACGCCAAGGAGGGGGGATCCGATGCCATCCTCCTGTTCCCAAGTCCCGCCTTCGGTGGGGAACCTTTAGATCCAAGGCTCCCCTATGAATACTTTAGGGCCATATCCGAGGCTGTGGACATCCCCATTGTGGCCTTCCAGCTTCAGAGGGCCCTGGGGGGAATTGAATATAGCCCTGAGGTCCTATCCAAGCTGTTCACGCTGAGAGGCGTCATAGCCCTGAAGGAGGCCTCCTGCGACGCCAAGAGGTTTGTGGAGACCCTCAGCCTCATGAGGTCTCTACCCAGAAAGATCTTCATGCTCACGGGCAATGACACTTTCATTCTGGAGTCCCTCATTTTGGGGGCGGACGGCGCCCTCATAGGCTTCGGAACCGTGGCCACAGACCTACAAGTCGAGATGTTTGAGGCGGTGAAGAGGAGGGACTATGAGGAGGCCGCCACGATCTCCAGGCGGCTGGAGCCCCTCATCGACGCCGTCTTCGCCAACCCGGTGAGAAATTATCGTGTCAGATTGAAGGAGGCCTTGGTTATGCTCGGGGTGATCGAGAGGGCGACGGTGCGTCCACCCCTCCTACCCATAAGCGAGGAGGAGAGGAAAACTATAAGAGGAGCCTTGAAGGAGGCGGGTCTTCTGCCCTAGGCTCTTAGAGGGCAATTGGTCTTCGATATCCACTCTCAGCTGAAAGAGGTCAGTTTAAGACGGCGAGAAGGTCATAGTAATGTTCCTCAACAAGGCTGTGGAGGACGGATAGGCACCTCGATCTGCCAAAAGTAAATTGGGGTTAGGATCATGGTTCCCAAGCTCGGAGCTAGGGAAAAAACGTTTCCCTCCCGTCGCTCCGTGGTCATGAGCAGGAATGGTATGGTGGCCACGAGCCAACCCCTGGCGGCTCAAGCCGGTGTGAGGATGTTGCTGGAGGGGGGAAACGCCATTGACGCGGCCATCGCCGCCTCCGCGGCGTTGAACGTTGTGGAGCCCATGTCCACGGGCATAGGTGGCGACCTCTTCGCCCTCATCTATCTGGCAGGGAGCAAGAGGGTTAGGGCGCTTAACGCCAGCGGTAGATCCCCCTACGCGGCCAACCTAGACTATTTCTCCCAGAGGGGTTTGAGGGAGATCCCTCTATCTGGGATGATGCCGGTAACGGTGCCGGGGACCGTGGATGGTTGGGCGACCATGCTAGAGGAACACGGGACAATGGGCTTACCCGAGGTTTTGAGGCCAGCCATCGAGTACGCCGAGGACGGCTTCCCCGTGACAGAGGTCATCAGCGCGTTGTGGCGGGGATCGGTGTCCCTGCTCGCGGCCCACCCCTCCTCGGCCAAGGCTTACCTCATCGACGGGCGTGCTCCCCTACCAGGTGAGGTGTTCAAGCAGCCGGACCTGGCCAAAACTCTTCGTATGATCGCGGATGGGGGGCGAGACGTCTTCTACAGGGGTGAGATCGCTGAGGTCATCATCCGCTTCTCCCAGGAGAACGGTGGCCTGCTTAGCCTAAGAGACTTCGCTGAGCACACCTCCACGTGGGTTGAGCCCATCAGCACCGATTATCGCGGCTACGACGTCTACGAGTGCCCGCCCAACGATCAGGGATTAACAGTGCTCTTGGCCCTAAACATCGTGGAGGGCTTCGATCTGGCCCTGATGGAGCACAACTCGGCTGAGCACCTCCACCCCCTCATCGAGGCCCTGAAGCTGGCCTTCGCCGACGCCCAAGAGTACGTGGCGGACCCGGACTTCGCGGAGATCCCCATCGGGGGCCTCCTCTCCAAGGCTTATGCCGATGAGCAGAGGGCTAGGATCGATGAGGGGAGAGCCGCTGGAGAAGTGTTGGCGGGTGTCCCACCCAGCCAAGGGGACACGGTCTACATAACGGTGGTGGATGAGCATCGGAACGCTGTCTCCCTCATGAACAGCCTCTTCTGGGGCTTCGGATCGGGGATGGTGGTGGAGGGCACGGGTATCTGCCTGCATAATCGCGGCGCCCTGTTCTCCCTCGATGCCGATCATCGAAACCGATTGGAGCCCCACAAGCGTCCCTATCACACGATCATCCCCTCCATGGTCCTCAAAGACGACGAGTTGTTCATGTCCTTCGGCGTGATGGGGGGTTTCATGCAGCCCCAGGGCCAACTCCAAGTCTTGGTCAACATTTTGGACTTCGGTATGAACGTTCAGTCAGCGCTAGACGCACCCAGGTTTAGATACGTGGCGGGCCGCCAAGTGTCGGTGGAGGAGGGGATAGGTGAGTCGACTAGGAGAAACCTGAGTAAGAGGGGCCACGAAATCGTCCCCCTGGAGACCACCCCGATGAGCTTGGGCGGCTTCGGCGGGGGGCAGGTGATCATGGTCGATCCCGCCGGGGTCCTCTTGGCCGGGTCCGATCCGCGCAAGGATGGCTTCGCCATAGGTTTCTAGAGGGGGAGTTCTCACCCCTCTCAACGGGTTTCTGGGTGAATGCTTTTCTTTTCGCTTAGAGATATTGTTCGACCTTAATCGTCTGATGAGGGGTGTCGTTTTCTGAGTAACAACGTTACAACTTAACAACATAGATGATTCAGAGCTTTAGGGCGATCTTTATGGCCGCCTCCACGTCTTTTCCGTATTTAGCTCTCTTCCCCTGGAGAGGAGGCTTCGTGGTGCGCGCTTCATCGACCAACTCGATGCTCATCGCTTTGATCCTCAACTTCCCAATAGCGTCGAAGGTCTCCCTCCACTTCTCCCCCCTCCCTATCCTTATCCTCGTGGAGGAAGGTTTAACGATCCGGTCGACCTTCTCAATCCAGTTGATGAGCTGGGCGATGTCGCCGGCCACATTCACGTCGATTAGGGAGTTTCTGCAGAGGGCGGCTGCGCCTATGGTGAGGCCGGGGTCTATGCCGATCACCACCTCGTCGCATCTCCGCGGCAGCTTGCTGAGGAGGCTTATGGACTCTAAGAGCTCATCTTCATTCAGTTTTTCATGCACGAACAGGGTTTTGACTTCTCCCTTAAACTTGGCCTCCTTTCTATCGGTTATCACGAGATTGAAGGGTGTTTCCCCCACCGTTTCCCCGATTTCAACTGCTTCTATACCCTTGGTTTTCAGGATGAACCTGATTCGATCCTTGAGTTCTGGGTTATCCGCTATGTGTAGGGCTATGGGACCTCTTGGCCTCCTCAAACAACGCTCACGATAACAATTTATGTCTCACATCATACTAAAGTATATTTACCGTGGTGGGGATGTCTGGGTTCACAGATCTAGAAGATATGATAG
>JBHHXX010000028.1:0-24219 GCA_046757245.1 Candidatus Geothermarchaeales archaeon
CAGGCTGAGAAGGGTTAAAGTGGATGGGACATATGGATACCTATTACCCCCATAGAATGGAGATCCCATGGAGCCTCGTGCTAGCTTAAACTCCTCGTTTAAACCCTCAACCCTGAATTGATTTGTCGCCATAAACTCATTGTTCTCGACGTTCTCAAGGTCCACTAGTCTTATAACCTTCTCCTCAGCCTCCCTCTGCGACGGGACAACCAAGCCATTCCTAAGGATGTCTAGGAACCTTCTGATCCCCTCGAGGATTGCTGGAATCGTTCTCAAGGAGGTGATTATAAAATCTAAGTCGGCATCAGGTAAGCTCTACATCGCCATTTATCCTTCTCAGAGCATTCCTTAACTCTACTATAACTAGGGGCTCTTCAAAATTCTCTCTCCGCTTTAGCTTCATCCCTTCGGGCTCTATGTATCTCCATCCGAGCTTTTGGAGTTCTTGAGCGATGAAGTTCTCAAGACCGGCATCCATCATCCTCCTGGTTCTTCTGCTTCAATGGACCTTAGAATGTTTCCTATCTGGAGCTTAAGCTTGGGGACGTCGCTATTCACCGTCTCCCAAACGATCTCGGTGCTAACGCCGAAGTATTCGTGGATGAGCTTATCTCTCATGCCTGCTATGGCTTTCCATTTGACCTCTCTATGTGCATCTTTGAAGTCGTCGGGGAGATTTTTGGCTGCTTCGCCTATAACCTCTAGGTTTCTGAGAACGGCGTCCTTGGTCTTTTCATCCTGCACGAACTCCTCGAAGTCCATATCCTTCGTATAAACCCCTATTTTTTCAGAGGCTTCGAGTATGTCCTCAAGATAGATCTCGATGTTCCTCCTCTTAGGCATAGACAACCTCCTTGATCACATCAGGCTTTATCGATGGCTTTAGGGCATCCGGCGTTACGATCTCCACCTTCACCCCGAGGGTTTCGCTGAGGTGGTCTTCGAGTTCTATGAACTTAAAGAACCCTATCGGCTTCTCAAATTCGACGAGGATGTCTATATCGCTCTTCTCCGTTTGTTCCTTCCTTACATATGAGCCGAACAAGCCTATATTCTTCACATCAAACGTATCCCTAAGATTAGGAAGCTCTCCCCTTAACGCCTCCAGAATTTCTTCCTTGCTCCTCATAGAATTGAATCGACTACTCAAAGAAAACGCCTTAAAATAGGACGTATAGAACTGAATATAAGAATTTCATTAATTATCCCTCTTTAGGTAGTTTCCCGATCAAATCCCTCAACTCTATGACCTCAATTTGCTGTGGACATTCATTCCAATCATGTTCAACGATGGTTCGGTCAACGTCTTCAGGGTTGAATAGGTCTGTGATCCTCGAAAGAATCTTCAGGTGGTGGATCACACCTCTAATGGTTGAGTCAGCGTATTGGCGATACTTCATGTCAAGGGCGAGTGCTGGAAAAACGTCTTGGGATTCGTCCCATGGAGCCTCGGGGGGGAATCGAACCCCCGACCGGCGGCTTTCTCAACACATACAAGGCCGCTGCTCTACCCCTGAGCTACCGAGGCTCTTCCACTTCCCATATTCAACTCGGGCATCAATAAGGCTTACGCCACCTCAGCTATTTCATGAGGAGCTTGAGGCTTAAGGGTATTTCCCCTGAGAGGAGGTGGAGCAGTGAGCCGCCCCCCGTGCTCACGTGGTCGAATCGATCGGAGATCCCCTCCTCCTCCACCAGCGTCGAGAGGTGTCCCCCACCCACGATCTTGTATCCCTTGAGGTCAATTATGGCCTTCAGCGTCTCTATGGTGCCCCTTATGAAGAGGGGGTCCTCCATGTATCCAAGGGGTCCGTTGGCGAAGATCAAGTCGGCCTCCCTCATCCTTCGACTATAGGCCTTAATCGTCCGGGATCCGATGTCATAGACCGTCTCACCGCTATCGACGTATTGGATGGGGTCCTCAATCCGCACCTCGTGGAACTCATAGGCGTAATCGATGGGCAAAATAATGTCCTCTCCATATCTCCCCAATAGGCTCCTCACCTCCTCTATGTCGAGGTCGTCGACGTAGGTGGTGATCTCCCTCCTGATGCTCTCCGGTATCTTCACGTTGGCCGCGACGAGGAAAACCTTGGCGATCACCCCGCCCAACAGGAAGGTACACTCACCGACCCCCGCTTCGAGGATGTGCTTAATCACCCTTACACGGTCCTTGGGCTTCGCACCGCCGATCAAAAAGACGCGTTTCCTCATCTCATGGCCCAAAACCTTGTTTACGGCGTCGAGCTCCTTCTCCATGAGCCTCCCTATAGCCGTGGGCAGGTGTTTGGGGAAACCCACCATTGAGGCGTTGGACCTGTGTATGCAGGGGAAGGCGTCGTTCACAAATAGGTCGAGGTGTTTCGACAGCGTCTCCACGAAGAGGCTATTTGCCAAGGTTTGTGGGGATGCCTCCGCCACCTCTTCGGCCATCAACCTCACGTTGTCTAAGAGTAGGATGTCCCCCCTCTTTAGATTCCTTATTTCATTGATGGCGGTCGGTCCCATGACGTCGGGCACGAATCTCAGCCTCTCCCCCAGATAGGATTGGAGAACCGAGGCGTGTTTCGAGAGGGATGTGAAGTCGTCCTTGCAGGGTCGACCCTGATGGGATAGTAGAACAACTTTGGATTCATTTAATTCCTCTAGGGTGTCCAGTATCGCCTTGATGCGGAAGTCGCTCATGATCTCCCCCGTGGAGGGGTTTATGGGCGAGTTTATGTCAACCCTCACTAGGACGGTCTTATCCCTGACGTCGACGTCGTCGAGGGTTCGGAAGTTTCTTAGGGATAAAGCCTCCATCCCAATTCTCAACTCCAAATATTAAGGGTACATTCGCCTCATTAACTTTTTTAAAGACTAAAAATAATCTCTGATTGACGGGTTTAAGAGCCGGGGCCAAGCCGGGGTTTCAAAACCGAGAGCTCAGCTGGTAGAGCGCCAGACTCATAGACGCCCCCGTCGGGAGATCTGGAGGTCGCGGGTTCGAGACTCGCCCCCGGCACCAAAAAGCCCAAAAAGGCTTTTATCTAAGTAATAGATAAAATCTATCTTTTTTTCCATTTCTGCTTCAGTAGAAGCCTAAATCACGAATATATGTATTTCTAAGGGAGGTCTTGATTTTCGAGTTTTACCCCCATGAGAGGTGCTACGTTTGCTTCAATCCGAGAGCCTTCCTAAAAATTCTTTTATGAAAGCTTCCACATGGATTTATAAGTGGCGTACGATCTTGAAATTGGAAATGGATGGATTCGAGGTCGGGTTGACTTGGAAAGAATTAGTAAGATAAGTGAAAAGCTTGTGAGGTCTCGTTTGTACATTTCAGATAGTGAGTATGTGGACAGCCTTGTCGGATTCATCGCAAAGGATATGGGCTTGAAGCTCAAGAGGGTAACTGAGAGAGACCTCAAAAGGATCGAGGAAATACTCAGCAAGGGCGAATCCCTATCCCAGATCGTTCTCCAGAGTAGGGAGCCTAGTTGAGGATCTATCTCGATACCTCTGCCCTTGTCAAGAAATATTCTCCTGAAAAGGGTTCACCTCTCATTAAAAAGATTTACGCGAGAAGGGACATAGAGCTATTTACCTCTGAGTGGGCCATCCTTGAAGTGATCGCCGCGATCGACAAAAAGGTAACGAAGAGGCAGATAAGCATGGAGGAAAGAGATGATGCACTGATGATATTCCTCTCAGACCTGAGAGCCCAGAAGATCTCTTTTGTCAAATTTACAAGCGAGTTCATAAGACCCGCATCTCGTCTAGTTGTTAAACATCACATCTCAGCAGCAGACGCCCTACATCTATTTTCAGCGATAGCAAGTATGAGCCCTACCCTTCTTGCGGCGGATAGAGCGCTCATAAAGGCGGCAAAACGGGAAGACATAGAAGCATACTACCTAGAAGACCAAAGAGATTTGGAGAGGGTGGAAGCTAAGTTAAAACAGAGTGAGGAGAATAAGTGAACTTTATTTGCCGTTTTAATAGACTCTATGATTGAAATCAAGGTAATCCGAACCGATTCGATCTTTCAGGGCAAGTACTTTTTGGGGAATTTTGCCACCACCGTATAATTCGGGTCGCATACGTTTCCCACGCGGCACGTGCCGACTTGTGATAGGACTTGGAAGGCCTCCCACTTATCAAACCCATAGTCGGTCATCAACCAGTTCGTCATCTCGATGTGGGCGATCTTGAAGGCCTCCATCAGGGGTCTCGAGCTCCCGGCGACCATGATGTACTCTCGATCTTCGAATCGAGGCCACTCTATGGCCCAACCCTTGATGAGGTCTAGCCTGAGTGTAATCTCAGCCGTGGTCTCCAAGGCCACGCCGCAAATCTCACCGTCCCCTTGGGCCGCGTGGACGTCTCCGAGGGCGAGGTAGGCACCGCGCACGAAGACGGGGAAGTAGAGGGTTGTGCCCTCCATCGTCTCTATGCAGTCCATGTTTCCGCCATGACTCCCGGGCGCCAGCGATATTTCGTGCCTACCATACCTCGGCGCCACACCTATGGTGCCTATGAAGGGGTGGAGCGGCACCTCGACCTTGTCCAGCCTGCTCTTTGATAATTGTAGGATGCCCACGTTTCTCCCAAGGTCCAGCCTCCAAGCAAAATATCGCTCCTCTAGGGGCTCAGTGAGTGAAAGTTTCTTTCCGGGTCCCTCCTCTGTGAGGGAGCCGAAGTGGGGCACGATGCGAGACCACGCGGTTTCTCGGTTCAGATCTATCCTCTCTATGTGGACAACCAGAGTATCCTTCAAGTCTGCGTCCTCGACGTAGAAGGGTCCCGTGAGGGGGTTGACGGGATGGTATTCGGTGTCTTCGCTCCGCTGCCTCATCTCCTCTCCAACGAGACTCCCCGATGAGTTGTGGCAGCGGGCATCTAGGGTGGTGGTCACGAGCGCGTCTCCGGCCTTCAGTCTCAAGGCGGGCTCATGAGGTCCAAAGGTGAAATAATACTTTGAAGGTGTGAATCTGTGTTCCAAGCCTTGATTCCCCCCGACCGCTTGTTTACTCCTATATCCTGATATATTCAGTGTAGATAAAAATTGGTTGAAGCCCTGAGCATATGTCTGGTTTATAACGTCTTTCACCTGAATTCAAGTTCTTCCTTGAGTTTCTTCAAGAACTCCTTTGTGAATTGAAGCCGTCTTTCTCCGAGTCGTCGTGCCTCCTCGGTATAGAATCTCCCCTCACTGCTTTTGATCAGTTTCTCAATCAATTTCGGCGCCTCGCTGACTTTGCCCGTATAAGTCTCATCCATGAGACCCCTACCCACGGCTCTTACGATGCCTATTGACCCAATGTAATCGAGAATATCCGCGTCGTAGAGGATCTTCGCCTCCCTCGTCTCCGGCTCTGGTCCGCCAAACCTGCTGTGAGCTTGAATGGCGTGAACGATCTGATCCACCTTATCTTTTGGAAGCCCCAACTCCCTCAGGTGCTCCCCGGCCACCTTGGCACCCTCCTCGAAGTGCCTCCTCCTCCCAACCAGGGGCACACCGATGTCGTGCAGCAACGCCGCGATGTTTAACACCTGTAGATCGGCCCCCTCCCTTCTTCCGATGTGCTCACACCACCGTTGAACCCTCAAAGTGTGGTCGAGGCCCGAGACTTTCTCCTCTTTAAGGTAGTCCCTAGCCAACTCGAGTATCATTTTAAGGGTTTCCTCTTTCATGCCGCTACCATCTCGATGTGGATTCTCTACATTAAGATTCTCTTCAATCTACGCGCGTTGGAGTTGGATATTAGCTTTAGGAAATGTCCTATTGCTCTTTGATGGTGACCCTTATCATCACAACATCATCTATCGGTCTATCGTTGACATCGGTCTCCACGGAGCCGATGGCCCTCAGCACCTCCTCCCCCCTTATCAACTTTCCAAACACGGCGTGGTGTCCATCGAGGTGGGGCGCCGGTGCAAGCGTGATGAAGAACTGGGATCCGCCCGTGTTGGGTCCATAGTTGGCCATCGATAGGATACCAACCGAGTCGTGCTTGAGATCAGGGTGGAACTCGTCGGGGATCGTGTATCCAGGCCCCCCGGTCCCGGTACCTGTGGGGTCTCCGCCCTGGATGATGAAGTCTTTGATGACGCGGTGGAAGATCACGCCGTCGTAGAATCCCTTCTCCGCCAGATCGATGAAGTTCTTCGTGGTGATGGGCGCCTTGTCCTCGAACAACTCAAGCTCCATCGTCCCCATATTCGTCTCGATGACAGCGATCCTATTCTTCCTCGCTGATGGGGTCTCCCTTGCGGGTGGGGCGTAGGAACTCCAAAAGACTAGAAAAATCGCTACAACCGCTATGATTCCGGCGACTAACGCTCCTATGGTTTTTCTCCTCAAAACCTCATTCCCTCCTCCAGGTTTTCACGATGATTAAAATTCAGAGAATTCAATCCAAAAATAAACTTTTTCTCAGTTAAGGCGTGGAGCTCGAAGCTAACCTATCGTAGGCCTCTGTGGGACCATCGGTTTCTGCTACAAGCTTCTCGAAGGGGCAGACATCGGTTCGACTTTGATTGAGGATGATTCGAACGCCCTTCTCATACCCATGGGGGACGTTGTATTCATCGAGCGTCCTCACTCCACCCCCGCTCATGGTCAAGGCATAGACGCAGAGGAATGCATCCGCGCGTCCCACGACTCTATCCGCCAAGGAAGCCACCTCCAACATCTCACCACACTCCTCAATGGCTGATAACAGTCCTTTCAATCGCGGGTGTCTACTATCGAAGAGGGTTTCGCCCTCCTTCACCACGACGAGGTTAAGGTCCCCCGAGGTGAGCCTCTGTCTGGCCAATTCAAGGTCCTTCATTCTTGAACGAAACCACAATTGGCCAAAATTTCAAGGTATATTTATCCACCTGTTCTATGGCTAGTATATCTCCAAGAGGTAGTCCTTGAGAGTCTCAAAGACGATTGCTGCGTCCAACACCTTCTCATCGGCTTCCTTATCGTCGAGGTCCCGGGTTTCTCGGGTGAAGGCCCCTATCCTGCCATACCAGCAGATCCTCAAGGCGTCAAGCAACAAATCCCTTTTCTGTTGTCGACGCTCTTCCTTGAAGCCTGCAGCGAACGTGTAAGCTGTTTTCGCCCATAGTTCGGTTGAGAAGGTGAATTCAGCCTCGGCTCCCCGAACCAAAGTTGACAGCTCATCGTAGAGGTCTCTAGTCAAAATCGATCGGTAGAGACCTCGAAAGCGGGGGAAGCCCTCTTTAAAGGCTCTCACGGAGGCCTCTCTATCTAAGGAGCACTCCTCAGGCTTCGAAGGCTTAAAGTGGCCCCTCAAGAGGGGGACCGGTTCGCTTTTATGAATTTCCCTCCAAGAGGACTCGTAGAGCACCATGGCGCTGAAAAGAGATCCCACCACCTCCCGAAACATGGGAGCGAGGTGCTTGGTGGGTTCCTTTGGGCTGTGAATCTTGACGCCCAGCGATGCCTCGACGACGGGAAAGCCGAGGGCGAGGGCGGTGTGGGTAATGAAGGCGTCTATACCGAACCTCGGGGTGTAGGGGTTTTCCCAGAGGGGGCTCGCTAACAGCCTCTCAACCAATTCCTTGGAGAGGCCGAACTCCCCCCCAATGGGTTGTCTTATACGCTTCCCGTACAGCGTCCGAGTGAGGGGATAGGCTATGTGGTTTGTGATGGTGCCATCATATTTATGCCTCATGTAGAGGGGGGTTGATAGACCGGCGTCTTTTAGGACGGGCTCCAGCAAGAGCCTTATCCACTCGGGCACGATGCTCCTGAGATCCGAGTCCACGAGGGCAACCCCCACGGCCCCCAGCAGCCTAGCCGCCTCGAAGACGAGCTTCACGGCGCTCCCCTTCCCGGCAGCCCCGGCGTATGTACCAACGATTCTCTCGACTCCGGGGGGGAGTCTCAACTCGGAGGCGACGTCCCTCGTTCCATCGGTGGAGCCTCCGTCCGAGATCAGGAGGAGGCCCCTCTCCTCGGGGAAGAACTCTAGGAGGCCCTGAGCTGCGTTATTCATGACGTAGCCGATGGTGTCGGCGCAGTTGTAGGCTGGGATGCCCACGATGAGGTCGACCTTCCCCAGCCTGCGAATCCTAGCTTCCACTCCAGGGGTTAGGGCCTCGGTCATTTCCTCACCCAAAGGAGCCTTCATCGAAGGGGTAGGTCGGTATACTTCTCGAGGTATCTGAGCTTCGCCTTGAGCCTCGCCTTCATCTCGTCTATGCTCTCCGTGGGGGTTGGGTCGATTCCCCTTAGAATCGCCAGATAAATCGATGTGAAGTCCAACGTGTATATCGCCGACAACATCTTGCTCAAGAGGTCTTCACCGGGAGGCCAGACCTCGTATACGCTTGAGCCGTATTTCTCGATCTGCTCCCTGACGGCCTCAAACCTCTCCCTGATCTCCGGGGGCTCCCCGCGGAACCTCACGAAGACGGCTCTCCGCGGCATATCCAGCTCTTTCTCCCAAGCGACCAAGTCGTTGTGACACAACTCGGGCAACGCGTCCGCGATGGCGTGCATCTTGGCGTTTTCATTCAGGGATTCCTTGAACCTCAGGGCGACGGATCGGTTGAGGCCGGAACCATAGATTATGGGTAGGGAGCCGTGGATCCAGAGCGCAAGTTTTTTGGCGGGGTTCTGCTCCAGCCCGGCCTCTGGGGTGAGGGCGCCTCCCACCTCCTCGATAAACTTATATGATTCGTGCAGTTGATCCTCCAGTCCGTCGATCGCTCCGCTTCTCTGTAAGACTAGAGCCGCACAGCCGAAGAGGAGAGGGAAGCCCGCTCGGGGGGGCAGACCACCCCTGATCTTGGTGTGGGGTATCTTCATCTTGAGGCAGATCCTCTCAGCCAAACCCCCAGAGCTTATCGTTGCTAACTTACTCCCCCTCGAGAGAGCCTCGTGGATTATGCTCAGGGCTTCCTCGGTGTTGCCCGAGTAACTCAAGATCAGGGTGAGTGTCTCCTCATCGGCGATCCTCGGGAGGTGGTAGTCCTTCACCACGTCCAGGGGTTTCTCTTGGACGTGGGATAGCCAGTCGCGCATCACGTCGCCGACCACGCCTGAGCCCCCCATCCCGGCGAATATGATTCGGTCAACATCTGAGGCCTCGGGCGCCTGCACATCGGCGCTCAAGGTCTCGAGGAAATAGCTTGGCCACTTTTCATATTTCAGGTAGAGTCCTGACTTGTCGATCTCTCTGACCTCGTCCGGGGTTAACATCTCATCAACTCATTTTGAATTATGCTCGTCTTAGCCTACAAGGTTCTTATAGAGAGTGTCCTTTAAATCCTAACGAGGAAAAGACGCACATTTATTGTAACCCCTTATGTGTAAAGCATTAGCATTAAAGGTTATTTGTTCGTTAAATCAATTTAATTCTACGAGTCTGGGGGAACACGCTATGAAGGTTGGAATGCTTCACTACACGGCGCCCAAGGGCGTGATCGCGGGCGTAGAGATCGTCATGGACTACCACGCGAGGTTTCTCACAGAGGAGGAATATGAGGTTCACATGATCTTTGGGCGAGGAGGAGGGTTGGAGTATAGGGGGGTTGTGGAACACGAGATTCCACTTTTGTCGGCGACCCACCCAAGGGTGAAGGAAGCCCAAGGAGACGCGCTCAGGGGGAAGTCGACGCCTAAATTCGAAGCACTCAAGGAAGAAATCAAAAAAGATCTGTTAAATCCTCTTTCAGAAGTTGATGTCTGTATTGTTCACAACATCCCATCCATGCCCTTCAACTTCGCCGCCACGGCCGCCATCAATGAGATAGCCACGGAGAACAAGGCGAAGATGATATATTGGGTTCACGATAGCGCCCTGCTGAGAGACGAGTGGAAGGATAGAATGGGGAAGTTCCCCCTTACCCTAATGCACCATAAGGCACCATCAATAAGATACGTGACGGTTACCAAGGCGAGAGCCCAACAATTAGCTAATCTACCCGAGCCCTACGCGATCCGCGACATCCAAGTGATTCCCAACGGCATCAGCGTAGAAGAATACTTGAAGATCGATGAGACAACCAAGGATCTGATGAAGAAACTGGGCTTAACCTTTGAGGACTTCATTATTGTTACCCCCGTCAGGGTGCTTCCGAGAAAAAACATCGATTTGGCCTTCATGGTTGTTGACCGATTGAAACACTTGATGGGCGCGAAACCCCCAATAAAATTGGTTATTACCGGACCCCCTGAGGAACAAACAGACGTAGACATCAAATACTTAGAATATCTTAAGGGCATGATTGAAAAGCTGGCGTTAAGGGAAAACGTCATCTTTTGTCACGAGATTATCACGAGGAGAAGGAAATACGAGAAGGGGAGGATAGTCAAGTGGAGCGTCGCCGATGCCTTCAACATCGCAGACCTAGTGTTCGTTCCGAGTAAGGAGGAGGGTTTCGGACTGCCGATCATCGAGGCCGGAGCGGCGAGGAAACCCGTCTTCTGCTCTCGTATACCTCCTTTCCAAGAGCTCATTAGGGATGACGTCGAGGGATACATGTTCAATTTGGATGATGACCCCATGCACATAGCCTTCAGAATCCATAGGCTAATCATGGACGACAGAGTTGGAAACAACTTCAACAACGTGATGGAGAGGTTCAGCTGGGAAACCATCATCAAAAAAATGCTCATCCCGTTACTATAGTCTGATCATAAGCGATCGGCACTGTAAACTTAAGGCGTTAGCTGGTTTCATTTCCTCGCAATGTTTTTTATTGAAAGGATCTTACCTCTTCTCCTCCTAGCAGCGATCATAGAGGTATTCGTAACTCCACTCTCCCTATCTTTCTATTTTGACACCAAGAAAAAGTTGGCTTAGCGTATGGATCAACGAAAAACGACGGAAGATAATTTAATACGAATACCTGAAGTATTTGAAGGGGCCTGAATCGAAGAGTGTTTAAAGAACCCTATTTTCAACGCATTGAAATAGGGTGCTTACATTATGAATTTAGGTCTCGTGGAAAGAAGCTCCAAAACGAGGTATTCGTCTTGTCTTTGAAGTACAAGGTCGGTCTAATATCGATAGAAAGAAAAGATGAATTGATGAAGAGGTATAGTAAGCGTATCCTCTACGAGGAGCGGGCTGACATCTATGGATGCTGTGTCAAGTTGCTAACGGATATCAAGTACGTTAAGGAAAGATGGGAAGAAAACTTCTATCCCATGTCTGCCCATGTACGCTCCCACGGGAGACTCGTAGTGGTGAAGGAAAGGGATAAAGATCTCGAAGTTCTATATGACCCGCTTTCGAAGACGGCTTTTCTCATTAATGTTGACTACTATGGCTGGATCAAGTCGATAGCGCTGAGCGTGGCGGGAGACATACTGGAGGACGAACACGGCATCTACTCCGTGCACGGTGCATGCATCGACGTTGAAGGACAAGGGATTGGTCTCATCGCGCCTCCGGGGACCGGTAAGACGACCCACACCTATGGTCTTCTGAGATTGCGGAGTGTACGTGCCGTGGCCGACGACTGGTTTTTCGTCCGCCTCTTCGGCGAAGACGCCATCGCGTTTGGCTCAGAGAAGAACTTCTACATTCAGGCAGACATCGCTGAGATCTGGGGCGAATATAAAGAACTTGTCAAAAACGCGGAGTTCGACGAAGAGGGAAGAGCCATCGTCAATGTCAGGTGGATAGTGGGTAAGGGAAGGATAATCCCCCTAACAACGTTGAGAAAGGTGATTTTACTGAAGCGAGACTCGAGCGACCAAACCCTGGTCAGGAACTTGGAGACCGGTGAAGCCGTTCAATACGTTTTAAACACGGATTTCTGCAACCCCCATCTGCTGGTGAGGGATGAAAGGAAGCGGAAGCTTCGGAAAGATTTCTTTGAAGAGTTCTTTAGCCGAGTAAAACTCTACCTCATCAACGCTGTGCAGCCGCCTACAAAAACCCACGATCTTATACGCGAAACCATAGAGAGTGCGAAGGGTTCTAGAGTGATTAACAAGACGCCAAAGACGGTGAAAAGCTGATACGCCTCACCCCAAATCATACACGTCTCATTTCCATTCCTCCTTATAGATGGCGGTGGCTTTCAGAAGAATGAGGAACGCCTGGGCTTTCGCCAACATTAGGAGAACAGCATTATTCCTCATGCATTGGTAATCGCATACTCCGTGGTTGTGTGGCTGCCCCACATCCCATCAGCATAGTTACATTCATCTTCAATTCCATCTACTTGGCTTGAGGCCTTCAAATTTGGAGGCTTCTGAGCCCCCCTTTAAACGCCTTGATGCTCTCCCTCACGAGGTCCTCATCGATTCTACCAAGGGGGGTTGGCAGCTTGAATATCTTGGAGGGTATCCTCAATTCGTCGAGGCTGAAGCCCTCGCGAATTTTGAAGTCGTACTTCGCCCTCAGTATGCTGCCCCCGATCGCCATGAGCCCGTCTCGGTCGAAGTTGTAGCCTAATACGCTATAGGCCTTGGTCACGACCTTCGGGGTATATATCCCCCTCGCGAAGTAGCACACCACGAGGCTGGAGAGGATCTGCCGCCATTTCTCCTCCGAAAGCAGGGCATCCGCGATTTCCTCCGGCATAGGCTCCTTTCCGGCGACCTTCATCTTTTGATCAACGCTGTACCCAGCGCCGTCCAGGTGGCTGTGCCTCGATCCCGTAAGGTAGCCCACGTAGGCTGCTGGTCCGGTGTGATAGCCGGGCATCTCGTTGCCGCCGAAGGCCAGCGCGAAGTCGGCTCCACCGTACTCCGATGAGGCGTATTCCACCCCTCTGGCGATGGCTTTAAAGAAGTCGTTCGGTTGCTCCACGATCAGCCTGGTGGCCCTGATGTAGGTTTCATGGTCTCCCCACCTCAGTTTCAGACCAGCCGTCTCTCTTTCAGATATGAGTCCTCGTTCCTGCATCTCTGTCGCCCATGCGAGGGCCACGCCGGTGCTCATCGCGTCTAAGCCTTGGATCTCCACTTCATCTATGAGATTAAGTAACCCCTTTCTGGAACCCACCTCAAGCATTGACCCCAGCGAGTATAGGAGCTCGTAGTCGTAGGAAATCATCTTAGTTTTGTAGAAGTAGGGCTCCGCTTCATATGGCTCTCGAAGGGCCGCTATGTGGATGCAGCTCACGGGGCAGTGGGCACATGCCACCCTCCTACCAAGATGCCTTTCAGCGAAGGCCTCACCTGAAATCTCCTCAGCCAGATCGAAACAGCTCCTATAGAGGTTTCTGGTTGGCAGGGCTCCCACCTCGTTGAGGGGATGGACGTTCATGGATGTGCCCAACTCGTGGTATTTCTTCATCAAGGGCGATTCCACGAGTGCTTTGAAGATCTCGTCGTAGGTTTGTCTGTACAACCTACGATCTTTGAACTTGAAGGATCGCCTGCCAGATATCAAGATCGCTTTCAGCTTCTTGCTGCCGAAGACCGCACCTAGGCCGAGCCTACCAAAGTGCCTGTAGGTCTCTGTAACCACACACGCATAAGAGACCAAGCGTTCTCCTGCCCTCCCTATGCGCATGATCGCACGAACCCCGGCTCCAGGCTCTCGCCCCCTGATTACCCTCCCCACGGTGTAGCTGCTCTCCATGCCCCAGTGAACCGATGCGTCGCGAAAATGCACATCGTCGCCATGTATAGCTAAGTAGATCGGCGTCTCGCTCGTCCCCCTTATCACCAAGGCGCCGTATCCAGCCATCCTCATAGCTATAGCGCTTCGACCTCCTCCATAGCTCTCACCTAGGTTTCCCGTTAGCGGGGATTTAAACATGGCAACCATCTTGGAGGCTATGGGAAATAGACCATTCAGCTGTCCGACCGCGAAGATTATCGGGTTCTCTGGACCCAAGGGGTCCGCTCCCTTCGGACACTCCTTGTGGAGGAGCCGTATGGCCGCCCCCGCTCCGCCTAGATATCTCTCGAATAGGTCCTTGTTTTCTTCGACCCAAAACCTTCGTCTTGATAAGTCGACATATAACACTCTTTTGATAGGGTCCCCCTCAATCAAGTTTTTCGCCTCCTATGGGCTCTAATTCCAACACCCTATAAGGGCAGAAGTCGGCACAGTACCCGCAGTAGACGCATATCACAGGTTTGCTTGTCTCCTCGTCCCAGAATATGGCCCCGATGTCGCATTCCCTCACGCAGTTCTGACACCCGATGCATTTATCCATTCGTAGAGCCACTCCGCCTCCATCTCTCCGTTCAAGGGCGTTCGTCGGGCACACCTTCGCGCATGGGGGATCTGCACAGGCTCGACAGACTATGACGACGAAGCCCCGCTCGAATCCCCCCGCAGACGTGACGTGTATCGCGGACTTCGACAATCCGGCTTCCGCGAAGCGTCGATTACAGGCAAACATGCAACACTGACAACCGACGCATAGGTCCACGTCCACGACCGATAATCTCTTGGATGCCATCTTTCAAAACCCGTTACCCTTTAATTCCTCATTCTCATGAATTATGGATATCCATTCTATGCCTTCCTCACAGATAAGTTGAGTAGGTTGCTCATCCACTTTTTTCAGAATAGACCATCTATGCCTCCCCCTTGTTTTGGGGACTCTGGCTTGGAGATGCAACTCTAGTACGTATTGTACCTATTAACATAAATATTAAGCAGATAATGCTTCCTGTTACTTCAGCCATTTCATTACCTGAATTCATTACTATAGAATCCATAGGCTAATCATGGGTGATCGAGTCGGAAACAATTTCAACAACGTGATAGAAAGGTTCAGCTGGGAAGCCATCGTCAAAAAATGCTGATACCTCTGCTATAACCGTGGCTACGTGGTCAATCCGACTTCTCTCAGACGGCTCTGAGTGCTTTGATTGCTTCTTATCCTTAGCAACTGGCTCACGGCATGATAATCGGTTTTTTCACGGATTTCAGACCACGGTGGAAGACGAAAGTCGGTTTTTCCTCTTTTACGTCCCCTCAAGGCTTTCTCGAATGCTTCGAAGAATAGGTCAATAGTCCTCTTATCCGAGTCTTCGGAGTGAAATAGGTCCCCTTTGAATAGACGAGCAACTCTATCCTTAGTTTTTTGAAACATTTTTTGATAGTAGGGCATCATCGCCATTGCTTCCTCCTTATATTGAGAAATCAAGTCATGGACGTCCTCTTCGCTCAGGTGTATTTTATTCTCCTCCAAGATATCCATTACGCAATAGGTGATTTGAGATACCATGTTCACGAGTTCCCTAGACGACTGTCCTATATGGTAGAGTAGCTCAAAGTCTACTTGCCTCATCGAAGAGAGCTCCGCCCATTTCTTGAGCTGGGCGAGGAGCGATATTTCTATCGCATAGTTAGTTGGAAAGCGCATGCTCTCTACCAAATCTTTGCGTATCGCCTGTTCTCCCGACAGAGGGAATCTCAAAGTGTTTAATCCACCGAATACCTCGGGGTATTCCTCGCTTAAAATTTTTAGCAAGGGTCTCATGAAGAGTCTGCTCACTCTACCTCCCAGCCGATGTCTTCCTTGGGGAAGCCCGGGTTCAAAACTGTAGGTAAGCCTTCTATAGTATGCCTTCACCAATTTGATGGGTGAATCAGCGGCCCAGCTTTGAATCATGGGGTCGCAGAGAGCCGCCACGTACTTCCTTGTGAAGTTCCTTATGTCCGAATCTATAAAACATAGGATGTCTCCTTGTGCTATTGGGATTGAAAGCCATAGGGCGGTTCCCTTTCCCGGGGGCATCTGGGGAAAACTACTGATTCCACGCATTCTTGGGGAGAGACTTATGAGTTTACGAAGGATTTCCTTTCCTGGGGGCACCTGGGGGAAACCGCTGATCCTATGGATGCCGTACTTCGTTAATACATCCAATATGTTTTTATCAAACTGATGTACCGCCTTTACGATGAAGTCGAAGAACCCTCTCCTAGCCTTAACCCTTTCGGCAGGGTATTCGTTGATCAGGTCCACTTGTATTCGAAACAGGCTAAGACTATCAAAGGCCAGTTTGACGACTTCCTGCAAGATAGTGTAGTCAGCGGCCCCCTGCTTATCCCTTGAGCCGTCGACTATGATGATCTCATCCAAATACCCCATGTCTACAAGTCTGCTACATTCGGACAAAACTCTCCTCAGGGCCCGTATCTCAAACAGACGAGTCCTCTTCCCCACATCGATTTTAGTCGGGATGATCAATGATGTCAGAAGCGGGCACGGCAGGTCAGCCTCGTCTCTAAGCAACGTGTTGAGTTTTCTTTCGACACACTCAGTTAAGTTTATGTGCCTAAAGGATCCCGTCGAGGCTATGGAGACCTGTTCACTCAGCTAAATCCCCCCAAAATCTCTCTAATCCTCCCCCAATTAGTATTGGAGTACTCGACTTATTAGTATTAAAATACTTGACCCAAGCTTTCGATAAGTTCCTTAAAACTCGAGACGGTGACTTTAGCTACTTCCCTGAGGGCCTCGGATCTGGGGCGATAGGCCACACCGATGTCGGCTCCCTGAACCATGCACACGTCGGCCTCACTGTCCCCCACTGCTAGGATGGTCCCACCAAAAGCTTTCTTGAGCTCTAACAGAACCCTCAGCTTGCACAGTGAGTGCTGCCTACAGTTAGGTATCTTCATACATGGATACCTCATCAAGAGTTTTCCCGTGAAGGTTTCATCGTGGAATTCAACGTCGTTACCATACACCAAGTCGATGTTGAGTCTTTTGGCTAGCTGATCAGCCAGAAATCGATAGGAGACCGTCACTATAACGGGTCTAAACCCGCGTTTCGTGAGAAAAGAGAGGAAATCCTCGACGCCAGGGTTCAGAGCTATGGAGCCGAAGGCCCTTTCCATTTCGCCCCTGTTAATCCCAGAGAAAAGCCTCACTATCTCCTGGGTTACCTCATATGCGAGCATGCCGGGGGCTCTTTCGTCTATTTCCTTCAATTCATCCGCTTTTCCAAACTTTTCGCAGAGCACGTCGATCGTCCTCTCGGAGAGAAGGGTTCCGTCCATGTCTAAAAGAGCGAGACCCTTCATCGTCGCTTCATCCCCCTTGACGCTATGGCCCTCTCATATACCTCAACGGTCTTTTCAGCCATCCTATCCCAAGAAAACGTCCCTACGACGTGTCGTCTCCCCCTGACCCCCATCTCATCCCTCCTCTTTTCGTTAGAGAGGAGTTCTATCAGGGCTCTTGCAAGCCCAACGTGGTCTCCCGGGGGGACGAGAATCCCCGTTTCATGGTTTTTTACGACTTCGGGGAGGGCGCAATGATTGAAGGCCACCACGGGTTTTCCACAGGCCTGGGCCTCCGCTGGCGTTAGGCCGAACCCCTCCCAGAGGCTTGGATAACAGAAGACGTCGCAAGAAGCGTACATATTAGGAACTTTGTCGTCAGCGATGTAACCAGTGAAGATGAAGGCTCTCTCAACATCAAGTTTTTTCGTCAGGAGCCTGAGTCGGGGCACATCGTAGCGCCCAGACCCAGCGACGATAAACCTCGTTTCGGGAACCTCTTCTAGGACATGGGGTGCGGCCATGACTAGGAATTGGGGGCCCTTATAAGGCGCCAGTCGACCCAAGAATAGAACGACGGGGTTGTGTTCAAAACCGTATTCCTCCCTAGGCATCCCACCATCTACATTGGGGTTAAATCTATCCGTGTCGATCCCGTTGTAGATCACGTTGATCTTCGCAGGGTTAAAACGATAGAACCTCAACAATTCCCTCTTGAGGAACCTGCTAACCGCGATGATCCGGTCCACCCTTGAGCGTAGGGCAAAGAAGGTCCCCAGTTGGTGATCGATCATCTTGAGCTTCTGGGCGGCGTCTCTCCAAATTCGAGCCGGGGCGAACCCGTGAAAAGTGAAAACGTGGGGCTTCCCCTCGAGAAAATGATACGCGTTCCCAGCGAAGACCCCGGGGTGATATTGTGTGTGAACGATGTCGAAATCCTTCATCATCAGCCCCGCCTTCACGGCGAAGCCCACATGGCGAAGGAAGGGAACACCGTCAAAAGGGAATTTTACCCTAAGAGGGTTCAAGAGATCAATTTCCCCATGAATATCCCGACAGAAAATGGATACCTCGTGACCCATAGCCTTCAGTCTGCGAGTGAGCTCTCGGATGTGAACCACCTGGCCAGACCCCTTGTGCAGGGTGGTCCTAACTATTGATATTTTCAATGAGGACATTTCTCCCTCGTCTCTAAGCTTAAGCAGGGCATCTCCTAGTTTACGGAATGGTAAGCCCAATTACGCATTCTCAGGATAAGAATACGATGCGCGACCTATAAAATCTAAGTGTGAAATCTGCCTAGTCAGGTCATCTAGTCGACTTTTTATTCGGTTCATGAACTTGTTTTTGGGGATTCGCCGTGAACATTAACTTTGAAAAAGTGGTGAAGTCAGCGGAGTTCCTCAACCCACGTAAAGGTTTCACCCGCGATAGGCAGACCATCGAGTTTCGAAGGGACCCGCTCACGGGGAGATGGTGTAGGATCAACGTCGAGAGAGCCAGAAGAGGTACATCGCTAGGAGCCGAGGGAGTAGAGGAGGACTTCAAGGTCCTCATCGAAGCCTCGAGGGACACGTGTTATTTCTGTGAAAGGAATCTGGAGAAATCAACCCCAAAGTTTACACCCGACATCTCTAGGGAGGGGAGAATCAGACGGAGAAGCGTCGTGGTCTTTCCAAACCTATTTCCATTTGGAGAGCATCACGCTATATGCGTCATTAGCAAGGCGCACTACTTAGAGTTGTGCGATATATCCCGGGATATGTGGCTGAATTCCCTCCTCTCATGCATTGATTTTTTGAAGAGAATCCATGAGAAGGACCGTAGAATCAGGTATCCCATCGTAGGGTTTAACTACATGCCGCCCGCCGGGGCCTCTATTTTCCACCCCCACTTACAGATTCTCATGGATTGGAAAGCGAGTTCAGCCCTATCCGAGCTGATGGGTAAGAGCCTTAGATACCATGAAGAAAACAAAAGCTGCTTCTGGTCAGATCTTTTGGAGAGCGAGGAAGCCATAGGCGAACGCCACATCGGGAATACCGGCGTCTTCTCCTGGATCTCCAGTTTTGCCCCCTCCGGGAACAACGAAGTCGTGGGAGTGATGAGGCAGCCGGCTTCATGCATCACAGAGATGGACAGGAGAAGCGTCGGGGACTTGGCTGATGGGTTGAGCAAGGTTTTGAAGGGCTTGTGGCTAGATAGGGGGGTGCGGAGCATTAACCTCAGCGTCTACTCGGGTCCCCTCGGGGATGGAGTGGATGAATGTTTTCGGCTCCACGTTAAGATCTTCTCCCGTCCAACATTCAAGAGCCACTGCGTCAACGATCGGGGGTTCATGGAGACTCTGCATTTTGAAACCGTGGTTCAAACCTCACCCGAGGACACGGCTCGCGATCTGAGGAAATATTTTCAGTGAGACGCCTCTCTCTCCGACGGGTTTTAATCGCGGTCAACGCCCTAACCAAGAGTTGGAAGTTGATAAGGCGCCGCCAAAATTGAATTATATTCGGGTTAAGCACATGTTTTACAGGTGTCTTGGCTATGAAGGTTAGGGTGAAGGGAAGAAGATGCATACCCCTCCTCTATCCAGCCCTCACGGTTATAGTGACGTGTGGGGTGAAAAACAAGATCAACGGGATGGCCGCTGCCTGGGTAACGCCCCTCTCACACAGTCCCACCCTCGTCGGCGTGAGCATCTCCCCCAAGAGGTTAACCCACAGCATGATCGTTGAGAGCGGAGAGTTCGCCATAAACATCCTAGACTTCAGGTATCTGGAAAAAGTGTCCCACATGGGGGAGGTCTCTGGCAGAGACGTGGAGAACAAGTTTGAGCTGGTTGGTCTAACCCCGATCGCCGCCAGAAGGATTGTTTCTCCGGTAGTCGAGGAGGCCTCAGCGGTGCTCGAGTGTAGGCTCTATAAGAGGGTTGAGGTGGGGGATCACAGCCTCTTCGTGGGGGAGGTCTTGGAGGCATACGCTGAGGAGGACTTTGAATTGGATTGGAGACTTGAGAAATATCGGCCGATCCACTATCTGGGGCTTCAAAGCACACCCATCCACCTCAGGAAATACGTCACGTCGAAAAGGGAGGTACACACGGTGGGTAAGCTGAAGCTACCTCGATGAGACCCGTTGAGCGTGTCACTAGAGTCACTAGCTAAACCCTCTGGTTATCCCATTCTAGATCGATAGCGAATCTGAGAGAGTTCGTACACAACTTAGACGCGGATTTGGCGATTTTTGTGATCCTCACCCCTTTCCCAAGCACTGAGTTTTTTCGAGATGGCCCGGAGAAACAGGTGGATCGAGGATTTTAATTTGTCAAACTACCATAATGCCCACGGGGACTCTATCGAGAGAAGAGGTGCAAGAGGAGTTCTACGAGTGCCACCGAGGTTTTTATGGATCTTTGAATAGGCGATTAAGGGGCGTTTTCACCAAGAATAAACTGAGGAGAAAAACCTATAGATCCCTGGCTGGTCAAGGTCTCTTGAAACAGTTGAAAGACTTGATTTAGGAGTTAAGAATCCCTTGTCTAAAAAGATACTTTACGATGCCGATTTATTTTTGGTTGTCCTAAGCGTCTTCTGGCTCTTTACACGAATATCTCTTTCACGATGGGATCATAGGAGACTCTGCCACTCTTGTCACGTAGAATCGTGTAAATATTCGATGGCCATCCGAGCCTGAATAAGCTATTCAATAGTCCCTTTGCATTTATGAATGGTATTTTAGACGATTCTCCACTCTGCTTAAATAACCGTTGTGCCGGCGATGCGATCGCTGTACTTCTGACGCGGGTCTCCCCTAGTCGCTATTCCCCCTATGACATCTAGGATTAAGAGGACCCAGAAGATTTTGCTGATGTTCCTGATGAAGGCCTTATCCAATGTGAGGACGCCATCACCCACCGTTACTACTCTCAAACCCATGATCATTTTCCCCATCGTGTAGCCGTAACCGGTCTCAGCCAGGGTGAAGTAGAGGATGTAGATCGGACCCATTACGAATGGGAATTGGAGCCAACTCCGGGGGGCGCTCCAGATGAAGGGCCAGTTGAGTGGGATGAGGAAGGGAAGGAAGAGGATGGCGGTCAAAATCCATGCGCCTATTCCCACTATGATGCTGTCGATCACAATCGCGATGATCCTTCTGATCCAGTGCTCCTGAAGGTTCACGTCATAACCGATCCGCTCCAATGCTATCTTCGCGCCTCTCTCAGGCCCCGATATCGGTGCACCGCATTTGGGGCAGAACCTCGCGTCTTCGGGTAACTCGGCTCCACACTTCCAACAGTATGGCAATCTAACACCTCAGACCAAACTTATTTCCTGAAACTTATAAAACCATATTGAGAGCTATCCCTAGGTTTAAGCATACAACGTTAAAAAATTATGGTAGATAGCAGGGAAAGCCGAACGCTTATTTTAAGTGATTCAGGCTAGAGTGCTACCTGTTTTAGATTCGCTCAAAGGTGTACCAAACATATCCAACGACCAAGAGGAAGAGGCCGAAGGAAACTAGTCCTATGTGGTCTCTCTCACCTCTTCTACCAAAACACGCCTCCCATGGAACCCTCCACTCTTCTTCCCGTGCCAGTCTACATCCAGCTAAAGAGGCCCCACATTTAGAGCAGAATCTATCCCCCTCTCCTATCTGGGCTCCACGTTTCTCACAGTAAGGCAAACGGATCCAGCTCCCCCATTACTCTTCCTCCCTCTCGACCAGTATGGTGCACTTGGTGGCCATGGCGGCTATTACGCCTAGCGCGGCCATCCATGGGACCAGGAGGGCTCCTATGAGCCCCGCCGTAACGGGGATCACCAAGACGGTTTTTCCCCCTCGTTCTTGACGATGATCCTCCTGACGTTTCCCTCGTGGATCAACCCCTTAACCCTCTTCACGAGGTCCTCTGTCGCGACGAAGAACTCCTCCACCAATCCCTTCTTCGTTGAAGCAACAGGAGACCCGCATTTAGTGCAGAATCTTGCACTCTCGGGTAAATCAATTCCACACTTCACACAGTGGGGCAAGCTAATCACCTCCCATTTTTAACGGTTGCAATGAGTGGTTATGTCAATTTGGAATCCCTTGGGAATTTGGTTCTTATGATTTCGATGACTTCAATGCCCCTATCCTTCAGGGTTCGTATGATGTATCGTCGATGACAGCCCTTAGAGGTCCGTTCCTTACACATTATGGCAACGTTGCCCTGGCTGGCGAGGTCTAAGAGTCTATTTATTCCCCTCTCGTATCCCTCCGTCTCGGTGTGTTTTTCATAGCCCTCCCTTCGAAACCCCCCAAGGTATTCGCCCATAAAAACGTAGTTGATGTCGTGCTTTGAGAGTTCTTTACCCAAATTTCCACCGTTAAAATCTTGATTCTTACTCCTTGGAAAACGTCTGACATCAACCAGTATGTCAACATCGTATTCCATCAACAGTTTTATGAAATCATCCAGTCTTCTGCCGCCATATCCGATGGTAAATATCTGCACCATCAATCCCAGTTAATTCTAAACTTTAGGGCTCTTAGATAAGAATTTTTGGCTTGCTCAAATCAATCACGCATTGTTAGGGAATCGTTTCCACCTTGAAATCAACATCGGGATTTCTCTCTGATAATCTTTGTCATTTCTCCTCAACCCTCTTGAATCCATGGGTTTCCACGTATCTCCTGTATCCTCTACGCCTGTTTCAACCCAGCGGAGAATCGCACCCAGTTGAAACTCGGTGGGGCCGTTAAAACTCATAAGGGAACCCACGTTTATCCTATCTCGGATGGGAGGTTGACTCCATGAGTCTACTGGAGGACATCACGGTGTTGGATTTGTCGCGTCTGTTGCCCGGGGGCTATTGCACCCTCCTGCTCGCTGACATGGGGGCTGAGGTAATAAAGGTTGAGGAGCCCACCCTGGGCGACTACATCAGGTGGTTTCCACCCTTCATCGGTGGGGTGAGCGCCCAGCACCTCATCAGCAATCGCAACAAGAAGAGCATAACCCTCAACCTGAAGGCTGAGAAGGGCCGTGAGGTCTTCTACAAGCTTTCGGCGAACTCGGACGTGATCCTCGAGGGCTTCAGGCCCGGCGTGGTCGAGCGGTTGGGCGTGGACTACAAAACAATCAAGGAAATCAATCCAAGGATAATCTATTGCTCCCTCACCGGATTCGGCCAAGACGGTCCCTACAGAGACTTGGCGGCCCACGACATCAACTACATCGGGTTAGCCGGCATATTGGACCTCACGGGTAGACCCGGTGAGCCCCCCGTCATCCCAGGGGTTCAGATAGCCGACCTCTCCGGTGGGATGTTCGCGGCGATAGCCATCCTCTCCGCCCTGATGGCGAGAAATAAGACCGGTGAGGGTAGGTACATCGACGTAGCCATGTTCGACGGAGTCGTCTCATGGCTCACCTTCCACGCCGGAAACTACCTAGCGGAGGGCGCGCCCCCGGTGAGGGGTGGGACGATGTTGTCGGGGGGTGCGCCCTTCTACAACGTATATGAGACAAGGGACGGAAGATATATCACCGTGGGCGCCATAGAAAATCGATTCTGGGAAAACCTCTGTAAAGCCCTGGGCAGGGAGGACCTCATCCAAGACCAGCACTCCGAGGGGGAGAGGTGCGAGGAGGTTTTCTCGGCTCTGAGGGAGATCTTTAGGGGGAAGAGCAGGGACGAGTGGTTCGAAGCCCTGAAGGGTTCAGACGTGTGTCTCGCCCCGGTCCATGATCTAGCCGAGGTCTTCTCGGACGCCCATGTTCTCCACCGAGGGATGGTCGTGGACATGGATCACCCGAAGCTGGGTAGGGTTAGGCAGCTGGGGTTCCCCCTAAAGTTCTCTGGGGTGGAGTGGAAAATCGGGCGTCCTCCCCCGGAGTTCGGCCAACACACCGAGGAGATCCTTGAGAAGCTGGGATACGGCAGGGAGGAAATCGAGGAGATGAGGGAGGAATCCATCATATGAGAATTTCATCACCGCCACCCTCGGTGAAACCCCCAATCTTCTTTCAAGTCATGGGTAAGGATGAAGATCCAGTAGGGTGGAATTGCACTTGATCTAAGGGTTCCCAGAGGTACTAACCTCCATAATCATGTTTTAACTTTTTAAACCGACCGGACATCTCAATGTCACTGTCTGACACTTCGTCCTAGGCTTATATCACTCCCTTTTGTAAAGTCATGAAGGTTGGTTAGGAAGACGCGTCCCCACCTCACATATCCTTCCATGTGACCCTGCAGCGCTGGCAGGTAAGCCACGTCGTCCCATAGGT
>JBHHXX010000029.1:0-23557 GCA_046757245.1 Candidatus Geothermarchaeales archaeon
TTACGGCCATGGCCGCTGCCTTCCCCTTGTTGCACTCCTCATACAAACGACGCTCGAGTGCCTTAATTTCTTTTGCTGACATGACAAATCACCCGCTACTTGCTACTAACCTATGTCTACTAATAATATATAGGTTTAGAGAATGGGGGCTGTGGACTAAAAGCTCGTCTCATCATTTGGTCATGCTTTCTTAACCTATTATGACATCAACCTTTTTGGCATCCTACCTGCGGGGGGAGATGAAGACCAGGGATTGGATTGGTTATGAAGAGGGTAGGAGGAGGGATTGGAGGGCTTATGAAAGGTTCAGGAAGGAGGATGTGAGGCTCTTCCTTCAAAGGGCTAAGGATGTGGTGTGGAGCATGGATACACCATGGGAGCATAAGGCGAATGGGAGACCAGCGTACCCATCTAGAGCCAAGGTTCTCTGCTGCCTGTTGAAGGTGAAGTTCAAGGAGGATTACAGAAGCCTCCACTCATACCTCAGCATGAATAGAGACTTACTGAAGATTATGGAGCTGGATAGAGCGCCGAGCAAGAGTGTGTTGAGGGATGCCATGAGTAGAATCCCACAAAGTTATCTGGAGAAGGTGAATAGGAGGCTCATCAAACCCTTCAAAAGGGGAGCCTTGCAGTTGATTCATCAGGCTTCTCCACCAAGAGGTATGAGACCTGGTTCACCATAAGAAAGGGTAGGGGTAAGAGGAAGAGCTACCTCAAACTCCACATCATCATAGCCCTAGCATCACTCACCATACTTAAGGCAAGAATAACGAAGGGGAGCAAACACGAGTCACCCATGCTCAAAGACCTCCTCAAAGGCATAGAGAAGGGTGAAGGCATCCTATGCGCGGACTCAGCATACCTATCGAGAAGAAACTGTGAACTCATAGCGGAGAAGGGTAGAACTCCATACATCAAGCCGAAGAAGAACACCCAGATGAAGGCAAAAGGCTCTCAGACGTGGAGAAGCATGATCAAGCTCTACCGAGAGGATAGAAAGATGTTTGACAGCCACTGCCACCAAAGATCACTGGTAGAAAGCGTATACTCCGTGCTGAAGACCGTCTTCGGCAACCATCTAACATCGAGAAGAAGGAAGGTCCAGAGGAGGGAGTTGATGTGCAGAGTAATAGCGTACAACATCGACAGGGTCAACCTGGTCGCAATTATGAAGGAGTGAGTAGGTGACTTTCAGTCCACAGCCCCTTAAAAGAATAAGAGTTTGAAGTGGATGTGATACCTGAAGAATACAGGATTAAGGCCAGGACGGAAGCCCTTGCAAACCATCTGAAAAACCTTCCCTCCTTATAGATCAAAAAGTAAAAATGAGGTTTTTCCGAGACGTATAGATATCTCAGAATTGCAGAAGACGCTTATAGAACAGGGGGTTACATTATTCGAGTGGTGATGTTTTTGGTCTCCAGGGAGTCACTAACCGATGATGTAAAGGAATTCGTTCTTGAGGAAGCCGATTTGGTAGGATTTGCTCCTACGAACAGATTTGAAGGCGCCCCACAGGGGCATGGACCGCGCGATTTCTTGCCTAAGGCAAAATCGGTCATCACGTTTGCATTGAAGCTCGTAGACCCTATCGTCGACTATAACAAATACTCTCCATCAAAAATACCAGAAGAGAGCCGGTCCATGTCTTTAGTAAGAAGTTTATACTATGAGATGGGACACCTAATACAAGATCGATTGTTGAATTTCCTTGCTTATAGAACGGCGCGAAAACTAGAGAAAATGGGATATAAAGCGTTGCCGATGCCGGCAACACAGCCCGGTGAGGAACTGAGGCTATCAGGTTTTTTTGGTATATTTTCTCATCGTCATGCGGCAACTAGAGCAGGACTGGGGGAATTCGGTTTCAACAACCTTGTTCTCACCCCAGAGTTCGGTCCTAGGGTCAGGCTTAGCTCAGTTATAACCGAAGCGGAATTTGAATATGACCCGCTAATATCTAATAAAATTTGCGTTAGAGAAGATTGTAATATATGTCTGAAGGCGTGTCCTGCGATAAAGCTAAAAGTAGGCGTAGACACCAGCAAGATTTTCATAAACACGCCTTCTACGACCGACGTTAGCGTCTGCCGCCCGACGATGTTCAGTGGTACACCTACACACGAACCAAACGCCACTTGTATATTTTACGGGACCTGCATGAGAGTTTGCCCAGTGAAACCGCAACATATAAATGAGGACTAATAGAATTTTCAATGATTCTCTCGGTATGTTGATAGATTAATTATTTACAGTTTCGGCAACATATTTCTTATTTCATCCTTTACTCCGTTTTATATTTTTCATATTCCTTTTTAGGCTTCAGCCCAGCAACGTCATATAATCATTCAAAAGTCCATCCTGCGAGACTCAACAAACCTTCTTGTCCCTTCCAACCAACAAATTCAGTGGAAGTCTTACGGTACTTACAAGAGTTATGGTTAATCCGCAAAGCATTACTTTTTAATATCCCTAATTTCTTCTCCGAGTTTCCTCCACATCGAAGTGAGGATGGTGACATCGTGGCCAATCTCTATGAGGCGACAGCCCATCTCAACGAATCTCTTAGCGTTCTCAGCCCATGGATGCCCCACGCCTTTCATCACGTATTTTCCATGTCTCTCCGCTGCTTTTATGGTCTTTTTGAGTCCCTCCAACACCTTGGGGTGTGCGGTCTGAACAGGGACCCCCAGAGAGACCGAGTAATCCGCGGGGCCAAACAGGACGAAGTCCAAGCCATCCACAGACATAATCTCATCTATATTCTCTACCGCTCGGTAGTCCTCTATCATGACCCCTATCAGGGTTTCCTCATTGCTCCATTCGATCCACTCAACGCCGGGACTAGTCCCCCATCTACCCGAGAAACACAAGCTACCAAACCCTCGGTCTCCCTCGGGTGGGAATTTTGCTGCCCTCACGACCTCATCGACTTCTTCACCATTCAAAATATGAGGTATGATGATTCCTCCCGCTCCAGCCTCCAATGCTTTCCTGATGAGAAAAGGATTCCGGTCTACCCTGGGGAGAGCCACAATCTCCGAAACGGCTGCCGCTCTCATCATGTGTTCGAAGGTCTCATCTTGTCTCCACGCATGTTCGTTGTCAATACGGCAGAAGTCGAGTCCACAGAAGCCCGCGACCTCCACTAACGCGGGGCTGAACGAATAGATACATGTCCCCACGGCTATTTTACCTTCTTCTAAGATTCTTTTTAACTTATTTCTCTCCCACTTCAAAGAGCATCCCCTAACTAGCTCATCGATCCAAAGATAAAAATGCTTACGCCTCGAACTCAGGGATAGACGTCAAAGAACATTAAGCCCTCATCTCCATCTGAAGCCCCTCCCGGTTGACTATGTGTATGAAGGTAGACAAATGACTCGATGAGCTAACGGAAGACCCCAGAAACATAGAAAGGCTATTAGCTCTAATCGAGACCGTCTAGTCTTGCCGGTTATGTTAAAATGTTGGGTATTGCAGAAGAGGTGTTTCAAATGAGGTGGTCGAAAAGATTAAAAAGTTCATGAACTCTCAGATACCTGAACTGAATTGTTTTTTGAGCGGAGTTGACGGGCTTCAAAGAGGATTAGGGAATGCGTTAAAAAAATGCGTCTTCTAGGGCTAGGGGATAGAACATCCCGATAGAAATCTTTAACTTCGCTAGTGGGGAATTGTTATTGGTCTAAGTTGGCTTCCAAGAAGGGCCTTGGGGGCTTCCCACCTGAGGCCGATGAAGATATAAAGTTTTTTGTTCAGCTTAGACGAATTAGAGAGAAGGTCTTTCTCTTCGTTTACGATGAGGAACTCATCGAGGAAGAGGCCTCCATCTTCCATAACAAGAAGATCGACATTGTGTGCCAAGGAGAGCAGCTCATTGCTCTTTTCGATGAGAGTGACTCCATCAACCTCTACGGGAGGAGGGCGATTGACAAGGCCATCGAAGCCGGATACATACACCCCGAGGGGGTGAGGGAGATAAAGGGTGTCCCCTGCGCCATATGTATCAAGGTTTAGACGTTAGGAGTCACCCCAAAAAGCCTGCAATGCATCGTTAGACACACCCCAACTGTTTTTATAAGGGGGTTCGCCCAACACTATTTTATAATAACAGACCCCAACCCCCTAGAAGTGTAGTAGATGGGCAAGAGGAAGGTTTTGACCGAGAAGGAGCTGAAGGACACGCCCCTCCCCGCGACGGGGCAGCTACTCGGGATAGTGAAGAAACTGCTGGGGAACGATAGGGCTCAGGCCCTCTGCACGGACATGAAGATGAGGACCTGTAGGATCAAGGGGAAGCTCAGAAGGAGGGTCTGGATCAGGATCGGGGACACGGTCCTCATAGAGCTCTGGGGGTTCCAAGACGACACCCGGGGGGACATCGTGGGTAGGTACACCGCGGCACAAAAGGAGTGGCTGAGGCAGAACGGGTATCTGCCGGATTGGATGTTCGCCTAACACCTACCCGGTTCAGCGAAGACATCCTCCAAGCTTATCTCCACATTAATATTAAGGTTAAATATATCATGTGAAGGCGGTTGCGATGTCCGCGTCTGAGCATCTGACAACCTATTTTAAGGAGCCTGGTAGGGTTAACACCGAGACAACCCTCGAAAAGGTATTGAAATACGTGGAGGAAAGTGGGATTCGAAACGTCTTGGTGGCCACAACAACGGGCTACACGGGTCTGCTCGCCTCAAAGCTCTTTAAGGATGTCAACTTGGTGGTGGTCACCCATCATACGGGCTTCAAGGGTCCCGGACATCAAGAGCTACCCAACGAAGCGAGGGAGAAAATCTTGGCCAGGGGTGCGAAGGTCTTGACGACGACACACGCCCTCTCCGGCGTCGAAAGGTCTGTTAGGAAGAGGATGAACACGTGGCTCCCCGTAGAGATCATAGCCCAGGCCTTGAGGTGCTTCGGGCAGGGAACCAAGGTGGCGATAGAAATCACCGTCATGGCGGCTGACGCCGGTTTGATACCCATGGATGAGGACGTGTTGGCCATCGGGGGCACTGATAGGGGCGCCGACACTGCCCTCCATATAAAGCCGGCTCATTCAAATAACTTCTTCGACCTGAGGGTGAGGAGGATCATCTGCAAGCCCCAAGACTTTTAGGGTGTTTAAGGGCCTCCGCATAAGGCTAAAGAGGGATCTCAATCGGCAACGCTTAAGGGCGCCCTATAGGATGCATCCCCCTACTCCTATAGTTATAGGGGGATTGAGACAACGTCTTTTTAGGTAGTTAAGCCCTATTCAATCTATAAGCGTGTAGACCCATGGACGTCCCTAAAGAGGATCGAGAACCCGGTAAAGCGCTTAGAAAGCTGGGGAGGAAGGAAGCCTCATCTGAGAGAGAGCAGCGTATGCTTAGGAGAATCTCGGATGAATACGAGACCCTCGAGGAGGTCTTCGACAGGAAAACCCTCTTCATCTTATACAGGATGATCAACGAGGGCATCATAGAGATCGTCCACGGAATAGTCGCCTCAGGGAAGGAGGCCAGGATCTACGTGGCGGAGACCTCAAGGGGAGAGGCCGCCGCCGTGAAGATCTTCTTGACGGCCACCGCCGAGTTTAGAAGGGGTAGGCTCAAATACATAGTAGGGGACCCCCGATTCGAGGGGGTGAGCACGAGGTCCCGGAAGCTCATCTATGCGTGGGCTTCGAAGGAGTATAAAAACCTCTTGAAGGCCCATGGGTGCGGCGTGAACGTGCCAAAGCCTCTACACCACGAGGGAAACGTCTTGGTGATGGAGTTCATAGGGAGGGACTTCATCCCAGCCTCAACCCTGAGGGAGAGGGAGAGGCTGAGCGAGAGGCTTTTTAAGCAGGTGATGAACCAGACGAGGAGGCTCTATCAAAAGGCGGGGTTGATTCACGCGGATCTAAGCGAGTTTAACATATTTTATTTCAACAGGAAGGCCATCCTCTTCGACTTCGCCCAGGCCGTGCTCAAAGGTCATCCCATGGCAGAACAATTCTTGGTGAGGGATGTTTCAAACATCCTCAACTTCTTCTCTAGGAGGGGCTTGGGGGTCTGGAGCCTCGAGGAGGCGATGAATTGGGTGAAGGAGGCTTAAGGGATGAGCGGCGTCTATTCCCTAGTTTTATCCAAGGATAGGATAGGGGTCTTGATAGGGAGGGGGGGCAGCGTTAAGAGGAGGCTCGAGGAATTGCTAAGGGTGAGGATAGGTGTTGACAGCGCCACGGGACGCGTCTCGATTGAAAACGTGGGTGAGGACGTCGACGCCCTCATGAAGGCCTCCAACATCATAAGGGCCATAGAATACGGGTTTTCGCCCGAGAGGGCTGAAAGGCTTCTGAGCGACGACTACAGTCTCCACGTGATGGACCTAACCTCTTATGGTGGAAAGTCGGATAAGGATGTCTCGAGGATAAAGGGGAGGATCATCGGGGAGGGGGGAAAGACGAGGAGGGTCATCGAGGAGACCACCGGCGTCGATCTCTCCGTCTATCGCAACTTCGTGGGCATGATCGGCTCCTACGAGGGGATCGTGCTGGCGAGCGAGGCTGTGAAGATGCTCGCCTCGGGCTCACCCCACAAGTCCGTCTACAACTACCTCTTCACCCAGCGCAGGAGGAAGAAGATGGAGAGGATGGATCTATGGGAGTAAATATAACGGGGAAATAAAGGTTATAGATCACACCACTTCTAGTTCACATTGATAACCAAGGGTGAAGCCGAGTTGGGAATCTACGAGGAGCTTGGAGTGAGGAGAGTCATCAACGCCCTCGGCAACTGGACGATAGTGGGGGGTTCTATCATAGACCCAGAGGTACTCAAAGCCACAGCCGAGGCCGCCAGTTCCTATGTCGACATGGAGGAACTCCACAAGAGGGCCGGAGAGATCATCGCCGAGATCATTGGGGCTGAGGCGGTCTACGTGACCTCTGGCGCGGCGGCAGGCCTAACCCTGGCCGCCGCGGCGTGTATGACGGGTAAGGATACGGTAAAAATGGCACAGCTGCCGAACACCGAGGGTATGAAGAACGAGGTGATCATCCAAAGAGGACAGAGAACCCGATATGACCACAACATACTCGTGAGCGGGGCAAAATATGTAGAGGTGGGAAGCACCTCCAAGACTCATCCCCGAGAGATCGAGGAGGCCATCAACGTGAAGACGGCGGCGATAGCCTATTTTATCCGGCAGGCAGCCATAACGGGCGGCTCGACCCCCCTGGAGGAGGTCATCAAGATCGCGAAGAAACACGGTGTCCCGGTGATAGTCGACGCGGCGGCGGAGTTGCCACCCGTCGAAAACCTGAGAAAATTCATAGCCATGGGCGCAGATTTGGTGTCCTTCAGCGGAGGCAAGGCCATCGGTGCGTCCAACGCCACGGGGATTCTCTGCGGCAGAAGGGACCTCATCGAGGCCGCCGCCCTCCAGGGGTATATCGGAGCCGAGGCCAGGGATTTGAGAACCATTGGCAGACCCATGAAGGTGGGCAGGGAGTCGATCGTGGGCCTCGTCGTGGCCCTGCGAAGATACGTGGAGAAGGACCACAAAGCGGAGTTCGAAGCGTGGGATGAGAAGGTGAGATACATGGTGGAGGAGCTGAACAAACTCCCCCACACGGAGGCCGAGCGCGTAATGGGGGACGAATCCACGGAAGCGGTTCCCTACGTCCACTTAAGCCTACATATGGAGGCCTTGGGCATGACCCCCGGTGATGTTGTGAACAGGCTTCGTAGGGGTAATCCCCCCATATATTTGAGGTCTCAGGGGGGTAAGATCATCATCAACCCCCGGTGTCTGGGTGAGGGAGAGGAGCGGGTCATCGTAGAGGCCTTCAGAGAATTGCTTTTGGAGAGGGCGTGAAACACGCAGCTGTGGATAGCTTTACTCCCTTTCCCTTCTCTCCCTTGAACCTCATATCGATATTCGGGGAGAGTCTAAACGTTGAAGGTTAATATAGAATTGGGGACATTGTAACGGTGGTGGACTTGAGCCGCGTCAGGGAGAGGTTTGTCGAACTCAGCCCATCAGAGTTCTTCTACAGGAATCGGGAGATAGCCGGCTTCACGAATCCGAGTAGAGCCCTCTTCTCGGCCCTCCGAGAACTCATAGAGAACTCCATGGACGCCTGTGAGCTCCATCGGATCCCCCCCGACATATATGCCAACATAGCCTTGGAGGAGAAGATCGCAGCCAACACGGGTATATACAAGCTCAGGGTTCAAGACAACGGGTCCGGTATACCCCAGAAAGAGATCCTCAACGCCTTTGGACGCGTCTTCTACAGCACAAAATACGTCCTTAGGCAGAGCCGTGGCACCTTCGGCTTAGGGGGGACGCTCGCCCTCCTCTACGGACAGATCACAACCCACAAGCCCATCCACGTTGTTTCCTCGACGGGTGGGAAGAAAATCCATTCATACGTTTTCCTCATCGACATCGAAAGGAACAGACCCCAGATAGTTGAGAATAGGAACATGGAGAATAAGAGGGGTTGGCACGGAACCATCGTGGAGTTCAGCTTGGTGGGCAACTACCCCAGGATCTCGAACAAGATCACCTCCTACCTCAAGCACACGGCGGTGGTCGCCCCCTACGCTGAGATAAAGTTCGTAGATCCCTTGGGGAGGCTCTACTTCTTCAGGAGGACAATCAAGGATGTCCCCAAGCCGCCCAAGGAGACCAAGCCCCACCCCCACGGCGTCGACGTGGAGAGGCTGAAGAAGATGGTTAAGCAGGGAGGACCCCAAAAAACCCTCATGGAGTTCATGTGCTTAGACTTCCATAGGGTGGGTGAGAGGACCGCGGAGAAGTTCCTCAGCTACGCGGGTCTCAAGCCCGATCGAAAGTTATTCAAGTTGACCGTGGAGGAGATCGCTCAGCTATCCCGGGCTCTGGGTACCTACGAGGACTTCCTACCGCCGAGGCCAGACATGCTCTCCCCCATCGGCGAGGACTTCTTCCGCGAGGGCATAAGGAAGGAATATGAACTTGGGCCCACCGACTTCTTGGAGGTCGTCACCCGCCCCTCGGCCTCCTATTCTGGCCACCCCTTCATCATCGAGGCCGCCCTAGCCTACGGGGGGAACATCCGCGGCTCGAGTGGAGAGATAATCCTTCACCGATATGCGAACAAGATTCCACTACTCTTCGACGAGGGGAGCGACGTCTCCCTCAAGATCATCAATGACATAAATTGGAACTACTACAAGAAGCCCACCGATGGTCCCCTCGCCTTCTTCATCCACATATGCTCGACAAAGATCCCCTTCCGTAGCCTAGGGAAGGAGTTCATCGCGGACATCCCCGAAGTCGAGAGGGAGATAAGGGCTGCCGTTAGGTTCCTCTTGAGGAGGCTCTCAACCTACGCTGGGAGGGCGGAGAGAAGGAAGAGGATAACCAAGAGGATCGGCATCTACTACAAGTATCTACCGAAGATCGCCGAGTTCTCCTCCAAGTTAGCCGAAACGGATTCGGTTCCAAGCATTGAACGTCTCATCGAGAGGGTGAAGAAGAAATTCGAGGGGGTTAAGGATTAGGGGACACGCAACCCGATTAGGATCAACAGTTGGACACTAGGTTTTTAGGTGGAGAGAAGTGGTTAGAAGAAAGAAGAAGCCTAAGGGGAAGAGAATAGAGGTCCTCGAGACCCTCAAGGGATTCGGGGAGAGGGTCTGCGACGACATAGATCAAGGCAAGTTCCCATCAATCAGGGTCCCCAGCCGAAACGTGCGAAACATCATATACGATGAGGTTGAGAGGGCCTACCTCCTGGGCGATAAGACGTGGACGAGGACGGCGTCCAACATAACCCACCTGAGACCATTGACGCAGTTCACGTGGATCTCTTACTTCGCCAAGGAGCTACTCAAAGAGGGAAGGACGAGTAGCCTTGATTACAGTGAGCCTATTTTAGTTAAAGTAAACGGTATACCCAAAATGGTGGAAATCGGTAGACTCATAGATCAGTATTACGTTTATGGAGAGGCAAACATCGAGAAGCCCGTGTCGAATCTTGAAGTATTGGCGTTCGACCCTGAGACGCTGAGGATCTCTTGGAGAAAGGCGTCGGCGGTATATAGGCATAGACACATCGGATACCTATATAGGCTAACTCTAGAGACGGGAAGGGAAATTGCGTTAACTGGAAGCCATAGTATATTCTCCTACTCACCGGATACCGCTGAGGTATTTGCTAGAGAAGTATCAAAAATGAAGGCTGGAGACATCGTTGTCATCCCCAAAAGTTTACCTCCTAATGCAGGGGGTGGAAATGAAGAAATTAATTTGTTGAGTTTAATAAAAAAGAATAACAGTGATAGGTGCTTTGTTCATAGGGTCCCCACCAAGATTTTTGATGAAAATAAAGATGTTATTAAGAAAGAAATAAAGAAGCGGTATCGCTACTTTAATCAAATGTTTTACTACTTTAAGAAGCAGAGGAGCCTTCCACTCGACGTTTTTAACTTAGTTAAAATCTCCGACGACGATTTGAGAAAGGTAAAGATAATGATTAGCAAGAAAAAGTTTCCATCAATTATTCCACTAGGCAAAGAGTTTGCTCGACTTCTGGGATATTTTGTGGCGGATGGATGTTACTTGACCGGCATTAAAAAGGGTAAGAGACACGGAAACGGCTTGATATATAGCTTCAACACCGGGGAGAAATGCGTTATCGACGTTTTTAACATATCTAAAAAAATATTTGACACTTCTCCAAGAATCTATAAGAAGGGGAAAAGCACAAATCTATGCATTTACAGGGCGGCTGCATATCGCCTCTTCAAAATTTTAGGTGTAAAACAATACGCTAAAGAGAAAAGGGTGCCGGAAATAGTCTTTAACATGCCACTTTCATTGCAGAGAGAGTTCATAAAGGCTTGGCTTTTAGGAGATAGGGGGGTCACATCAAGCAGGTATTTAATATCCGATATTCTATACTTGCTTTTACAAGATGGGGTTATTGGGACTTTCAGAAGGCAAGAAAGAGAAGGTGAAATTGAGGGAAGGACGGTAAGGGGAGTCGCTTACGCTTTGCAATCGCCAGACCCTTATGGTCGCAAAAAGGCATCCAGCCGTTACGCAAATGTACCTTTAACAACCAATATAAAAGAAAAACACCCAACATTACGGGGTTATCGATCTTTCACGCAAAAAAATATTGGAAAATTCTTCATGTCAGAAACGATCAGTGAGAAAATAGGGAAACTAATGGAGAGCGACTTTGGCTTTGTAAAGATCGTGAAGATGGAAAAAGTCAAACCAACTAATACCTATGTGTACGATGTCTCAGTGCCATCAGCCGAAAACTTCGTAGCAGGCATCGGAGGCATAGTCTGCCACAACACCCTCAGGGACGTCTACTACTCATCACAGGCCTACGACGTTCCCTTCAAGGATCAAAGCGAGTCCAACGACGCCATCATGGACATCGAAGCCGTTATGAGGAGGCCTAGGGAGGAGTTTAACATCGTGCCGGAGGAGCGCGCAAGCGTCTTCGGGGACCTCACCATAGAGTACACGGTGCCAGGCTACGAGGGGAAGAGGGTAAACCTGTCCTACCACCCCGACGGCGTCATGATCGGCCACGCGCTGCGCACCTCTGAATTCGTGAAGACGTCCGCTGAGAGAGTCTTCGTCATCGAGAAGGGCGCGGTCTTCACCCGCTTCATAGAGGAGAACGTGCCCCAGAAGTATAAGGCGATACTGATATCCACGGTGGGACAGGCCCCAAGGGCGGCTCGATACCTCATCAAGAGGCTGAACCATGAGCTTAACCTCCCCATCTACATCCTCACGGACGCCGATCCCTGGGGTCTCCACGTCTCAGGCGTCATCATCTACGGCTCAGCCAACGCCGCCCACATCCTTGGGTTGGCGACACCCGAAGCCAAGTGGATGGGGGTCTGGGCCTCCGACCTTATTCGCTATGAGTTGCCATCGGAGAGGCTGACGGATGTAGATCTTAAGAGGCTTAGGGAGTTGCTCCGCGACCCCAGGTACCGGGGGAAGTTTTGGCAGGAGGAGCTGAAGAAGTTTCTGGAGATCAAGAGGAAGGCGGAGCTGGAGGCCTTCAGCCGGTACGGCCTCACCTTCATCGTTGACAGATACCTGAAGGAGAAGATGGAGGCCAGCGCTCCCTGACTCTCTATGTGCACCCGAGAGGAAAGGGTAAATAGTGGGTTGGGATACATGTTTTTAGGACTGGGGAATGTTTAAGAAGATATCGAAGCTGGAGCAGCTCCTGAAGCTTTTGGGCATAATATTTTTAGCACTGGGGGTCATGGTCGTCTACAACAGTCTCAATTCCCCCCAGGTGGTGGACCCCCATAAGACCTTCTTCAGCGTGGTGGGAGTCGCTCAAATATTAATTGGTTTGTTCATTATTGGTGTAAAGGTCAGGGAGTGACCCCCATCAAGCCGGGTGCCGCCGTAGCTCAGATGGTAGAGCGGCGGGCTGTTAACCCGCAGGTCGACGGTCCGAGTCCGTCCGGCGGCGCCACGTATAAACCGTCGACCTCCACTGGATTCGCTTAGTGAAAGTGGGGAAATGGCGCCCTTCGTCCCAAAACTACCATTTTTTTCAATCGTCTGATGAGTCCATCGACGGATGTGTTTAGTCATCTCGCCTAGACGTACATAGAGCCCAAGCCCCTCCTGTGTAAAAGCTCATCGAGGCTCTTCTCCAACTTTTTGTCTAACTCTCTCTGTCTCTCCGAGAGATACCTCTCGCCACTAGAGAAGCTTATAGGTCCCTGCATGATCCCGGGGCTGACCAATTCTCCGATTGGAGCCGGACTTTCGGTGAGGATTCCCCTAACGGTCTTATCCACGGGTCTCCTTTGGAGGATGTTTTTCCTGAGCTCCTCTAGATGGCCCTTGGAGATGGGCCTGAAACCGTAGGGGGGAATCTTCGCGCTTATCACCTTTCTGGACTCCTCGAAGCCTCCCACCTTCACGCCTAATCCCAATGGCTTGGGCTTGTAGACGCTGTCGATCTTTACCTGCCAAAGTTCCCCCTTGGGGCTTAGAACAAAGATGTCGCCATAGCCCTTTCGACCCATCCTCACCGAGATGCCCCAGCCCAGGGGGTCTTTATTGTAGAGCCTCATCATTTCGGCCATGATTTCCTCGATGGGCTTAAGCTTCGACGCCATGCTGACCATCAATAAATGCTTCGCGATTGCTTATATTTCTTAAAATCGAGACACCGATGCGTTTGAAAGACGAATTATTGACCGAGCAACTTGTAGAGGCCAGCCGTCAAAAAGCCGATGGCGAAGCCGCCGATGTGAGCCCAATACGCCACTCCCCCCACAGTGCCCGTAGCGCCGTAGAGGAACTGGAGGAGGAACCAAAATCCTAAGAATATGAGGGCAGGAACTCTAGCGATTCTTAAGAAGTAGAAGAAGAGGATGACGCTCACAATCTTAGCCCTCGGGAAAAACATAAGGTATGCGCCCAAAACCCCCGAGATGGCCCCCGAGGCCCCTATGGCTGGGATGATGACGCCCGTGCCGTCGAACACGAACGTGAGAACCGAGTGGGTGAGCCCCCCAAAGACTCCGAAGAGGAGGTAGAGGAGGAGGAACTTGGTGTGGCCGAACCTATCCTCGATGTTGTCCCCGAATATGAAGAGGTAGAGCATATTCCCGAATATGTGGAAAATGTCCCCGTGGAGGAACATGGAGGTGATCATTGTGAAGAGCCTCCTACCGCTGAGGATCATAGCTGGGATCTCCCCATACTCAAACACGATCTCATTGTCCATTCCCCTCGAGAGTTGCCAAGCGAAGACAACCACGTTTATGGCGATCAGGGACCACGTGATGAAGGGCTTAGTCTTGCGGGGATTCTCGTCGTAGAGGGGGAACATACTTCAACATCACCCTTCTATACATCAGAGGTTTTATAAATTCTTAGGGTGCATAGTCTTGATTCAATTAGATAAAAGCCTAATAAATATTCTCCCAGACATCATATTGAGTGGTTGGTATGAAGGCTTGTACACTCATCAAGGTCAAGCCCGGAAGACACGAAGCCGTGAAGGACGAGGCGCTAAAGCTGGAGGGGGTGAAGTTCGCCTTCTCCGTCTTAGGAAGGACCGACGTGGCGGTCAGCGTCGAAGTCGCTGGAATAAAAGAGCTCTGCGAACTAGTGCTGAAGCTTGGGGGAATTAAAGATGTGGCGGCGTCAGAGACCCTCGTAGCGATGGAGGCGTAGGCGCATGGTTCGAGGACTAATGCTCATAAAAGCTCCGGCGGCTCAAGCCTTGAAAATCGCCGAAGAGGCGAGGAAGATCGAAGGCGTCACCGATGCCTACGGCGTCTTCGGGCGCTTCGACGCGGTGGTCTTCATAGAAGGCAAAAGCTTTCACGACCTAAAAGACGTGGCCAGAAAGGTTGCCTCGCTGGAGGGCGTAAAGAGCACGGAGACCCTACCCCAGGGGGACTGATCCCCCCCATTTTTTCTAACAAAGCCGGGGGTCTAGCGTGTAGGGGATTCTTACGCATAGCTTATTTCGTCTTGGTCTTTGTTGCTTTCATTAGAAACGTATCTGTGGGGGGCTTTTGAATAGCTATATCATGATTGGGCAAGACGGGTTTAATCCTATGGGATCTCATAGCGCCTTATCTATGGAAACTTGGAAAGTCGATGTGACCAAAGTAGATGAAGCCACTTCTTCACACGAGTGGGCCCAGTAGAACAGGAAGCATCTTCTAAACCCCAACAATCACACGTTATAAGGTTTCACCGTAGACCAGCGAACAAATGTTTTATACCTGGGGTTTTTTATGTTCATAGAGGAGATTCCTTTGGAGAAAGTGGCCATCATCATAAGGAGTCCAGCCTCCAGCAGCCTGATGTTCGCCCTCAACTTCGCCCTAAACGCCGCAACCCTGGGGCTAAAGACGAGGGTCTTCTTCCTAGACTGGGCGGCTGAGAAGCTTAGAAGGGATAAGATCGACGAATTGGAACTCCCCCCGGAGGTGGCTGAGAGGCGGGAGTGGTTCCTCCAGCGGGTTAAGGGGACGGGCTTCCCTGGCATACACAAGATGATCGAGGAGATGAAGACTCTGGGCGACGTGAAGATCTATGTCTGCAGCCTAGCCTCAGACATATGGGGACTGAATAAGGAAAACATGATCCCAGAGGTGGATGAGGTCAGGGGCACCCTCGCCTTCATGGCGGAGGACCTAGAGGACGCCGACCTCGTTCTAACCTTTTGAAAACCATGTAGTGCTGCTTGGTGCATGTGCTCCTCAGTCCCTGATCCGTATGTTATGATGAAGGGTAGGTTATCTACCCATATCTATCCAGGGGCTGTTAAGAGCGTGGGTGTTTATCCGATCCCAGCGAACATTCTTATAAGGCTTGCCGCCCGCTGAGGGTTGAAGGCCCCGCAGGTACACTGCCTCGCCAGCTTGAGGCCGGCCTCCTCCGGTGTTGTCCACCCCCTCTTCACAGCCTCAATGAGCTTTTCCGTGATCCCAGCCGCAACCATGGCGTGGCCACACATGGTGGTTATTTGCCGAATGTCGTCCGGCGGAGCCTTTTCGGTCTTACCCATAAAGCCCAGCGAGAGGTTAACGGTGTGTGGCTGATCGCCCACCGACGCCTTTTGAACGATGTCTTTGACCTCCTCATTGAGGCCGCTTATGGTGATGGAGATGCCCAAGTCAGCCTCTTTAAGGGCCTTTAGCGCCTCTATCGCCTTTTCCTTACTCGTGAAGACGGCTTGGCTGATGGCGGAGTCCATGATGTTTCTGGTTATCTCCTCCACGGTTAAGCCCCTGGCAGTGTTCCCGGTCTCCATGTCTCCCAGGTTCACTGGGCCATGTTCGGCTAGAATCTCCATGATTTTTCGCACCCTCGGCGCGCATCCCTTTTTGTTGAAGCCCTTCGCACCCGTCACGACGAATACGAAGTCGTTCTTCAGGGATTCTACGTCCCCTTCTCTATGCGATGTGTGAGTCATACCCCTCACCTACTCATACCCTGGCCGACCCAACCCGACGTTGTTCTTCCCATTAGGCCTCACGGTGACCCATGGGATTTTTTCCACGATGGGTAGGACCTCTATCTCCCCATCCCTCCACCTAGAGATGAGGTCGACGGTAAACACCGTGTTGATCTTCTCCGAGACGTCTTTTAGGGTTTCAAGTATCGTCGGTACGTCTTCTGCTTTTGACTTAAACTCTATTATTGCCGACAGTGACCTCACCTTCCTCAATGTTTCAGGCTTAAGCCTCCACGGGTTGTCCTCCTTAAACTCTCCTGTCTCAGGGTCTATACACATGCTGACCGGGTTTAGCTCGAGAAATTCTACGTTATGTTTCGCCAAGGCCATAGCCACCTTTTCAACGTCCTCAAAGCTGGTCGAGACGCTGGGTCTCCCAAGCTCTACACCCCATCCGGCATCCCCATAACCAAAATTATTTGACACGTCGTTGGTTTTCATCTCCTCCGTTCCACGACCCGGGACCTCTGTCTCCTTGAACGTAGCCAAGGGGTCGCTGAAGAGCTTCCTCAAGAGCCTCGGGAGTTTAAGGTCGGGCTGAACCAGGGCATAGACCTCACAGACGCCGGATCTTACGCAGCTCGCGCATTCAACACACTTTTCTTGATCTATATGGGCGTGGTTTTCCCTCATGGTTATCGCGTTGACAGGGCAGTATGGTAGGCAAAATCCGCAGCCCACACACAACTTCTTATCCACGAATGTCATTTTTTTCTCCCTCCTCGAAAGACCATCTAAAATACCTGTCTTAACCCTTGAAATACATTATACTATAATAAAAATGTGGTCCCCCTTCGTGGTCGTGAAGCAGAGCCGCAGGCTTTGTAGGTCTATTCTCTGGGAGAAACTGCCTGGCTACGCCGCCCTCCTAAGTAGTTAAAACAACGCTCACGAGCGCCTAGCGAGTTCTGAACCAAAAAATTCCCACGTGTTTTCAATTATATCTTGGGTGTTGAAAAATTAGTTCACAGGTAAAGGTTGGGGGTTGAACTATCCGGGTTCCTTCACCCACTGTCCATAACGATCATCGTGAGGGTAGATCGAACCTTCTCCATCCTCCTTATCTTCCAAGAGACGGTTCTCTTGATCTGATCCATATCCTCGGCTTTTAGCTTCACGATGAGATCGTATACGCCATAGACGATGTAGGCCTCCTCGACCTCCTCGTGCTCCAATAGTTTCGACCTAACCTCCTCCTCCGATCCGAGTTCCGTGTTTATCAAAACGAAGGCTATGGTCAACCGAATCTTCCTCCTAAGAATTATTGACCCCTGCAAATATAAGTTTAATCGACCCAAAGCCTTTAAGGATGAAAGCAATCGAAGACAGCCCAACCCGCCCGAAACTTTATATAGTGGACCTCAAACAATGCGACCCCAAGAAGTGCACCGGACACAAGATGCTGAGGCTGGGGCTAGCATCAAGGGTGAGGTTGGGCAGAATTCCCAGGGGGAGTGTCTTGCTCCAACCCTTCGCGGAAACGGTTTTCTCCCACGAGGATGGAGAGAAGGTGGCTGAGCGTGGCCTCGCCGCCATCGACTGCAGTTGGAAGAGGATAGATTGGCTGGGTTCGTTTCGTGGGAGGGGATGCGAGAATAGGGCTCTACCCCTGTTGATTGCGGCGAATCCAGTCAACTATGGTAGGCCAACGACGCTGTCCACCGCGGAGGCCCTCTCAGCCGCCCTATACATCTTGGGGTTCGAAGGAGAGGCCAAGACCATCCTCTCCAAATTCAAGTGGGGCCTCGAATTCCTGAAAATAAATGGGAAAAGGCTTGACGCCTACGCTCAATCCAAGACGAGGCGAGAAATCTTGGAGAGGCAGAGGGGGTTCATCGATGAACTCGGCTATGAAGTGAAGGGGAAATAAGCGCTCGGAGACTTCCGAAATCATTATCCGTAAGAGCCTCGCGGCTACACGTAAACATGGATGGGGTTGTGAGTCGATATGATCAAACTCTTCAGAAGGATATATGAGGAGGCAGAGTCGACGTCTTCAATTAATAATTTTGGAAATTAGGCAGAACTTTAGATTTAGGTCTTAAAACATCCACTCGGGTAGGTGTCCCTCTTCCCTGAGCCACTCCCTCTGCGACGCCACGTACTTCCCCACTATGCTTCCCCTCGTCTCATTCTGGAAGCCCCATAGTTCTACGAGCACCGCGTCCCCCTGTCTGATCCATGCCCTCCTCCTCATCTTCCCCTTGATCCTGCAGCTCCTCTCCCTTCTATCCGTGCAGAGAACCATCACCCTGTCGTTGCCGAGCATCTTCTTAGCTATGCCTAATAGCTGTCCCGGCCCAGGTAGAGGCGTATCCTTCAATTCTTTCTCTGTTAAGACCTTCCTTTTACCCATAAAAGTGCCCCACCATCGTATTTGATCTGACAAAATATAAGTATTGGAGAGGGACGGATTGACGATCTCGCTGGAAGAGGCTAGTATCCGCCCGGATGCCCTCTCATTCTGAGGGACCCCGGTGTAGTGGGGCCGCTGGGAGGCGTGGGTGGTGCCTTCTCCTTGGATGCCGCTTCTGTAGCCGTACAGTGTCCGTAAAGAGGTGCTTCAAGTGCGGGGGGTCCAACTTCTTCATCATTATCTTAATTATTAGCGTGAGCTATCGACTAGTTAGAGTGAGGGAGACTTGCTCAAGTTCAGCTGATCGCTGAAGCTCTTGTACCTGTTCCTCACCGTGACTTCCGTTATGTTGGCTGCAACCGCTATGTTCCTTTGACTTTTCTCAACGCCCATCAACACACACGCATAGTACACAGCTGCTGACGCAACTCCAACGGGGTCTTTCCCTATCGTAAGCCTCTGCCGCTGGGCGAGCCTCACTATTTTTTCGGCTCTTAAAGCCACCTCTTTGGCTATGCCTCCACACGCACAGATCTTCCTGACATGCCTCACCGGGTCAGCGACAGGCATTTTGATCCTCAGCGCCTTTAGGAGTAGCCGATAGTGTCTGGCCAATTCCTTCGCCTCTAAGCCTGAGGCTCTGCTCAACTCCTTTTTAGTTTTTGTGATACCTTCGTAGCGGAGGGCGACGTAGAGGGCCCCTACAACCATGTATTTTATAGCCCTTCCCCTAACCAACTTTCTCTCCAACGCCATCCTATATATGTAGGACGCCCTGTTCAAAACATGATAGGGAACACCGAGTTTTTCACCTAGCTTGTTCAGTTCGCTTAATGCATAGGAGAGATTGCGCCCGTTCGAGGTGTGAGTGCTTATTCTCCGCTGCCACTTCCTAAGCCTCTTCCAATCCCCAGCGTTCCCCCTTATTGAATCCTGACCCTCTAAGCCGATCAGGGTGGATAAACCCTTGTCCTGCATCATGAGCGTCGGCGGCATCCCGACTCTGATCCTCGATCCGTCATCTCCTTCAAAGGACCTCCACTCAGGTCCCTCCTCAATATTCTTCGCTGGAATGACGTAACCACAGCCACTACAGATTAGCCCCCCTCCATTCCTATCCAGAATAAACTCTTTTCCTCTACAACATTCACACTTCAAGCCGATGACGCTCACGCGTAGCTCTCCGGTCATCCCCTACCAACCCAGAGAGTCAAGAAATCAGTTGCATGAAGCCGAGGCATCCAAGCCCTTGACTCTTTTACTAACTTCAAGTTTTCAGTGTGTTAACCCGTCCGTGTTCTCACGACGTTCCTGGCTCTAGGCCCCCTATCACCCTGTTCAACGTCAAACTCAACTCTTTCCCCGTCCGCCAGAGGCTCCCCGTCCTTGATGTCAGCGATGTTCACGTACACGTCTCTTTCACCGTCCTCCCTTATGATGAAGCCGAAGCCCTTTACTCTGTCGAAGAACTTAACCGTCCCCTTTACCATTTTCATTCAGCCCGTGTATCCAATCTACTACCTACACACTACTTACGCCTACTATTTATGTCTTTCACGAAAAGACGCGCATCAAAAAATTGAGGGAAAACGAGACGGTTTATCGACGATTTGAAAAGAATGACTCCTTATCTCCGATTCCACACTTTCTGCCAGAGGCATAGAGCAGCAAAGCTAAAAGTTCAGGCTTTGATAAAGGCAAACAATCACCTACTGGTACTAATAATTATACCAAGGCGTCTTAACATAGTTGGAGGAATGAACCCCTACGAAAGAGTTAAGGGCCTACCTGAAACCGAGGAGATAATTGATCAAGTACTCCGAAAGGCATCGAGAACCGCCATAAAAATTCCCTTCCTCGGAAAGAGGGAAAGAACAGCTAAGGCCAGAGAAAGAAAACGCATAGAGACGTTAGCGAAGGCCCTAACAGACTACCTGAAGAGGGCTGTTGAAATCGGAGAGACCCACGAATCCGCCGAGATATTTTATAATAAAATCGGGGACCTCCTCTTCGGCACCGAAGAAATTAGGGAGTCAACCCGAAGATTGAGGGGTTCAATTAGAATCATAGAGAAAATCAGAAAAACATACCTCAAAAGATTAAGAAGGAATGTTAAAGATGCGGCAAGGGTCAGGAGGGAGGCCTACGGGAGGTCTATATCGGTTTTGAGGCGGAGGAGGAAAGACCTAGAGCGCCTAAGATCGGTTTGGGAGAAGATGCGTGGGTTGCCCTCGATCGATAGGGTCGTGCCGACGGTTGTTGTGGCGGGGTCCCCCAACGTGGGAAAGTCCTCCCTCGTAAATGCCCTCAGCAGGGTAAAGATCGAGGTTGCTAGTTATCCCTTCACGACCAAGGAGATCAGTGTGGGCCACCTGGAGAGGGGGTCCCGGAGGGTTCAAATAATAGATACGCCTGGCCTGCTCGATAGACCCATGGAGAAGAGAAACCCGATTGAGAGGAAAACTGTGCTGTGTTTGAGGCACGTTGCAAACCTCATCGTCTATATGTTTGATCCAAGCCACGAAAAATATTATCCGTTAGAGGATCAAATCAAGATATATGGCGAGATAAGGGATACCTTTGCTGGGATTCCTGTGATACCCGTGGTTAACAAGATCGATATCGCGATCGAGAATCTCAACTCGGTCAAGGATGTGCTCGCTGAAGAGGTTTTTGAGACATCGATAACAGAGGAAGTCGGCTTAGAGGGTCTATTGAATGAGATCTTTAACATTCTCTATCACGTGAACAAATAGGTACTTGCGCAGACTCGCTCTCGATTTAGAACTCTGTACTCTTTGATAGCGTTAGTCGGTCTCAGAGGCATCGATGAAAGGTTGCGCTGGAGAAGACATTGCCCGTTGCTTAGCTCTTTGAGGCACTCCCACCTTTGCTCCACATAGAAAAGCTTTTAGCACGTTTTGACGATGCAAGTTCGTATGCTCTTTTCAAGACTGGCCCTATGCCTTCTACGTCGAAGTCTGGTTTTTCAGTTTTTAGATACCAGTACATACCTGAATCGTTCCATTTCCAACCTGGGCATGAATCCTTTGATGGATCTGTGTTAGGATCTCTAATGAATACGGAGATGGTCGGTGAACCATCTATCCATCCTAGTGTAAAAGGAGGGCTTTGACCATATCTCATAGGTGAGATGAAGAACTGAATCATTCGTGGCATGAGAGCATGTTTTACAGGTATACCGTTAGATTGACAGTATTTTATTATGTCATGTGTGATGCTCTTAGCTTGATTAACCGAATCAACCGTGATACCTTGGATGCCGCCCTTCATAACATAGTCATCCCAAGTAATCTTCTCTGATTCACTGAGTGAATACGTTATTGCACCATCATCCCTTCTTGAAATTAAAAGACCAGACTCGATGAGTTCTTGTATAACACTGGCTGTTGGTGCCTCTGGTAAACCAGCACCTGCTAAATAGTCATAACTGACAGACCCCTCTACGCGTAAGATAGATGTGATAAATCGTCTTAGTTGTCTTTTTTCCCTAACAATTTTTCGTTCAACTAGTTTCTTTTTTATAAATGGCCCGAGTATCACCAATAAAAATAAAAGGGGAAAAAGTAGAGATTGAATTATCTCGATTTGTAGCTGCAACATATCATGACTTACTATTGCACAGCATATAAATAGGTTTGCCCTGTTCCAGTTGCACTCTCTTCCAATATAGACATCTCTTCACATAGAACCCTTGTAAACTTGTAAAGTTATTCTCCACGCGATGGATAGTTAACTTTCAAATCAGCTATTAGGGATACGACAATTATCAAGTCTTTTCTCTTCTCTGAGATAAAGAGCAAAAGGTGCTAAGGAAAAATCCCGGTGTGTCGGCCATAACCCTCTTTCTGTTTTAGGCGGAATTCATCTAATCGGCTCACCCGGCTCTCCCCGCGTCATCGAGCCCTATTCAGCCTTTCTCCGCGTGCCTAGCAAACGTTTCATCCAGGCTACGCCGCTCGTCACCCCAAGAAGTGGATCATCCGCATCGCGGTGTAGAGGTGTCGTTTCTGTTTGCCCAGCGGCGGTCTCCCACCGACGCCTCGCGGCGCCACGCTTACATCGAAGAGAGGAGTTTCCTCGGGTGGATTCACCCACTCCGCCCACCGACTCACCGGGCTCAATCTAGGATCATCGTGTCACACATCGATCTGTGGCGTGACGTCCCGAACGCAAACTCTTTGAACCGGCGCCTCTGGCTATTGGGAGCGGCTGGCTGAAGTGGTCGGCCGAAGCCTCCCACCTTACACCACCACCCCATCAACGGGGTCTTCTACCCCCGCCATCGTCGCCCCCGCGCCTCCCCTGGGAGGGGGACGCTATGAGGCGATCGGCCGCCTCTTTTTGGGAGGGGCTTCAGACTTAGATGCCTTCAGTCTTTATCCCCAGAGGCGTAGCTGCGCGGCGCTGCCCTTCCGGACAACCGCTTCACCAGAGGCCTCACCACCCTGTTCCTCTCGTACTGAGGGTGGTTTCCCCTCAGGCGGCCCGCACTCCCATCAGATAGAGTCCGACCTGTCTCACGACGGTCTAAACCCAGCTCACGTTCCCTTTTAATAGGCGAGCAGCCTCACCCTTGGCCCCTTATGCAGGGCCAGGATAGGAAGAGCCGACATCGAGGTACCAAGCCGCGGGGTCGATGGGGACTCTCGCCCGCGACGAGCCTGTTACCCCCGGGGTAATTTTTCTGTCATATCCAGCCCCCATCAATGGGGACATGGATGTTCGCTAAGCCCGGCTTTCGCCCCTGAATCCCTTGCTTTGGAGGATTCAGTCAGACCGGCTTTTGCCTTTGCATTCTACGACGGGTTTCTGACCCGTCTGAGCCGATCTTTGGGCCCCCTCGATATTTTTTCAAGGGGGTGCCGCCCCAGCCAAACTGCCCACCTATCGTTGTTCCAGCGCCGAAGCGCCGGTAAGAGACATGATTACAGAAGGGCGGTGTTCCATTGGCGCCTCCCCCAGCCCCCGGAGAGACTGGGATCGAAGGCTCCCGCCTACGCTCTGCATCCGCAACCACATCCCAGCGACAGGCTGCAGTAAAACTCCACGGGGTCTTCTTTTCCCGCTGGGAGTTCGTGGACTGTTCGTCCACGTTACGTGGGTTCACCGGGTGCCAAGCGGGGACAGCGGGGTCCTCGTTGCTCCATTCATGCACGTCGGAACTTACC
>JBHHXX010000030.1:0-23359 GCA_046757245.1 Candidatus Geothermarchaeales archaeon
TTCGCCCCAACGATATGTACCTACTTCTCCACAGATGCCTCTGAAGCTTTAAGCGTCGTTGATGAAGATGGAAGCCCGATTCCCTACACAAGGAGGGCGGAGACGGGTGAATTATTCATTCTCTGTCCACCTCTCAGAGAAAAGAAAAAGAAAATAACGTTAAGCAGAGTAAAGTAAAGAATTGTTCCATCCTCTATCGCTAATAATAAGCAGCTGAAGAAGGATCGACCAAAAGTGTTTCATCGCGAACTGCGAAAAACTTAAAACCCAAGCTGAAATTCCTCCGAACATAAATAGTAACCTTCCCTCCAGCCATTTCTTCACCACCAGATAAATAAATAAAAGAACCTGAAATTTACTTCTATAGTTAATCAATTCGAAAGATCTGAAACACCAAGACCCTCAAATAATTGCCGCCGATCACCTTAACTCTTCCACAAGGCAGTAAAATATTAATAGTAAGACAGTAAGAAAATTTATAAATCTGAGTTAAAGTAAGATCTAATTGATGGAAATGGTCGATGCAGCTGAATATAAGACCAAGGTATCCTCTAAGGGACAGATCGTGATACCCAAGGACATAAGAGAGAAGTACGGATACGTGAAGGGGATAGAGCTGACGCTAACCCCACTGGACAAGGACAAACTCCTATTGGAGAAGGTGCCCAAACTCTCAGAGCTCTTCGGCTTCCTCGGCAAGACTGAGGCCTCGAAGGCTCTGCAGAGGGAGAGGGACCTAGAGGCCTCCGTCGAAGGAGAGAGAGAGGCCGAGTTAAGCGGATGCAGCCAACAAAAATGAGGATACTTGTCTTTGACGCAGGCCCATTCGTCCTCCTCTTCACAGACGAGGTGGGCTCAGACAGGGCGAGGAAGGCAGTCATCCAACACGAGGAGGGGAAGATCAGCATCTATATACACCCGAACAACCTCTCCGAATCCTATCGGGTAATAGATGAGATAAGAAGGGAGAAGCCAGAACTACTGACCAGGGATGTGGAGCCCCGAACGGTGGTACGTTCGGCCTACTCAACCCTCAACGTCTTCCAAGACGAAAAGACCACCATCAACCTAGGCAGGTTAAAGGCCAAGTACAGGGCCAAACCATGGGGCGACCTCTCCTCAGCAGCCCTCGCATTAACCCTCTCCAACAAGGAGAAGGTGCCCGTCGTCATCCTAGACGGCGAAAAACACTTCGAAGACCTGGAGGAAGTAGCTTCCATAAGAATATCCGACCTCAAGCTCTAGGGCATTCCACTCATCTAATGGGATAGAGCAGCCAGATCTACCAGCGCAGTTCCCAATGTGAAACAAGCGTGCCCCTAGGTCAATGTTCAACGACGAATCAATTCTAAGAGAAGCCTACGATACGGCAAGTCAGTAACAGACCGCATAGAAGTCAAACTACTCCACACCTGGAAATTAACCGCAGTTGCTTAGACACAGAGGTATGTAATATGCAAATCACACATGACCTCTAGAAGCATAGAAAGACTCCCGACTTCAAAACCTACATGAAGCACGTCGCCAAATGGCTAAAATCGAGGAGCTGACACCACCCCATCCCAAGCAGCTCTCCTCTGCGCAATATCTGTAACACTCATAGCCTTACACCAATACGTGACAGAGGGAAAGTGATAGTAGTAACGTCTCTAAAATGGTTTTCTCGGAGATATTTCTCTCTTACATCCCTAAATTTGGGATCAGAGCTTGCCCAGAATAAATAAATTTTAGATCGAGATGGTTGATGGACTTCGTTCATGAGTCGAGTTAGATCCTCAGCGTCCATGGTGTCAATCATCCTACACCACGTATTTCTCTCTAATCTTCGTGTTAACAGAAACTTCTTGATGAGCCACGGATTTTTTAGGTTCCTCAATTTTCTCTAACCAGCAGCGTCCTCTAGGGATCTCCCTTAGAACCCTTCAACACAGAATTCTGAGTTATCTTAGGCATCACCCCCGCCTTCCTGATCGTCGATGTGATGGACTCGCCGAGCGGGCCTAACTAAAAGACGCTGATTTTCACCCTTAATTTTTTTCCTTCCCTCAGCTTCTCTATGAGCGCTCTGGAGAGATCCCTCGCCGCCTTATCCGCTCCTACGGCTAGGGTCCTATGGCAGACGTAATCAGACTTCCTTATCACCATGCTTAGAGTCGAACCCAGCGTGAGGCTCTCGTCCCCCCTCGCCGAAACCCTATCTTCCTCCCCCTCACAGTTCAGAACGATTTGCACTCTCGAGCCACTCCTCCTCAAAGCCCTCTTCAACCGCTCAGACAGGTCTCCACACGCCTTCTCAGCGTTTAATCCCACTATACAGTCTCCCCTGGAGGTGAGGAGGCTTTCCCTCGTTATCTCGATGGTGCCCCTGTGGGTCGCCCTCACCTTTGGGTGCCCATAGGCCTCGAACTCTTCAACGATCACCGCCCTCCCTCCATCCATACTGCCCCAAGAGGGGGACAAAGAGGCAGCCCATGAGGGTCGACGTCTCATACCTGTCCTCATCCAACTTCACGATCCTCTCTAACTGTTGGTAAAACCTCCCTCCCACGGGGATGACCATCATACCACCCTTCTTGAGCTGTCTCAGAAGGGGCTTTGGCGGAGAGGGCGCACCCGCGGTGACCAAGACCCTGTCGTATAGCTCCCTCTCCTCTGAGGGGGGTACGCCCAGGGTTCCATCCCCCACCAAACAAGATACCCTATCCGAGTAGCCCGCTCTACGCAGATTTTCCTTCGCAAGGTGGTATAGTTCCTCCACGTATTCGATGGTGATGACCATGCCCCATCTCTCTTTAGCCACGTTTGTTGGGGCAACGCATTCGGCGAGGAGGGCTGCGTGGTATCCGCTCCCGGTGCCGATCTCGAGGATTGTTCCACCTACTTCAAGGTTCAAAGCCTCGATCATGTAGGCGCACATGTGGGGGGCGGAAATGGTTTGACCCGTGTTTCCTAGGGGTAGGGGGTGGTCGTAGTAAGCGTGTTCCTCATGGCCACTCCAAACGAAGAGGTGTCTCTTGACAGTCATCATCGATCTAATACATTTCTGGGTCCTGAGGACGCCTCCCTGAATTAGGCTCTGGACCATCTTTTCCCTTCTCTTAGCAAATTCTTCCTCGCTTAGAACCATTTATCCAGCGTCTTTCCCCCTCTATCCTCAGATATCTTTTCAAGTGCCTTCCTCACCCGCTCCGCCGAGAAGTCCCTCTCCTCGCACAAAAATTCCGTCAGTCCCTCTCCATCGAGTTTCCCCATCTCTATCTGATATTGATCGGAAACCCTCGGGGAGAGGAACATCCTCCTAACCTCCTCAACTTCAATCAGATCTATCTTCTCCCCTATGCCCGGGATGCCCTCGATCCTCCCATATTCCTTTATGGCCTTCAGTGCCTTCACGGGGCCCAGACCCTTCACCCCGGGGTTATAATCGGTGCCCACCAAAATGCCGATGTCGATGAGTTGCTCCCTCGTCAACCCGTGCTCGGAAAGAACCCTGTTGAGTTCTATAACCTCCGGTTCAAGCTTTACGGCGATGTGTTTGCTCGGATAGTGTTGCCTGCCCGTCAACGTAATGTTCCTTACAACCCTAGGCGAGCCGAAGAGGAGTGAATCATAGTCCTGAGACCCTGAAGCCCACGCGTCCCCCTTCTCAACTAAGTGACTTGCTTGGGCCTCACCCTCCTCGGGGGCCTCCACCACAGGGATGCCCATCAGGAGGAGAAGCCTCTTCGCGTCCTCCACCATGTAATCCTGAAGGGTCGTCGATGACGTCGCGTATTTCCTCGCCTCCTCATAACGCTTCTCGGCCAAAGCTTCGAGGTATTTCTCCATGCTCGCCCTCCTGAGTCTTGTTCTCCTCTCTATCTCCTCCCTCTTCTTCTCGGGCGGTCGACCGTCGAAGACGTAGATCGGTTTAATGCCCACCTCTAAGAGGTTTACGTTCCTATAGAAGAGTCCGCTCAAGTGGCTTGTCGTCCTTCCGCTGCGATCCCGGAGGGGTCGCCCCTTGTAGTCCCTTATGATGGAGAGGAACTGATAGATGGCGTTGTAGGCGTCTAGGGCTACGACCTTGCCGGAGAGGGCTTTTAAGGTGATTTTTTCCCTGGGCACTATCTTGGTGATGTTAACGCCCACCTTCTTCGCCTCTCAGGATGATCTTTCTGGTGTCCCCCTCTGTGACCACGTCTATCTTGCCCCATATCTCGAGTTTTATGAGGACGTTTTTGAGCTCCGAGGTTCCTATACCCTTGAAGATCTCCCTGATTTGGGAGAGGAGGTCCTCGTATGAAATCGTCTTATTTTTACCAATGATAGAGTAAACGAGTTCGTGTAGCGGTCTTCTGTCCCACGACATGATTTTTCCACTAGGCGATGGCAATGGGAGTGACAAACCTCTCCCTTACCTTCCTATAAAAGTTTTTATACCAGTCCACCGTCCGCTCGTTCAAGGACGGCTTAACTTTTTCGAGAGCTTTTTCGAAGTCTCGCCTCTCAACCTTCTCGACGGATATATCCCGCCTGAGGGCGTTTAAGGCCGCCTCTCTAACCAATGCGTCTAAATCGGCACCAGAGTAATTCTCGGTCATCCTAGCGATTTCCTCCAGATCGACATCCTCGGAGAGGCGGGTGTTCTGCGTGTGTATCCTCAAAATCTGAAGCCTCTCCTTTTCATTGGGGGGTGGAACATAGAGGAGTAGGTCAATCCTGCCCGGCCTGATCAAGGCTTCATCCACGAGGTCTGGGCGATTCGTAGCGGCTATCACAACGACGTCCTGAAGCCTGTTGATCCCATCCATCTCGGTTAGAACTTGGCTGATCACGCGATCGGTCACCCCGCTTGAGTCGACCACTCCCCTCCTGGGAACAAGGGCCTCTACCTCATCGAAGAATATGATCACGGGGGCGGCTGTCCTCGCCCTCGCGAAAACCTTTCTCACGCCTTTCTCCGATTCGCCAACCCACTTGGATAGGAGCTCTGGACCCTTTATGGCTATGAAGTTCGCGTTTGAACGAGATGCCACCGCTTGAGCCAAGAGGGTTTTACCCGTACCCGGGGGACCATAAAGTAAGATCCCCCTCCTAGGGGTTATCCCGAGCTTCTTGAATTTCTCCGGGTATTTCAGGGGCCACTCGACGGCCTCCCTCAGCTCCCTCTTTACCTCCTCGAGGCCTCCGATGTCGTTCCATCTTACATCAGGATATAGAAGCTCCACCTCTCTCATGGCGGTGGGCACTATCTCCGTATAGGCCTTTAGGAAGTCGTCCATACACACCTTCATCTCATCGAGGAAAGACTCGGGTATCTCCTCCTCCAAGTTTATCATCGGAAGGTATTTCCTCAGGGCCTTCATGGCTGCCTCCTTGCAGAGGGCCTCCAAGTCGGCCCCCGTGTACCCGTGGCACATTTCCGCAAGCTTATCGAGGTTTACGTCCTCATCTCGGGGCATACCCCTAGTGTGTATTTGGAGTATCTCCTTTCTCCCCTGCTTGTCGGGAACCTTTATCTCTATCTCCCTGTCAAACCTCCCCGGTCTGCGCAGAGCAGGATCGATGGCCTCAACCCTATTAGAGGCGCCGATCACGACGACGTTGCCCCTTGCCTTTAGTCCATCCATGAGGGTTAGGAGCTGGGCCACAACTCTCTTCTCAGCTTCACCGGTGACCTCCTCCCTCCTTGGGGCGATGGCGTCCAGCTCATCGATGAATATGATGCTGGGGGCGTTTTCCTCGGCCTTCTTAAAGATCTCTCTGAGCTTTGCCTCCGACTCACCATAGTATTTACTCGTGATCTCAGGGCCGTTGATGGCGTAAAAATTGGCCTCTGACTCGTTAGTCACCGCCCTAGCCAGCAATGTTTTCCCACACCCTGAGGGACCTTGCAGTAGAACACCCTTGGGAGGCTCTATTCCAAGCCTCCGGAACAGTACGGGGTGTCTCAGCGGGAGCTCAACCATCTCCCTGATTTTCATCATCTCCTCCTTTAGGCCGCCTATGTCCTCGTAGCGTATGCCCACGGTTTCAAATAGCCCCCCCACGGGCTCGCTCGAAACGCTGATCTGCGTGTGAGGAGTGATGTGAACCACTTCTGAGGGCACGGTCTTTTTCACGACGAAGGAGAGCGGGCTGCCGAAGAGGTTCACCGAGGCGACGTTCCCGGTTACGAGGGCCCTGTCGATCAATCGGGCGTGAACGAACCTCTCGAAGTCCATGTCGACGTTTATCTTAGCGTCTAAGGGGGCGAGGAACACCTTTCTCGCGGGTCGAGCCCTCACCTTTCTTACGCTGACTTGGTCGTTTAGGCTGGCCCCCGCGTTTCTCCTAAGCTCCCCGTCCATCATGATGATGTCCTTTTCGGATCCCGGCAGACTGTGCCAGACGATGGCGACGGCGCGCCTCTTCTTCTCTATGAGCACTATGTCTCCTGGCGTCGCTCCGAGTTTTCTGAATGCGTCGCTACTGATCCTGACCTTACCTCTACCCACGTCTTTGGGGTTGGCCTCCTTGACCTTCAGCAAAACTTCTCTTTTCTTCGAGTCTCCTTCGAAGTTTTCTATGGATGACATGTCTATCCCTCGGGTGCGTTTCCCACTATTTTTATTGCGGTGGTCTTAAAAAACTGTTGGTTACCTCATACATTGACTTTATCATTTTTTATTTGGAAAAGATTTTTAAGGGTATTTCCGGTTGTCGTCTCCACCATAGATTAATCCACAAACAGTAATAAGGGTTAAGCATTTTAGATGAGTGTTACCCTCACGACCTCCACGCTTCCCACATCGTCGATTCGCGATATGTTATCTTCAATCTCCTGCAGACGCCCCTCTTTCTCCTCCATAGAGATGAGAACATAGAGCGCCTTGAGCCCAAAGGCGACCTCCTCGTCTTTGGCGTCTAATACCTTGCACCCCAGCTCCTCTACCCTATTCCCCACCTCCTCCCTTATTCTATCGATCCCTTTATCCACCTCTTTGGGCAATATTTTAAACAGAACGGTGACTTTGGCCATCCGTCTCACACCTTAGGGCCCCACGAAGCCGCAGTTGGGACACGTGTAGTCCCTGATGAAGATTCTACACTTCTCACATCTCCAGATGACGGCCTCCCCGCATTGGGGGCATGGAAACTTGCTGGACTTCTCCTCCGGGGATATCAGCTTCCCGCAGGATGTACACTTCGGGATTCTGTATATGAGTTCTTCGCTCATCGCCGGCGCACCCTAGTTCGTCCACGTCGAACTGTATTAAACCTAATTAATGAATTGATACTCATTAAAATGCGTTTCCGCCATTAACACGGAGTCAAGGTTGAACGACCCGACTAAGTAACTCGTTTAGGTTTTTACTCATCGATGTAAATCATTTCCCTTAACATACCACCTAGAACTCGAAGTCCAAACTGGAGGATTTTCCTGTTTTTGACCAATAGGCTTATTAGGGATGAGTGCCCATCCATGTCTCCCCTCTCCACGAGGAGGGGAAGTAGGTTCTCCTCCTTAACTAATCGTAGGAGTTTGAGCATGGTTTTTTCGTCGAGGCTCAGAAAGATTTTTCTCGCCAACCTTTGGACGGATACCTCTCGCCCCCACCTACCCATCCAGTTTTCCTCATAGGAGGTTAGGGGTTTCTCCCCCTTAAAATTCCCTAGGATGGCCTCAGCCGCCTCACTCGCCCCCGACAGCCCGTATCTCAACCCTCCACCCGTCGTCGGCTTCGTCTGCCCAGCCGCGTCGCCCACGTAGAGGACTTTTCCCTCAACGAATCTATCGATGTGGCCCGACAGCAAGACGAGGCCCGGGAGCCTCCCCATCTCCACGATTTCTCCGAACCGCCACGCGGCGAATTCGGTGAGGGTTTCCGCCAGCCTCGTATGCCTCGAGGCGGTTCCTATCCTCACGGTGTCCTTTTCGATGGGGATACACCAGAAGAAGAGGTCGGTGTTTTTTGTCTTATCCACCCATATCTCGGCGATTCCCGGGTCGTGGTCTGAGGAGGCCACGTCCATCTGTAGGGCCGGGAGCACGCCCGCGTTATCCCCAACCCTCCCCAGATAGCTCTTCGAGCCCCCGGAGTCCACCACAAAGTCGAACTCCTCCCGCCTCCCCCTTCTCCCCACGAAGACGCGTCCACCCTCCCTCTCCACCGAGGCTTCACTGGACAGGGAGATCTCCCCGCCGTAAGCGGATAGCCTTCTGGCCAGCTCCATGTCAAATTTCTCCCGGTCGATGACGACGGCCCTCATGGTTTCCCCTGTGTGGACGACCTCGATCTTGTTGGGGATTCCGATCTTGACTCCTCGAAGTTCGGCCCTCACGACTCTCGATGTGACACCGCTTATCGACAGGGTGGGTGGGCTTATCAACCCAGCGCAGTGGTCGGGTACCCCTATGTGGGGGTGCTCTTCATAGACCTTTACGTCCACGCCTTCCTTTGCCAGCTTTGATCCTAGATAGAGGCCGGCAGCTCCTCCCCCGATTATCCCGACTCTTAGTTCTGGTTTCAAGGGTCTCGTCCTCCCGGGTCATGTAGTAGGAGTTTCATGGACATATATATGTCGTCGTTTGGGGTCAACTGTTGACTTATCCGTGAACATACTCGGATAATCGCAATGATTGAGGTGAACGTGTATAAGTTCCACTTAGAAACTAACCCGGTTTCTCTATGGTCATCATTCCGATGGTCGCGATGCAGGTTGTTCCCAGAATAACCGTGAAGACGATATCTGAGAATGTCTCGGTGTTTGGTATGCCCATCGAGTGTGGGAGCAACGCCAGCACAGCCGCCGACAATCCTCTGGGAAGCATCACGGTCATAACCCTCCTATCTATACTACGGATGTCCCTTACACCATGGGTGACGATCCACACGAAGAGGGGTCTAACCAACAGTAGGCCGAGGCTGATAAGAGCCCCCACTAGGAGTCCAATGACGTTATCGATGGTGACGATGGCTCCAACATAGACAAAGAAGAAGGTCCTGACGAAGAAGGCGACCAAGGAGTGCGTCTTAACCACCTCTGTGTCTAGAATTAGCCAAGTTACCCCGGCGTTCACTTGAAACCGCCCCTCCGTCAAACCAAACGGTTTGAGGATCTCCTCCCTATTTGCCAGGAGGATGCCAGCCACGAAAACCGCTATGGCACCGCTTCCACCCACAAACTCTGTGAGGGAGTATAAGAGGAAAAGAATCGACAGTACGACAGCGTAGGAGAACTCTTCCCCCCAAATCTTCATCATGATCAGCACCATGGTCAAACCCCCTATAAGGCCGAAGAAGAAGCCGTTGAGGATGCCGTCAAACATGCTAACGAGGGTTGCGCTGAGATCGGGGGTCTGAGCGAGCATAGCCCGCATCGTCAATAAGGCGAGGGCGACCGTGAAGGTGTCGGCGATCGACTCGAGGGATAGGATGGTTTTAGTGTGTTCGGAGACGCTTCTCATTTTGGTGATCATGGGAATTATGATGGAGGAGCTCGTCCCGCAGAGTATCAACCCCATTAACAGCGCGTGCGATAAACCGAAACCCATTGAAACCATGACTACCGTTGTAACGATGATTGAGAAGACAACCCCTAGGCTCATCAAGAGAAATCCTCTACGGGCCCATTCAACCACCTCCTTCACCTCGAATCTTAACCCCCCGTCGAATAGAATCACCACGATGGCGATGGCGCCGAAGAGGCCCACGAAGGATGATAGAAGTTTTCTATCCAAGACGTTAAATACTTGACCTAGAAGCAACCCAAACAACATTAACCAGAGGACATTTGGAACATCGGTCTTCCTGAAGAAGAGGTCTCCTCCAAAGCCGAGCAGAACGATTAATGAGCCTACGACCAATAGGGCTATACTTTCCAAGTATCTCCCCAGAATCAGGAACATAGGTGATTTAATATGCTTTCCTTGACTAGAATGTATCCTATATGGATTAGTCGACGAGTGGGCATATCTCCTTAGCCCCGTTTCTTCTACTTAGTGGTCTTTTACTTACATAGATAAGTATAAAAATATTGCTCTAAGGAATCCCCTGCACCATGACATAGGGGCGCACCGTTAAAAAGAGGAGAAAATAGTTCCACTATGACACTCCAGCATGTCCCACCCAACATAAATGAATCATAGGCTCTTCCTCAGATATGCTCTACGCCCCTCGTGTGGAAAAGGATGAACAATCGATGAAATGATTATATTCATCGTCTTGTTAGATATGTGTAATCATTCGAGATATAGGTGTTAAGTTGGGTTGGTCACGCTAATCTACATGTTCCTCGCCTTCGCGGTATCTGTGGGAGCGGGGGTCCTTGGCGCGCTACTCGGATTGGGTGGCGGTGTATTTCTAGTCCCCATCCTAATTTTTCTCTTAGGTGTTCCGACACGCATGGCTATTGGAGCTAGCATAGTTGCCGTTGTCGCCACCTCGAGCGCAGCGGCCGCCACCTACGTGAGGGATGAGCTAACAAATATGCGGTTGGGCATGTTCCTCGAATTGGCTACAACGGTGGGCGCCATCACCGGAGCCTTCACCGCCCACCTCGTCAGCGAGAGCGTGCTCCAAGTGGTCTTCGGGATCATTCTCCTCTACGCCTCCTACGCTATGTTCCGGGGAATGCTCATAGAGCGCAACTGGCATCCAGCGCTGAACGATTCCTTGGCGACTAAACTAAAGCTAAATGGGAGATATCACGATGATGCAGAGCATAGGGATGTCTCATACGGCGTGGCTCGAATCCCCGCCACCTTCGGCATCAGCTATCTTGCGGGGATGATCTCTGGGCTTCTGGGTATTGGTGGAGGTGCGATTAAGGTGCCCGCGATGAACTCGGTGAGCAAGGTTCCCATTAAGGTGGCTGTTGCAACCAGTAGCTTTATGATAGGTGTCACCGCCGCGGCCAGCGCCGTAGTCTACTTCAACCATCAAAACATCCATGCCTTCACCACCGCGCCAGTGGTTCTCGGCGTCCTCATCGGAGCCTCACTCGGCGCCCGGCTTACCAACCGGATCGAAGGGACCATATTGAAGAAGATGTTTGTCGTCGTGCTCCTCATCCTCGCGGCGAAACTCATTCTCACCGGGATGGGTGTAACTCTATGAGCGGCTTTGGATCTGAGAATTTCACCATGGGCAAGACGGTGAGTATGATTCTTAGGCACGGTGTTCTATTGAGCATCGCGGTCATGGTGTTTGGTCTATGCCTCGCAGCTGTCACAGGGAATACAGACTATCCACGTGGTAATGTCAGCCTGACCTGGTTGACTATCGGTCTTTCTTCCCTTAATCCCGCAGCCATCATCTTCCTAGGCTTCCTCGTCCTCATAGCCACCCCGGTCCTGCGGGTCTCCATCTCCATCCTCATCTACCACCACATGAAGGATCGGGTTTACACATTAATCACCACCGTCGTACTCCTAATCCTACTGCTCAGCTTCCTCGTTGGAGCCGCATAGCCAAACAATCTCATTACCGTTAAGGAGAAGACGGTGTTCACCGAGGCCATGTTCATCGCCAAATTCCCCTCAGCCATCCTCCGCTCTGGAAACCTCTCGTTGACCGCCAGGCGAGTGGTAAAAACAGCATCAAGGTTGAAGTTAAAAGCGTATTCCACCTTAAGGATATTTACCTGTGACCATTTATTTCTGAACGAGAGGATACAATGGGCGGTTTCAAGTTCAAGCAGGTCATCGTCGTCAGGGGAGACGTGGACATGAGCGTCGGCAAACTAGCCGCACAAGTCGCCCACGCATCCCTCTCCGCATATGAGAGATGTAGGGAGGAAAAGGCCAAGTGGGCCGAAGAGTGGCTTAAGGAGGGTCAGGCCAAGATCGTCTGCGAGATAAACAACCTTGATGAGTTAAGGGAGTTAGTGGAAGAAGCCGAGGAGCTTGGGATACCCCACTTCGTGGTCGTAGACATGGGTCTGACCGAGATCTCCCCGGGCACAACCACCTGCGCCGGGTTCGGCCCAGCACCCGAGGAAATCATAGACAAGGTGACGGGCACGCTTAAGCTCCTCCGTTGACAGCGATGGAAATGAGGGTGCCGAGAGAGGACTTCGAAGTAGGTCTTGAGGTATACAAGACGAGGAGTCCCCCCCTAACAGGCAGGATAAGAAAGGTCTTCGAAGACTTCGTTGTGAGGGAGAGGGTCGAAAGAGACTTTATGAAGGCCCTGAGGAAGAAGAGGACGGCCACGCACAGGATCTCCGTCTACCACGTCACCAGAGCTGGGAGAGACACCCCCTCATTAGCCAGGCTCATAAGCTCCCATCTACACATCTCCACCTCCAAGATCCGGTTCCTCGGACTCAAGGACTCCCGAGCCCTATCATCACAGATTTTCTGCGTGTTGGGGAGCCACGGTGACCTGGAAGCAGGAAACTTCATGAGTTTCCTAGGCTGGTCGGAGAGGATGCCGACTAAGAGAGTTCTCATCGGCAACGAGTTTGAGGTTGTGATAAGAGAATTGGAGAGAAGCTTCGGAGAGGCCGAGGAAACCCTCAGGGGCTTCATCGGGGAGATGGGTGTGGATGGCCTACCGAACTTCTACGGCTACCAGAGATTCGGTGTGTTTCGCCGCCTAACCCACTTGGTGGGAGAGAAGATCGTGAGGGGCAGGTACGGGGAGGCGGTGACGCTTTACCTAACTCATACCACCGCGTCTGAGCCTGAGAACACGAGGAGCTGGAGGGAGAGCCTGAGGGATGAGGGGGATTTTAGACACGCCTATAAGAGTGCGCCTAGGAGGCTGACCTATGAGAGGAGGATGCTCAGGGAACTCGTGAATCACCCCGGGGACTATGTTCGAGCGATCAGGGCCATACCAAACACCATCAGGAGGCTCATCGTAAACGCCTTCCAGTCATACCTGTTCAACAGGGTTCTCTCCGCTAGGATCGAGGAGAACCTCCCGTTGAGGAAGCCCGTAAGAGGCGACTTCATCTACGACCCCACCCGCTCAAGGATCACGAGGTTTAAAGGTAGACGTAGAGACATTCCCCGCTGCAGGATCCTCATCCCCCTCTTCGGCTATGGTTATAGGCCATCGGAGGGCATACAGGGAACGATAGAGAAAAGGGTTTTGGGGGAGGCCGATGTCTCACCGAGATCCTTCTACCTGAGGGACATGCCCGAGGTGAGCGGCAGGGGGGGTTTTCGACCGGCTGACCTCCGCCCCACGAACCTCCTCCTACTACACGACGGCCGGTCGAACATCGTCAAGTCTTTTTTCACCCTGGAGAAGGGATCCTACGCCACCGTTCTGCTGAGAGAACTCATCAAACCCTCGAATCCCTTCCTCCAAGGATTCTGAAGGAGTCGTCGAAGAGAGATAATTCACGGACTACGATCTTTAAAACCTTAATAACCCGAGAAAATGCTCAACGATGAAAAATTCATCCTTCCGCCCCGATCCGCCTCAAGACCTCTCGGCTGCTTTTGATGGAGGGATGATGAGGATCCACCAGGACGCATTCGAACCACTTGTACCGCCCATCCTCCCCCACGTAGTATGAACCCAGGAGGTGAAGGTTGCGATAATCCCTCTGAGCCCTCTCCTCGGCGATTCGCTTCATGCTCTTAGACCTCTTGATCTTGGAGATGCCCATCCTCTTCTGCCTCCTACCCAAGGTGGGCGGCTTCTTTCGAAGCCCACCCCTGCTCACCTTCACCCTCACGACGACGAAGCCCAGCTTGGCGCGATACCCCAGCTTCCTCGCCCTATCCAGCCTGCTGGGTCTCTCGACCCTCTGAACCGTCTTGCCCCTCCTCCACTCCATCTTCTTCGCCATGTAGTGTTCTCTATACTGGGGTTCCCTCCTGATGTCTCGCGAGGTCTTGGCGATGTATTTGTACATTCGTCTAACCCATCCCACTTTGTATGTGTTTCACGCGCCTCATATAAAAGGCTTATGATGTAGACTTATCCTTCTGAATGGGCCTCAACCCATCCCCGGGGGTGGGGGCGTCAAGCGTTATTTTTTCCAAAGGATGGCCACAAAGGCTTTACATAGGTTTTTTGGCTTATGCCATTATGCTCCTGTAATTCCAAAGGATAGGGTGCGAACTATGGCGAGAAGACCAAGGGTTTGTGCACATAAGTTCCGTCATCGACGTATCCGCCAAAACTGTTTTGAGGTGAGTCTACTTAATCTGCCAGTGACTCCTTTGCCTTCAGCATTAATTCCGGTAGAATTTCTTCTTCATATTTGGTCACTTGCGCTTTTTTGGTGAAGTAGATCTCCGCGATAACGGTTTCGATGCGTGGGTTGTCTGAGTATCGAATCGTGTAGAGCTTCTTTTCGATTTCTCCCCTTTGGAGTAGGCTATAAAGTATATTCTTCAGCCTTTGTCTGGAAATATAAATGTCTGAAAATGAGTCTGCGTGGATTTTCTCAAAGGAGAGAGGGAGAGAGGTCCTCTCTACAAGTGCGAGGATCCTCTCCTCCGGAGTCAACTTACTTTTCCTCTTAAATGAAAAAATCTTCAATCACCATTCATATCTACTATGTCAAGCATACAATATAAGTAAACTACAATACAAATCGACTTATTATTATCCCAACTCTAAACTAAAATAACTGAAAAAGCGCTGATTTTTTCTTGTCGTGATGCCTCACAGCGATTCTATGCATCCTAGGCAAGTCGTCGAGGCACTGTACCCAGACAATGGATACATCATATCTTTGCGTGCACCTGCCGCCAAGCCCACTCCTCAGAGGAAATCCTCAAATATATGCGATTTAATTGGGGACAAGTATGCCTGGATTTGATGGAACAGGTCCTCGTGGATTGAGGCCTATGACGCGAGGCGAGAGAGGCTTCTGTTCCGGATACCTAGCGGGACCTTACCCTTCCTATGGGTACATGCCGCCCACGGACTATGCTCCGCCCACGCCTTATCCTCTACATGGATTTGTAGGGTTTAGAGGAGGATTCGGAAGAGGTTTATAAGGAAGTATGAGTATATATTGCCCTATAGGTAACTTACCCCTATAGCTGTTTAGTAGAACGGCTAAACTTCCGTAATTAGCTGGCGGCGTCAGTTTCTACGGTGAAGGTATTTGCCTACGAGTTAAGAGACTAATCTCACTGATGGAGCTGAAAAAAATGAGTAGGTTTAAAGAACTTGAGTTAGATCCGAAAATAGTCCGGGGAATAGATCAGGTGGGGTTTGCGGAACCCTTCCCAATTCAAGAAAGGGCAATTAATCCCCTGCTTCAAGGAATGGATGTGATCGGCCAATCAAGGGCAGGGATGGGCAAAACCGCAGCATACGGAATCCCCCTACTCCAGATTATTGATTATAAAAACAAGAATGTCCAAGGATTGATTCTGGCTCCTACGAGAGAGTTGGCAGTCCAAATCACCCAAGTACTCAGAAGATTAGGGAAATATACCGGCGCAAGAATTCTAGCAATTTATGGCGGTCAACCAATTAGAATTCAACTTGAAGCACTGTCACGTGGAATACAGATTGTCGCCGGCACCCCGGGCAGAGTCATAGACCTCATCAGACGGGGAGCACTACAACTCCGTAATGCAAAGTTTGTGGTATTAGACGAAGCGGACACTATGTTGGATATGGGATTCATCGACGACGTGGAATTCATCTTGGACTCAACACCCGACAGAAAGCAGGTCAGCCTTTTCTCCGCAACAATGCCTGAAAAGATCATTCAACTGGCTGGCAAGTACATGAACAACCCCAAGAGAATACTCGTAGACCCAGACGAACTCTCTCTTGAGAAGCTTGACCAGTACTACACAACCGTTAATGAGAAGGATAAACTTAGTGCTCTAATCGAAATTTTGAATAAAGAACGACCTTCAAGCGCAATAGTCTTTTGCGCAACAAAAAACAGAACGCGCAGGCTAGCCCGGGAATTGGCACGGAGATTCCGTGGAGTGCGCTCCATACACGGTGACCTAAGCCAAAACCAACGAGACCGCGCGATGAACTTGTTCAGGTCTAAAGGTGTTGCCATTCTTGTTGCGACAGACATTGCAGCTAGAGGCATTGATGTCCCGCATGTGGCTTGTGTGATAAACTATGATGTCCCCAGATATCCTTTTATTTACTTCCACAGAGTTGGTAGAACAGCTAGAGCGGGGGGATCGGGAAAGTCTTTCACATTGGTTTCCTATAGAGAGTTCGAAAGTTTTACTAGGATACGGGAGCTGACAAAAGCCAAAATCAACCCTATGAAGCCTGAAGACGAGAAGCATGACTTTGATGCTCACCCCGAACGCATCCAAACAAAAAGACGAATTTTCCACCGCAGATCCAAATATGGTTATAAGGACCAGCCACTCTACTTGTCAAGACACAAGTCTGTTAAAATGGGTAAAGAATACAACGTCACCGTCGAGAAGATAAGCCGAAGAGGAGACGGCATAGCCAAGATCCAAGGCTTCATCATCTTCATTCCAGAAACCGAAATCGGTGAACAAATAAGGATCCGGGTAACCATGGTATCCTCAAGACACGCCACAGCGGAAAGGATCCAGCAGATAAGGACGTAACGCGCACGTAAAGCGCGTGCGACCACAATCGGGACTTGAATTCATATCATATCCTCTTCCTTTATGTGAGATTTCTTTTCAAAAGAGCTAACTAGTTTTATTACTAGACATAAATCTCGGTTAATATTCAATTATTGTCTGTGGCAGAAAAGGGTTTTCTAGAGAGATTAGAGACTATTAAAATTGACCGAAAAATACCATCGAGCGAACAAGGAGATGTGGAGGAGAAGGAGGGGGGGCTGATTCGTAAGCAGCGATGCCCTAGATGCGGGAGCAAGAAGATTCAAGACGAGATCAGAGGATGGATCTGCAAAGTATGTGGATTCGCATGGGACAAGAGAGCACGTAAGAGACGAATCCAGAAGGATAAGGTGAGATTCTGATGGCTGCGCACAGAACCCAACAGTTGAGAAATGATTACACTCTTCGCCATGTAGTGTTCCTTATACTCGGGTTCCCTCCTAACGTCCCGCGAGGTCTTGGCGATGCGCCTCTCCCATCTCCGATAATAGATATCATAGCCCCATAACATAGGATGCCAACCTCAAGATGGTTCCGTGAACATAACCACAGGCACCACGGTTATAGCATTCTCCACATAAAGTCTTCGACCGAGACTTCGGTCGTTGAAGCCATACACGTCTCTTCAGAGCTTTGACGCGGGTTTCACCCGGGTCTTCAACTCCCCGTCCCTCGGCTCCACCACTACGTTCTTCACCCACTCAGCCATTTGATCTGGGTGATCTTCCCTGAAATGCGCGCCCCTGCTCTCATCCCTCGTTAAGGCGCTCTTGGCCACGGTCTCAGCCACCCGAATCATGTTCAACGCCTCCAAAACCCTCATCAACTGCCTCGCGTCTTCGGCGACGAAGTCCTCCAAGGCCCTTATCTCAGCGATTCTCTCTAAGGCCTCATTCAGACTTCTCCCGCTCCTTATGATCCCCACGCTTGTCCAGGCCAATCTCTGAACCTCCTCTTTCACGTCTCGGGCCTTGACGCCCCTATCCTGCCTCAAGAATCCCAGCAGCCTCTGCCTCTCCTCATCCACGACATCGCCACCAATCCTCTCCCCCGTGGTCTCTCTGGCGCGCTGGGCGGCGCCTTGCCCAGCTATGGCGCCGAAAACAACGGCGTCGGTGAGGGCGTTTCCACCCATCCGGTTGGCGCCGTGGACGCCGCCGGCGTTTTCCCCGCAGACATAGAGACCCTCAACGGCGGTTTCACATCTCTCGTTGATCTCGGCTCCCCCCATGAAGTGGTGGGTGAGGGGTAAAACCCTCAACACGTCTCTTCTGAGGCCCCTCAGCCAATACCTCTTAAAGATCTTCAGGGGCTCGCTCTCCTCCCATAGGGCCTCTGGTATGCGCCTCAGGTCGAGGAACACGCCCCCGGTGTCGCCCAATTCCTTGAGTAAAACCCTAGAGAGTTCATCCCTGGCTTTCGATGAAACTCGGTGGAGTTTCCCCCCTTGGAAATACCTCCCCAAGAGATCTACGCCCTTCGCGTTCACCAAGGTCCCCATTTCGCAGATCTCCGGATACTTGCTGCGCACAAGGGGGATCATATAAAGTGGTAACTCCTCTTCATCCGACCCTACGGGGAAAAACTGTACAAACTCCATGTCTACCAAAGGTACACCCGCGTCGAGGGCTAAGGCGTAGCCATCCCCGGTGATCCCAGAGGGATTGTCGTTCCTCAAATAGATTTGACCAGCACCCCCACAGGCCAAGACAACCGATCTCGCCGAAATCACGACGAAGTCTCCATCTAGGTTGAAGCCCGCGACTCCAAAAACCCTCCTCTCCATAACCAAAATCTTTGAGATGAAGGTTTTGGGGAGAAATCTCACCCCCAACTTTTCCGCCGCATCCCTCAGGGGCTTCACGATGCCAAAGCCAGATGTCAATGGGCTTACGCTTGTATCAGAGAAGCTTCCGCCTCCACGCCACACCCTAAGCCTCACGCCGAAATCCCTCAACTCAAGCATTCGCCTAGCGGCTTCCTCGGCGAGCACCCTGAGCAATTGTTGGTTATTTATGCCCCTACCCGTTTCAAGGGTTAGCTCAAAGTATCTCTGAGGGGTCAAGCCCTCTATGGGTGCGGAGAAGGCTCCCTCGCTGTAGAGGGAGCAGGAGTTGTAGCCGATCTCGCTCTTAGAGGCGATTAACACGTCTGACTTGTTCCTCTTCGCCTCTATGGCGGCCCTCAGCCCAGCAGCCCCCGACCCCACTATTAATACATCGGTTTTAACTTCCCTCTTCTCAAACAGCGTTGAACACCTATTTTCACCCTATTTATCCGATAATGGGCATCATCCCAACTTAGTTAATTAATATATGAAGCAGAAGGCTGAATTAAATTAAGAATACACATTTCTTGGGGGTTGAGAGGCGTTGAGGGATAAGCTCGAAGAATATCTTAGGGTAAGGGGGATAAAGGCGCGGATCATCAGGTTTGAGGCCAGCACAAGAACCGTGGAGGACGCGGAGAAAGCCCTGGGGATAAGCAGGAAGAAAATCATCAAGTCGATGCTCTTCGTGGATGAGAGGGGCAAACCCACCGTCGCAATCGTTACGGGCGATAGGGGGGTAAACACAGAAAGGCTCGCCCAGCTGATCAGAGCCTCTAGGGTAAAGTTGGCCACGCCAAGTGTTGTCAGAGCCCTCACGGGCTTCGAGGTGGGAGGTCTACCCCCGATAGCCCATGAGAGGCAAGGGGAGATTCGTTACATCATCGATGAGGATGTTATGAGGCTTGACCTCGCCTATGGTGGAGGTGGCGACGACCACTCCCTTTTAGAGATCGACCCCAAAGACGTTAAGAGGCTGACGAACGCAGAGACCCACAAAATAAGCAATTAGCCCGGTCCCCATGAGATGTGGACCAAATCGCAATAAATGACGCTGTATGATGACAGATTCCTTTGGAAACTCACGCTTTATAAGGCCTGTATGAGCTTTTTCGCGGCGGTTATCGAAGCCTCCCTCTGGGCCTCCACGCTCTGCCCCCCTATGTGGGGGGTCGCGACAACGTTCTCGAACTTCAACAACTCACTTCCGATGGGTGGCTCAACCTCAAACACGTCTAAAGCGGCCCCGGCGATCCAACCCCCTCTAAGAGCCCTTATGAGGGCCTCCGTGTCGATCACGGCGCCCCTTGAGGCGTTAATGAGGAAGGCGGAACTCTTCATCTTCCTCAACAACTTTTCATCCACCATGTGGTGGGTCTCCTCCATTAGGGGCACGTGGAGCGTGATGTAATCCGAATCTGCGAAGACTTCATCTATATGCTCGACCTCTCGAACCCCCTTATCCTTGTATTCTTGGCTGAGGGGTATTACGTCATAGGCTGAAACCTTCATCCCGAGGCCAAGAGCCTTATCCGCTACGTGTCTCCCTATCTTCCCCATGCCAACGATGCCGATCGTCTTCCCCTTGAGCTCCCGGCCTATGAGCTTGCCCTTGACCCACTCACCCCTCTTCAACGCCTCATGTCCCCGACATATGCCCCTGCCCAAGGCGATCATCAGCCCAATCGTAAGCTCCGCGACCGCGTTGCTCAGGGCCTCAGGCGTGTTTATGACCTTTATGTCTCTCTCAGAGGCGTATTCCACGTCGATGTTGTCGAGCCCCGCGCCCGCTCTCACGATAACCCGCAGCGTCCTTCCCCTGTCGATGACCTCTTTGGTGACCTTGGTTCTCCCCCTCACGATCAAGCCTTGATAGCGCTCAACCTCCCTGAGGAGCTCTTCGGGGGTGATTCTGGGTTTGACGTCTACGATGAGGCCTTCATCCCTTAGGATCCTAATCCCCTTTTCGTCTATGGGATCGCACACGAGCACTCTAACCTTTTTCTGATTCCCAGAGTGTTCTATCGTCCCTTACCCCTCCATGACGAATCCAATTAGTTTAAACCGAAATCTTCATCACTGCGGCTTCAACATCACAAACGATGCCTTCACGCTAATAAATAAAGGATGGATGCGAGTTTTCCTAGAAAACATTCCTTACTAAGTTTCTCTAACCCTTTTTATCGGACTTGATCGATGAGATGTTGAGGTGTTCTTCGATGAGTTTACGTGGAAGCGATGTGGTCATTGAGCCCAAAGAATTTGTCAACTACCTGAAGAACATCAAGAGAATCGAGAGAGTAGATGTGAAAAAGACCTGCATTTGTTGCTACGATTCTAGGATTTTGAGCAAGATTGTCGACAGGACCCGAGCAGAGAAGGTTGAAAACTGGGTGTTCTGGGGAGAGAAAAGAAGGACGCTGCTAAACTTCGAGGTCAACGGCGACGAGGCCTCGGTCTTCCGCTTCGAATTCGGCGCTCCTAATGCTGGGACAATGCTGGAGATACTCATCGCGTGTGGAGCCCGATGCTTCATAGTGTTTGGGTCAGCCGGGACCCTCCAGCGTCACGTTGACACAGGTGACCTCGTGATAGCTAGGCAGGCCGTTGTGGATGAGGGTCTCTCACGACACTACTCGGAGTCGATGGAAAGGCTTGAGGGAGGCGAGAGGGTCATCGATGCGTTGGAGGCGGCTTGTCGAAAGAAAGGGGCTAAATATCACGTTGGAACAACCCTGTCAACCGACGCCATATTCAGGGAGACCGTAGAGAAGGTGGGTAGGCATCAGATGGGCGGCGTGTTAACAGTAGACATGGAGGCCTCAGCGCTCTATGCCATCTCGAGGTTCAGGGGCGTTGAGACAGCGTGCCTCTTCTACGTAAGCGACTCCTTGGCGGATCTGAGGTGGAAACCCCGATTCCACGATTCGGCGGTGGAGAGATCCATCGATGTTGGGGTAGACATAGTCCTAGACGCAGCCCAAACTTTGGGCAAGCTTGTTAAATGATTTCCCATCAACTTCCTAGCAGCCTCTGGAAACTCGTAGCCCATGGGCAGAAAGTCGTCTCCACGTAAGGAATGTATTAACCCGAGACGCCTTAGTCGAAGGTTAGATGTGAAGGATATCATAGGTGATGTTTTCGCCCTGTCTATAGCGTTAGATCCACGATCTTATCAGCTTTTTCATCTCGGATTCAAACTTCTCCCTTGAACCCTCATCCTTGTTTTCGCCAAACTCCATCACGTATAGGTAGTCGGAAAACGCTATGGCCTGTCTCACGTTTTGATCCACCATCAAAACCGTCAAGCCCCGCTCCTTGAACCCCTCCAAAGTTTTGTATATTTCATGAGCAATCTTTGGAGCCAAACCCGCCGTTGGCTCGTCGATCAGAATGACCTCTGGGTTTGGGATCAAGGCCCTACCGATCTCCAACATCTTCTGTTCACCGCCGCTTAAAGAGATTGCTCTGACCTTCTCTCTTTCTTTGAGGATTGGAAACATTTCAAAAATTCTGTCTATGGCCTCATCGACCCAAAGCCTATCCTTTCTGAAGAGCCAAGCCCCCATCTTCAGGTTCTCATAAACCGATAGGTATGGGAAGATGTTTCTAGCCTGGGGGATGTATGAAATTCCCCTCAGCAGCATCACGTGCGGCTCCGTGCCCGTTATGTCAAAACCGCCGTGGGAAACCCTTCCTTTCCTCGGCTTAAGAAATCCGTATATCGTTTTCATGAGAGTGGATTTCCCACACCCGTTTGGACCTATGATGCAGGTGATCTTTGACTTCTCCGCGTGCAACGAGAAATTATGTATGACGTCGAAGTCCCCGTAGTACCCCGAGCAAACGTTCTCTACCTCTATGGACAAGGTCACACACCCAGATAAGCCTCCATGACTTTCTCGTCCCGCCGGATTTTGTCCGGCGTTCCGTCCGCGATCAGTATCCCAGCGTTTAGGACAACGATTCTCTCGCAGATGCTCATGATGGATGGGATGTCGTGGCTCACAACGATAAAGGTTTTGCCTTGATCTTCGTTCATCAACCTTATGTTTTCGCAGATTTTTTCCTTCAGGTTTGGATGCACGCCGTGGAAGGGCTCGTCTAGTAAGACGAGAGCGGGGTCGGAAATTAAGGCCCTCGCCATGTCCAATAGCTTTTGCTGACCCCCGGAGAGGTTTCCCGCGTACTCATCCTTTAGTTTGTCGAGGAGGAAAAATTTCAACAACTCCATGGCCCTCTCCCTCAGCGCGTCTCTATCCTTATATATAGATAAGCCGGGAACTATCAAGTTATCGGTCGTGGTCATCCTCCGGAAAACCTTATTCAACTGAAAGCTCCTACCGATCCCCTTATGAGCGATTTCATGGGCTCCCAAGCCGTCTATGCGCTCATCGTTAAAACGTATTTCTCCAGCGTCGGGCTTATAGAGCCCATTGATGAGATTGATCAGCGTTGTCTTCCCAGCTCCGTTGGGCCCTATCAACCCCACTATGGTCTTCTCTTTTATGTGCACCGTACAATCGTCGACCGCCACGATACCGCCGAATCTCTTGGTTAAATTGGTTATCCTCAGCAAGGGGCTCCTCTCCATACCTATACTATATCAAGTGTTTTCTATTATAAATTTTTGAATAACGTTAAATGACCTCATGCCCATTAACCATCTAAAGCTTGAGGCATCTCTATTTAAGTGCATCCCTCAGGCCAACCCCAATGTTTAGCGTCACGAAGGCGGGGGACAAAACCGCTCGTCCACAACCTTTGGAGAGCAACAAACGTTTATTTTAAATCGCAACCTTGAATGCCAAGAAGGAGACAGGAGCGGGGAGAAACATTATATTTTTAACCCCCTATTAGTGTATGAAGGACATTGGGGTGGTCCTCCCAGATATAGCGCGGGGGTACCCGAGCCTGGTCTAAGGGGCAGGTCCACAAGATTCCCGTGCCAGACTGAGGACACCAGGCAGAACTCCTGTGGCGTAGGCCTTCGTGGGTTC
>JBHHXX010000031.1:0-23294 GCA_046757245.1 Candidatus Geothermarchaeales archaeon
AGGGAGGATTTTCCGTGGACTTTTACTCGATTCAGGTCGGGTTTTTTGGGTCGATAAAAACGCTGGAGCTTACTTTAAATCGACTTTTATTTTTGGATTTGTCATCTTTTTTAGATTTTTCACACCAATGCGTATAAATAAGGCGGGAATCACAAGTATATAGACGGGAGGCTAAAACGTGGGAGAAAGAATGATACCGGGTGCAACGGCTTTAGGCTTGACCTTCGACGACGGGATCATAATCGCGGCTGAAAAAAGGGTCACATACGGGAGATACATCGCGACCAAGAAGGTTAAAAAGGTTTTTAGAATAACCGACCACGTGGGCGCAGCGTGCGCGGGGCTGATCGCGGACATGCAAGAGATAATCAGAGAGGTGGCCGCAGTCATTAAGCTCAAGGAAATTCGAACAAGGACGCCCTCAAGGGCCAACAGTGTGGCTAAACTCACATCTGTCCTTCTATATCAGAATAGACTGTATCCCTATATAACTCAGATTTTGATAGGGGGATATGTGGATAAACCAGAACTATACTCCCTTGACCCCCTGGGCTCCCTGATCTCAGATAAGTATATAGCGCTGGGCACTGGCGCCGAGATCGCCATGGGGGTATTAGAGTCGACCTATAGAGAAAACATGCCTCTGGAGGAGGCCAAGGAATTGGTGGTGCACAGCATTAAATCCGCCATTGGAAGGGATGCCGCCAGCGGCGACGGCGTGGACATGCTAATCATCAAGAGGGATGGCTTCGAGGAAATATCGATAGCCTTCTGAGGATAGGATGAGATGACCTTTGCCCCTCAGTCTCCCGCGTTGAAAGAGGACCAAACCAGGCTCCCCCAGGTTTTAAAGAGGCAAAAGTATCACATCGTTGGTGTACACTCAGCCGTTAAGAAGTGCAACTGGCTACACCAGTCCTTGGTGAACAACAAGCCCTGCTACAAAGAAAAGTTCTACGGGATAGAAGCCCATCGATGCGTTCAGATGTCTCCGACATCGGCTTACTGCAGCCTGAGGTGTCTATACTGTTGGAGGGTTCAACCCCAAGACATAGGCGTCTCCTGGAACGAGCTCTCCCCTCCCTCCTGGGACCCCCCGGAGCCGATCGTGGAGGGCTGCGTCGAGGAGCAGAGGAGAATCTTATCTGGGTATAAGGACCTCGTTCTCAAGGGTAGGGTGGAGCAGAGGAAGTTTGAGGAGGCCTTAGACCCCAAGCACGTAGCCATAAGTTTGGCGGGGGAGCCCACGCTTTACCCCCACCTAGACGGGTTGATTCAGGGGTTTAAACGCAGAGGCTTCACCACCTTTCTCGTCACCAACGGTACGATGCCCAAAACCTTGGAGAACTTGGGGGAAGAGCCCACTCAACTCTATGTGACTCTGCCAGCGGCCGATGAGAGGTCGTTCCGCTTGATAGGGAGGCCCTTGGTTAACAACGCTTGGAAAAGGCTGATGGAGACCTTGAGGCTTCTGCCCTCTCTATCCACGCGAACGGTTATTCGACTGACATTGGTGAAGGGTGTGAACATGGAGAACCCTGAGGATTACGCTCGGATCATTGAGGGGGCCTCACCCCTCTTCGTTGAGGCCAAGGCCTATATGCACGTAGGCTTTTCTCAAAGGCGCTTGAAGAGAGGTAACATGCCGCTACATTGCGAAGTGAAAAACTTTGCCCTTGAGATTTCGAGGTGTTCGGGCTATGACTTAGTGGATGAATCCGCTGATAGTCGCGTAATGTTGCTCTCCAGAAAGGGAAAGCCTTCAAGGATTGGGGTATGAAATGAAGAGAGAAGATTTTCTCACCTACATAGACGGCGTTGTTCAGGAGATCCTCCCCGGCCTCCAGAGCCTCGAGTCCGCAAGGGAGGAAGTCCTCAAGGTTAACCGAGAGATCATATTCAACTCCTCTAAGGCCATCGAGTCTGTCCACGCCGAGAGGTTTGATGAGGCCCTTCAATACCTTCTGAGGGCTCGGTCACAGCTCTTGGGAGTAGAGGAAGACGTCGAAAGGGGTAAAGATGTCTCCCTCCTTAGGAAGATCCTCGACAGCGGGCAGCGTGAGTTTGTTGAGGCCGTGTTAACCTACTCCTTTGCGTGCTCCGTCTCGCCTGACGACGTCTTCGGCGAGATGGAGTTAAAGCCCGTATCTTATGTGATGGGCATCTTGGACTTCGCGGGGGAGCTTAGGCGCCTCTTCCTCGATGCCCTCATAGAGGGAGACTTCGGGGCGGCGGAGACTGCTTTGAAGATAATGAAGCGCATCTATTCCGCCTTGGTGGGATTGGACATCAGGGTTTCGATGCTCCCCGGGTTCAAGAAGAGGCTGGACATCGTTCGCAACCAGATAGAGCGCTCCACAGAGAATCTATATCTTTCGAGGGTGAGTAGGAAGATTAAGGGTCAAGACGTGGGTGAGGGTGAGGATACGAGGGAGAGATAGATCGAGGGGATCCTAGCCACGCCTAGGATAGAGAAAGCCTTTAGCCTCTCAAGACGCCTAAAAGATAAGTGGTGATTCAACAAACCTAATACCCTCATCGGGGGTCTAAAACCATTGGCGTATAATAGGGAAGACGTTAAGGGAATGCAACGCAAAGCCGGGAGATTTTTCAGATGGGTTTCTAAGAGCATCGACTTATCGGGTGAGCCACAGCCCCCGATGAGATATGTCTGTGGTGTAGACGTCTCCTACAGGGGCTCAGAGGCCTTTGGCTCAAGCGTAGTGTACGACCTCCCCCTCGGAAAGGTCGTTGAAAGCGTGTGCGTGAGGACGAGGGTTCACTTCCCCTACGTTCCCACCCTTCTTTTCCTCAGGGAGGCCGTGCCCATGATCAAGGCCCTCTCGAGGGTGCTTCACCCCAAACACCTCATCGTTGTTGATGCTAATGGGATCCTACACCCATTCAGGAGCGGTCTCGCGTGCTACATAGGTCTCTACTTCGATAAGCCCACCATAGGAATCGCGAAAAAACTTCTTTGCGGAGAGATTAGAACTAGGGGAGGGGTGGAAACAATCTTCCTCGACGGCGATCCGGTGGGGTTCACCTTCACGCCTAAAAGGGACGGAAAAAAACTTTTTGTTAGCCCGGCGCATAAAATAAGTCTTGAGTCAACGCTAAAGTTGTGCGGCGAGGTCTTGGACGGCATCCCTCTGCCGACGAGGCTTGCCCACGAAGTAGCTAGGAGGTGCGTGGGGTGAAGAAGCACGCTCAACTCCTATACCTCATGAGGCTCATGGAGATCGGGGCGAAGGATAGGTTTGTGAGGGCCTCTACGCCCTTTCTCTCAACCCTGTTCGGGGTCTCTCAACAATCATCCTCCCGCATATTGAACGAGCTCCACGACTCCGGCTACATAGAAAAGGAGATCAGGGAAGGAGTGATTTGGTTGAAGCTCACCGATGAGGCGCTGATAGAGCTCCTACGGCTTAGAGAGGATTTGACTAGGGCGCTAAACAACCCGGGCTTCTTCGAGTTTGAGGGAAAAGTTTTCGGCGGCCTCAGGGAGGGGGCCTACTATATGTCGAAGAGGGGCTACCGGAAGCAGTTCTATCGTCGCCTGGGCTTCGACCCCTACCCCGGAACCTTGAACGTCCGACTGGAAGACCCCAATCTCGTTAGGCTGAACACAAGGCTGAGGGGTTTGAGGGGTATCCACATCCTTGGATTTGAGGATGTGGAGCGTAGCTATGGGGAGGTCAAGGTTTTCAAGGCCCTTATAAACGAGGAGACGCCTGGGGCCGTCATCATCGCCTCTAGAACAGCCTATGGATCCGATGTGTTGGAGGTTATATCACCGTTTAATCTGAGGGAGAAGCTGGGGTTAAAGGATGGGGAATTGGTGCGCGTTAAAGTTTATCTCACGGATACCTTATGATGACCCCTTCCCCCTGATTTTCTCTATCATTTTGGAGGTATTTGCTCCCTTAACGTGGGCTTTGATTCTCTCCACCACATAGCCCATATTGCTAGCCTCGAGTTGCTCCGGGAGTTCTTGGTCGTATCCGAGGAAGATGACGTCTGGGTCCACGTGGGTCAAGGGCTTGGTGTAATCGACTTCATCCCCCAGAACCGCGGCGTCCACGGGCTTCAGGGCCTCCACAATCTCTCTTCGTAAGCCCTCATCGTTGATGGGTTCCTTTCCCTTAAGCGCGGTCACGGTCTTATCCCGGGCTATAACGACTACCAATAAGTCGCATCTATCCCTCGCCTCCCTGAGGGTGGCGATGTGTCCCGCGTGAATGATGTCAAAAACCCCACCTATCAGTCCAACTCTCAACCTTTTCCTCCCCTTCTCCGTCAGGAGTAGGGGTCTTTCGAGGCGGATGTTTCCCTTCTCCACCAAGGCTGCTATGAGCTCCTTAACCTCTTCAGCTGGTAGGGATAATTTTTTGGCTAAGGTCTCCTCGCTGATTTCTTCGTTCTTGATCCGCGCCCTCTCGATCCCGGAGAGAATCTCCTTAAAAACCTTTTGGGTGATGTCTTCGTTCATCGGATCTCACACTCCTCCCCGAATCACCTCCAGGGCCTCCCTCTCCATAAAGTGAATTTTGCCCGGGACAATCAACGCGGTGGGTAGGGGCGGAAACTCCATCCTCGCCAACTCCCTGATTGTTGCGGCCACCTTAATATCCTTTCCACTCTCGAGGCCGGAGAGGACGATGACCGTTTGATCCTCCTTCACAATGCCCTTCTTCTTCTCACCCTCCATCCTGAGGAGCATCCCCAACGCGTCTCTAACGGAGAGAAATTCTCCTCTCTCCACGTCGTGCTCCAAGAGGAGGATCGTGTGTAGACCCCTCTCCACGTTTTCCGCTAGGCAATCGTAGACGGAGAAGGGGAGGAAGTCTCCTGTTATGGGGAGAGTCGCCGTCCTCCCGAACTTGTAGATGTGGAGCCCCGATTCCCCCATGGCCGCGGTGTATATGGAGGCCGCGTGAAAAATCCTCGTCTCTATGTCCCTCTTCCGGGCTTCGATGATCAGGCTGATGTGGGTTGTGGCGATCAGGGGGTCTCCTGGACAAAGTAAGGCTACGTCGCTCTCCTCGGCCTCCCTGAGGACTATGTCCCTCTCCTCGATGTCCTCCCTCTTTAGGACGCTTACTTCTCTCCCCAGAATCCTTTGGAGCTCTTCGATGTCGATCTCTGTGGGACTGGTGTAGGCCTCCAAAAAAACCTTTTCTGCCCCCTTGGCCGCCTCAAGTCCCCTGAGGCTTATGCCCCCGAATCCGAAGAGGCCAAGCCCCACTATGAGGAGCATAGCTTTCACCGTCGATAAGATGTTTGGCCGTACAAATTAATTAGTTTGAACGAAGCGTCATGACGTGAAATCCTCAGCCTGAATCATCGAAACTAGTGGATAAACGGTTGGTCGCGTATTGGCTAATATATCCTTAAGAAAATTTAATTATCTTTTCTCTATTTAGTTGTATGTGGAGGGGGCCCGTAGCTCAGCTAGGTAGAGCAATCGGCTCTTAACCGATGGGTCGCGGGTTCAAATCCCGTCGGGCCCGCCAACTACGGTGAGCTGATTCATCAATTCCCCTTTTATATTTAATAACAAAAAATCGGCTTTCACCCGCACATCGGACCTATACATAAATATGATTATTTTATGGCTAAAATGTTGAAAAACAATTTATTTCAAAGCCAAGAATAGAAATGGCACATTTGGGGCCATTTGAGGGTTAAATCACCTATTTTCTTCATAACATAGCTTGTAGAAATTTCGTCCATCACACTTATTACAAAGACGAAGATAATCTATATTCGATACATTTACGTATCTATATTCGATACATTTATAAACATGTAGAGTGTAGTTCCTCTATAGATTCGCTATGTATGATGGATTAATAACGAAACGGGTGTCTTCGGCGGCGTGTTTTCTCAGCTTCGAGGATCTCCTAAGCTTTCAACGCAAAGGGTTGAGGAATGGAAATTGGCGCGGACTCAAACAGGTGACGAAGAGCTTCTACAGGGCATGCATGTGGTATGCTAGGGTGAAGGGTAGGATAGTCAACGCGAAAGTTGTGGGTATGATCCTCGAGATCGTCGAGAAGCTTAAAGCCACCGTCAAAACCCGAATAATCCAGGCCGGACTGGTCAAGGCCGAGGAGATGCGAGTCCAATACCGGAAGAGGGGCATCTTCGAGTGGTGTCCTCAGCTCAAGGCCTGGCTGAGGGACTCGAACTACATATTATATCTGGGGTTGAACGTCATCCACAAGGGCTGGAGCGTATAGGAGAACAGGAGCGAGTTCGCAAACATGGACATGATGAGGCGAATGCTTGTAAGTCTTGAAGACAAGAAACAGAGCTCCCATGGTCTATTTTGAGACAACGCAAAGAAAAGCTAGTTAGGTACGCATCGATCTCCCTGCCCCAGGCCGTCGTCGAGCGGATCGACGAGCTCATCGAGGAGTTCGGCTACTGGCCCAGCAGGGCGGCCTTCATACGCGAGGCGTGCCTAGAGAAGATCGAGAAGCTTTTGGCTGAGCTTGAGACTCGAGAGGCGTTGAACATCACAAAAAAGAATTCTAGGCAAAGTCGCCCCATAAGGCGGGGAGCTGACTGAGGGAAATTGCGGATCCCGGATGGCAACAGAATCCATGGCCGCGACGTCGATGTACTCTTTGTGGCAAGACATCACCTAAAGGCATTAGAGTAACCGCTGACTACTCAGCCTCAAGAATTCATTCGCGAAAGGATTTTGGTCGATAAGGATCTGGCAACGATAGTCCTCCTCACCCTGAATGAGGAGGAGGCCACGCCTACGAGTCAAAGGATTCCGGCATAAGGGTTACGCGCTCTTCGGCGTAAAGTTTTTTCTTTGATCGAAATAATATCTATCTGCATTCTACTCTTAATCTATCTGTGGGTACTCTACAACGTACCGATCTTGACGGTTGGAATAAGGCAACGAACGAAGTACAGAAGTCTGAGATTGAAAGATATTAACCCCGGGGATTTACCTAGGTTTTCCGTAATTGTTCCGGCGAAAAATGAGGAGGCAGTCATTGGTCGCCTTTTGGAGGCCCTCCTAAAGGTGAATTACCCCCCAAGGAAGAGGGAAATCATCGTTGTAGAGGGCGGGTCAACGGACAACACGGCGAAGATATGTATGGAATACGCCGGTAAATACCCTCGCCAAATAAGGCTATTTCAGGAAGGTCTTTCGAGGGGGAAGCCGAGCGCCTTAAACCACGCCCTTGATCATGCGAAGGGGGAGATAGTTGCGGTCTTCGATGCTGACAACGTTCCTGATCCAGACATTCTATTGAGGGCTGCAAACTATTTTAGGGACCCGTCTGTGGCCGCTGTTCAGGGCACTATGCACTCTATTAACGCTGAGGAGAATATGTTGACCAAGATTGCTTCACGCGAAGAGGCTGCGTGGTTTCAAAGCGTCATGTTGGGTAGGGATGCCCTCAACCTCTTCGTACCCCTCACGGGGAGCTGCCAATTCATACGGAGGGAGGTCTTGGAGGAGCTTGGGGGGTGGGATGAATCATCCTTGGCTGAGGACGTGGAGATGACTGTTCGGCTCAACGAGAGGGGCTACACCGTCAAACTCGCCGTGGACGTTGAGTCGTGGCAGGAGACGCCGACCAGCATAACCCAGCTGATTAGGCAGCGGATGAGATGGTTCCAAGGCTACATGGAGACCACCATAAAGTATGGTAGGTTGCTCACCAAGATGAGTAGACTTAACCTGGACGTGGAGGTCACGCTTCTGGGTCCTTACGTGCTCGTCCTGTGCTTCCTCAGCTATCTAACCACATCGATGACGTTTCTATTCCCTATTCGGGCGAACCCGGTCTTGGGAGCCCTAGCCTACACGGCAACGCTGCTGATGGTGGTAACCCTACTGTTAGTCGGCCTGGTGTTGGTTCATATGTCTAAGCCTAGGAAGATAAGGAATCTCCTCTGGATCCCGTTCATTTATGCCTATTGGATTCTGCAAACACTCATAGCCACACATGCGCTAACACAGGTAATCCTGAGAAGACCCAGGAAGTGGACGAGAACGATGAAAACAGGCACCGTTACTATCGGCGATTGAAGTGGAGATCTTCCACGGATCAAATACCATTAACGATTGGGTTGAATAATTCGTGGATGGAAAGGGTTTGATAATTTTTATCCAACTTCTTTACATTTCCCTTTTTCTATCTATCATAGGGGAGCCCTTAAGATTTCTTTTCGCTCACCACTCGAGCTTTTTCAGAAAGCTAGATCTCATGCAGTCATACGTCACCGATGTCTACTTAGGAGGATTGATTGTATACACGGTTGCCATGATTCCATTGGGCCTCTTCGATGTGGCTATTTCGTGGGGGCTCGTTGTTATAGGCATAATTCTTTCAATCCTATTGCATCGGGACAAACTCAAAACCATAAAGAAAATCTTCCCCTTCGATAAACTCGTCCGCGTCAAAATCAATGATTATTTGTCATCCAAAAAGGTGCCTCTGTTGGTCTTTGCGATGTTTATCATGGTTCTCTGGATTCAGATACTCGCGGTTACAAACTTTATTTTTGGGAGCATACATGATACCTCCCTCCACGCCCTTTTCGTCCAATTAATACTGGAAAACAAGGGGATACCTGAAACTCACAGTCCATATGTCCCTGCGGCCATAATCTACCCTCAGGCTTCACACGCTGTATTTGCTTATGCAAGTCATATTCTGGTGTATCCGCCTCCAAAAGCCGTCTTCTACATTACTCCTCTTTTCAGCGCGATGTCTGTACTCGCAGCATACCATTTAGGCAAGAAGCATCAAATAAGCTCCGAAGGGCATCTCGGCTTGAGCCTCTCCTTCGTGATGGCCTTTGTGTCAGCTTGGCCCCTGTATGTCACTTGGGGTGGCAATCCCTTTGTGCTCGGCTTCCCCCTTTTTCTCATCTGCCTTGGCCTGTTCTCATACGTATGGGATTCAAACCCCAAATGGTGGGAGTATGCAATAGTGGGGGTATTGTTTGGTTATCTTGCATCTATACAGCTCGCATACTATGAAACGCTTATAGTTTCGATGATATTATGGCTTGTTCTCCAGTTCTTCAGAGATCCCATGAAATTGCGGGCCAAAATAGGTGGTTACCTAGGTATTTTTGCCTTCAGCCTCCTTCCTCTAAGCCCCTTTCTCTATAGGTTCATCGCGTTTTACCACTATCCGGGTCACAACATAGGGCTTCCACCGGATTTTATGGGTTATTCGGAGCCCCGACTCTCGCTGGATTTGCAGTTTAAGTGGATTTTCGACAATATCAGCCCATATCCACTTCTACGTTGGGGATTCGCCTTTTTACTAATTATTAGTGGAGTCACGATATTGATAAAATGTCGCGACCTCCTCAGGAGCTCTCACTGTAGAGACTATGTTGGTTTAGTTGTTTTTTGCTCATCTGTAATCCTGATTTGTTTGTCATATCTACCTCAAGATATCTGGGGGATCATACCTCACGGCTCAGTGGGAATCATCGCGTTTATACCCTTCTATTTACTCGTGGCGCTTTTCAACGTATACCTATACTCGGCTTTGAACAAACCTCAACACGCTGGCAACGCCCTTTGGAGACCCCTCATTAAGCCTTTCATCAAAAAGTCGGGTAGAACTTCCGCGGGGCGGTCGCTGGCAGCCTTATTTTTAATATTCTTTGTGATGTTTGGCCCCTTTGTATACAGCAGGGTTGTTTTGGACAGAGAGACCCTCACCGGCGCATACCGCGTATTCGCGGTGACGACTCAGGATGATCAGGATCTTATGCTTTGGATGAGGGACGACCTACCTTACGACGCAGTAGTTTTAATAAATCCATACGAACCTGGAACGTTCATACCCAGCATCTCCCATCATAGAGTCGTATTTCCCTTCACAGCGGATCAGCGCTCGTATTCCTACCAGAAACTCACGGGTTTGATAGAACAGGGAATTATGAACGCTACCACATACAGCCTAATGAAGCGTTTCAACGTGACACACGTATATGTGGGCTCTCAAGCCACCTACTGGTGGGAGTCGAGTCACAAGTGGAATCCTGCGGCATTCTCCAATGAAAGGAATTTCAAGTTAATCAAGAACATAGGTGACGCTTATCTCTTCGCTATTCAATCTTAATTGTCTCTTTGACTCTACCTAGCATTCGAGTCTAATTATAACTTCGCTTATAGTGCAAGATGAAGTGGCAGGTGGAGATTTGTCGACCAAGAACCGTATTGTATCTGTAGTCATTCCCACGGATAACTCGAGCGCCACCTTGAGGCGGTGTCTAGCCTCGATCCAACACCAGAGCTATCCTCACCACGAGATCATCGTCATAGATAATCATAGCAGAGATTCAACGGTTGAGATAGCCAAGGAATTTGGTGTGCGTGTGATAATACACAGAGGCAACAGATCTTCTGCCAGGAACGTTGGTATAAGGAACTCTTTGGGTAATTACGTACTCTTCCTCGATTCAGATCAATTCCTGGAGAGCAGAGTCGTATTTGAATGTGTTGAATTGTGTGAGAATGGTAAATCAGGCATGGTTTTCATACCAGAAGTTTTTATGGGATCCAATTTTTGGGGTTCATGCTCCGCCTTTTGGAAGAACTGCCACCTAAGGGTAGACGAGCAAGTCAGAGAGAGAAGACATGAGCTATTCGATTGCGTTCCTCGTTTTTTCGTGAAGGAATATTTGAGTTCCGCCGGCCTTTTGAACGAAGATTTGGTTTGGAGAGAGGATTATGAGTTCTACAGAAGGTTGAGGTCTCTTGGCGTGGGTGAAGCGTGGTGTAAATCAAGAATATTTCATAATGAGCCGAGTTCAATCAGAAAGATGGTGATTAAGAACTTCCGGTATGGCAAATTTATGCACAAGTTTTTGAATCAAACGCGGAATGGGCCCTTTCTCTCTCTGTTCAACAAGGCTTTTTTGGTATTGTGGGAAGCTTTAAAAAACCTCCGTGAAACGCCACAATTAACCGTGGGATGCCTTCTTTTTCTTTTTTTGAAAGCCTTTGCCACAACTTTGGGCTTGCTTAGCTTTCTATTAGATCAGAAGCAGGCTATGGGGCTGGCTAAAGGCTAACGAGAATGCGCATCCTCCACATCCTCCAGTTTTATCACCCGTTCATCGGCGGCTTAGAAGAGTATATGAAAAATCTTTCAGAAAATTTGTCGCAAAGGGGACACGACGTGACGGTGTTTACGTCGAACATCGTAAGTTTAACTCCTCTGATAAAGACGAAACCGGGCCTTGAGATCATCAATGGGGTTAGGGTTTATCGTTTTCAAAGCTTATTTCCACCTTTCAGTTACGATAATGGGGGCAAAACCCTCTCCTTTCTTTCACGCTTTGTGGGCTCTGCCATATCAAATCTTGCTGTCTTGATTAATAGGCTTGATAGATTCTATGGTGTGGGAAAAATCACCCCTTTCTTTAGATGGCTTACGCTACCCTTCATGCCACAGATGCTAATATCGATTCTATTACACAGAGATGAATGGGACTTAGTGGTGGGGTCTACGCTGCCTTGGTCCACTCCTGCTATCGCGTATTTAGTTGCGAAGCTAACGGGTAAGCCGCTGATCATAAAGCCTGACTTCCACGTGGGCGTGGCCTCTTATGAATGCCAATCCTTCTACAAGATAATGAAAGATGCGGATGCGTTAATCGTCAATACCGATTATGAGAAGAAAGAACTCGATGTTAGAGGGATTTCTAAAAAGAAAATATACGTTGTAGGTTTGGGGATTGAACCGGAAAGGTATATGAGAGCCAGAGGAGACGACCTGAAAAGAAGACTCGGCATCGACGAAGACTGTTTTCTAGTGCTTTACTTAGGTAGAAGAGAATACGACAAAGGCTACCATAACGTTATAATGTCCATGAAACACGTGTGGAAGCGTTTCTCAAATGCAAAACTAGTCTTAATAGGGCCTGGAAGAAGCATAAAAATTAGAGCTGAGAAAGCCTTAGACGATCGGTGTGAGGATTTTCTTCGAGACCATGAGGACCGCGTGATCGATTTAGGCGTCGTCGAAGAGAGAGAGAAGATAGACGCTCTGGCTGAATCGGACATATTAGTCATGCCCTCTAGGGTGGAGTCTTTTGGATCGGTCTACCTTGAAGCGTGGATGATGAAAAAACCCGTTGTAGGTGCGCGCTCAGGGGCGGTTCCGAATGTCATAGAGGATGGTATTGATGGGTTATTGGTGGACTTCGGCAATGAGGAACAATTGGCTGAAAAAATAATAACCTTGCTTCAGGATCGAGAGCTGCGTGAACGTCTCGGTGAAAATGGTTACCAGAAGACCTTGGAAAACTATACTTGGAACGTAATCGCGGATCAGATTGAAAGGGTTTACCGATCGATCGAAGCGAAAAGTGTAATTCCTTTATGAAAAACTCACAAGCTATTCGGTGAAAAGAAAGCTGACCACCACAATTAGCATAGGGATATGTGCGTATAATGAAGAAACGAACATCGGTAATATACTAAGCAACCTTCTAAGCCAACCACTGCTACCAAATCAGGAACTCATAGAGATAATCGTCGTTTCATCAGGTTGCACAGATGGCACAGTGGATGTGGTTCGTCGATATTGCGAGAGGGATGCGAGGGTAAATCTGATCGTGGAAAAGAAAAGAAATGGAAAGACACACGCCCAGAACATTATCCTTAGGGAGGCTAGAGGCGATGTCTTAGTGATGATGTCGGCGGACGTCCACCCGGAAAGGGGCTCATTAGCCCTATTGGCAAATGACATCAAAGGGGACGTTGGGGCTGCCGACTCACTTGTGCTCCTCCTAAATAGGACAAAGGGGCTACGTAACTTCATCCCACATTTCACGTGGAGTCTGCACAATAGAACGATGGCACATGAAGACGCTAAGGGAACGCTTATGCATCTGGCTGGGAACATGTTCGCGATTAAAAACCGAATAATCAGACATATTCCTGTGAACGTGATAAACGACGATGCATACATAGGAATGGCCATACGGAAAATGGGGTATAGAGTGATGTATGAACAAAAATCGATCGTTTACATCATGGGTCCCAGGACCATCCCCGACTACATAAGGCAGAGGAGAAGGGTCCTTTATGGTCATAGACAGCTGTTAAAAATGCTTGGGAATTATCCGAACACACTGGAGATGATGATCTTCAAAAATCCGCTAGAATCATTTAAAATTATATTCGGTGAGTTAACGAAGAGGCCGTTCAAGGACTATCTTAAAATAGTTTGCTCAATACTCCTCGAAGCCTTGGCGAATATAATATCTGTGTTCGACTGCTTTTTGGGAAAAGACCACAGACTGTGGAAAACCGTGCCCTCAACGAAGAATCTACGTCTCCAAAGATGAAGATACCTCATGATTATTGCTTCTATGTCTCATCATCCAAAGCAAAAGTCGCAAAAAGTTAAGGTGAAGAGTCGATCGTCACGGAGAAAGCTTGCATTTACTTTGGTCGTGTTCATCGTCCTTTCTCTTCTCGCTTATACGGTGTTGAGAACTCCCCGAAACATCGAGACGTCGGAGAAGAACACGTGGATAGACTGGGCGGAGACCGCGTGGAGGTACTACCAGCCCGGGGTGGGCGTAAATCCCGACACCTTGTTGCACTACGCTACGCTTACCTGGCATAAATTCACAGACTGGGATCTTGCATCCTATATCCTAGCGATCATTGACGCGGACAAACTTGGCATAATTCAAGATGGACCCGATGCCGAAGATAGGATAGATAGGATACTGGATTTCCTCAAAGCCAGGGAATTGACGAGCGATCAATTGCCATATTGGGCATATTACGCTGAAAGCGGGGAGCCCGATAGGTCCTCTGGTCCCACTAATCCCTCAGACTCTGGTAGACTCTTAATCGCCTTGTCTATCCTCAAGCAGCATAGGCCCGACTTAGCCCCCACCATAGACCACATCGTCTACGAGAAACACAACTACACCAAACTCGTTACCGATCCCTCCAGCTCTTGGGGGAGCGACTTCTATCGTTATTACATAGCTCAGGGCTTCAAGGCCTTTGGCTTCGACACCTATGAGGCAGTGGCTAAATCCCTAGGAGAAATGGATAAACTATCAAGGGGCCCGTTTATCTCTATTTATGACGAGGAGATCCCCTTAACATGGGTAACTTCCGAACCTATAATCCACGGCACACTAGAACTTGACCTAAATAGCCTGTTCAGGGAATACGCTCACCGAGTTTACAATGCTCAAGAGAAACGTTATTACGCAACCGGGAGGCCCACCGCCTTCAGCGAGGGCAACTACCCCCACACCTATCCCTATGTTTATGAATGGATAGTAAGGGGTGATACGGGAGAGACTTGGACAATCATGGAACCAGATCAGATGAAAAGGTTAAACGAAGCTTCAGTAGTGTACACGAAAGCCGCCTTCGGCTTCCACGCGATATACGCAACCAATTACACAAAAGTTCTTTTGGACACACTTCTGGGTCAACATCAACTTCGAACCAGCAACGGATTCCTCGAGGGAATAACCGAGGAGGGTGAAGTCGTGAACATCTTGTCTGACAAAACAAATTCAATAATTATCAACGCGGCCCGCTACGCGCAAGAACACTCTCAAGCCAAGAAAAAAAATGGCAAAGGCGTAGTCTACGATTTGCCTCGTTATGCCTATACCTTGTTTAAGGTTAATGGCTCCGAGGCTGTGCTGAGTAAGACCGTTGAATTACTGGACTCTGTTGGTGCCTACAACGTTACGTTTGTTATTAATAGCGATAATGAAACCGAATTAGGAATCATCTATAAAGCTACCAGTAGGTTTAGCGCTGAGTACATTCCTTATTTTTGGCATATGCAAAGACGTAGCCTCAGTGAGCGAGAAGTCTATGTCGATGAATACTTTAAGGCTTTCCGGAGCGTTTTCGGCGATTATCCCAAAGGCTTCTTCGACTTTCAGCCTGATACTTATACTCTACTATACGCCAGGGAAAAATACGAAATCACCTATGCTGTCGGATATGTTTGGGACCAAGTTAACATCGATTTTATAACGGAGAGGGGTGCCATTCCGTTCCCCTACTATGCAAGTAGGGGGAATCACATGGTTCCAGCGCGGAATGGGAGTGATAACAGCGGCGTGGTTATGCTGCCCAGTTTTGCCATCAGCCCCACCCTTCGCTACCATTTTGACAACAACCACTTGATCGATAATTGGTCACATCTAGGTGTGGCAAATAACCAAAACATAAAATATGTTAGCCACAATTATCCTTACTTCACACCTATGTGGTTAGAACTTGATTGGCTGTACAGAATCAACTCTGATCAACTAGAAAGTTTCTTCAAGGATGTGTATGGTGATGTTTACAGCGACTTTAGCATTTTGGAGGTCAAAGACTACGTCAGTTTGTTTAGGGATGCATACAGCGACACACCTGTCTATCATTTCACATATAAGGGTAGCAACTGGAGCGAGTTTCCCGAAGTGGTTGGCTGGAGCATTGAGTGGTATATGGATAGGGATTATCGCATCGCCAGGTTGCTCAGGGGTAGTAAGGCCAATCACGTTGTTAGCTTTGTTGATTATGGCAGTCAGAGAGCCGATAAGTTTTTGTCAAAGAAGGCGTTCATCGATCCTAGAAAAGACATGACCAACCCAGACAATCAGATCGACACGAGTTTAGTGTTTGAGGTCGATTGGCTGTGGCAAAAGGAGCATGGTGATTATAGTTTAGCGCGGTCAAGCACCATTCCTTACAATGGGGATATCATCGATTTTCCAAGCTTCTATAAGGCCCTCAATATCCAATCTGAGGAGGAAGAAAGCCCACCATCTTCTTATGAAAAGGAAGATTGGATACGCTGGGCCACCACTGCCTGGAGATATTTCCTACCCGGCGTGGGGGTATCCCCTACCACTGGCCTACTTTATCCTACAACCACTTGGAAGTGGTTCACTGAATGGGATCTCGGGGGTTATGTTATAGCCATCGTCGATGCTGAAAGAATCGGCATACTCCCGAGGGACGGAGAGTGGGGAGCAGCAGATAGGATAGACAAGGTGTTGAGTTTCCTTGAGAACCGCCAGTTGATGTCCGACGGCGTCCCATACGCATGGTACAATGCAGATACTGGGGAGCCCAGGAGTGGAGCAAACGCTACAGGCCCCTCAGACTCCGGCAGACTGTTGGTCGCTTTACACTTACTTAAGAAGTATCATCCAGCCCTGGCATCGACCATAGACTACATCGTACACGTTAAGACTAACTACTCGAAGGTTGCCGAACATGGGGGGGCTTGGGGGCCGTCGGGTTCCCTCTTCTACGAGTACTATTCCGCCCAGGGCTTCAGGGCCTTCGGCTTCGACACGCCCCGGTTGGCTAAGGCCCTCGGTTCGATAGAGGTCGTCAGGGAGAAGGAGATCCGGGGCGAGGTGGTAGATGTGTATGGCGACATGCTCCCAGTCACGTGGATGAACTCTGAGCCCCTACTTCACGGGGTCATTGAGCTCGAACTTGGCGGCCTCTTCAGAGAATATTGTGATAGAGCCTATAAAGCTCAAGAGAGGCGCTATCAGGCAACGGGTAAGTGGACGGCCTTCAGCGAGGGCAGCTTCCTGCATCCCTACTACTATGTCTATGAGTGGATCGTCACTGGTCTGGGAGAGACTTGGGTCGTACGGCAACTCGGCGGTATCCTCATCTCCGATGTATCTCCCACGGTATACACGAAGGTGGTCTTCGCCTACCACGCGATATACTCGACTGAATACACCCAAACCCTCCTCGACAACCTACTCAATTTCAGAGATCAACACGGCCGCGTGATCGAGACGAGCGAGGGGTTCCACGAGGGCATACACGAAGACACCACCATGGAAATCAACTATTTCCTAAGCGACAAGACGAACAGCATGATCATCTCCGCGGCCCGATACGCCATCGAGCACACGGTGATCATCGATCGATCCCTTGTGAGCGATGAGAGAGCGGATGTGGGTTCTCCTCAAACCATCTACTTCCACGCCGCCAGGGGTCTTGACGGCTCTGACGTAAGAAGCGGGGTCATATATGTGAATGGAACGGGCTATACGGTCGATTCCTCAGGCTGGATAAGTTTCCAAGACAATTACGAATACGTAACCAAAAAAACATGGGTGGTCACAAGCATTGATGTCGGCGGAGCCATAGAATGTCAACAGACGGCGCCAAACCCCAGCATCATCTGGGACAGGGTTAGTGTTACGTTGAGCGCGGGGGATGAGCGGATAGACGTTGGAAGCAACGCAACAATAACGTGGAGAGCCTTCTATGAGTACGATGACACCCCTTTAGTCGGGCTGGTAAATTTAAATGATGACACGATCAAGAGCGCCGTGGGCAAATGGCATTACACCACAAAAGACATCAATGATTACAACTATGGCTTAACAGCGTTCACATCAAACACCATACAAGTCATCTTTGATAGGGTGAGCATCAACCTATCCGTTCCTGATCCACGCATCAACGTGGGTGAGACTGCGACAATAGATGTCAACGCGGTCTATGAATACGATGGCACCATCTTCGACGGGGAGGTAGTATTGAACGACACCCTAACAAAGAACACCGCGGGAAGATACGGCTATACCGTCCAGTCGATAAGCGGCGACGCCCACGGGATAACCATCTTTGAATCTAACGCCATAAGCGTGACCTTCTGGGCACCCCAGATCTCGACGACGCTGACCCTAGGTCTCCCGCCGAAAGCAACCCAAGGGGAGCAAGTCTCGATAATGGCAACGCTCATGGACGAAGATGGAAAACCAATACATGGTGCGAGCATCGATTTCTTCATAGATGGTGTCAAAATGGCTTCAGCGACCAGCGATTTGAACGGCGTCGCGTCGACTACATATACCCCCGTGAAAGCCGGCCTATTTCAAGTCAAGGCTATGTATCGTGGAGGCGCAAAATACGCCGAGAGCAATAGCTCAATGGGTATCTTAAACGTAGAGGCGGCCCCGGTTCCCATGATCTATACGCCCTTCATAGCCCTCCTCTTCGCGGTGGTTTTTGGTGTACTGTGGATTTTCGTATACAAGCATAAGAAAGGGAGAGGAAGGCTTCACGATTAAACGACGTGGAGCCTCCCTGATTCAAGCGAATTGACGGAGTTACTTCTACGCTTCACGATTCCTTTCATAGCTGTCTCATACTTTAAGAGGCCTAGGGAGGCCTCCTTGGCCATTCTAACCATCTCAACAGGTTATCAAATGCGTAGATTTAGCTGATGGAGATTTTGGTAACGTCGGCTTCTAGGGATCAGGTCACAAAATGTTCTAGTTTGATTGTGTGCTCGGTTATGTATCTCCTCAGGATGGATAGGGTGGGGGCTGGATCTTCGCTCCACGGGTTTCAGCTTGGAGGTGGAGATTGCTTTCCAGACGGTTGGGAGTGTCACCGAGGCTCTCGTGAATTATAGGGTTTTTTAAGGTGGTGTGAGAGGAATGGTACTTCAAAAGCCTGTGGTGGTAGCTTGCATACCGGCTTACAACGAGGAGAGAACTATAGCCAAAGTTGTTTTGAAGACTCAGAGATACGCTGATAAAGTTTTTGTATGCGATGATGGCTCGGTGGACATGACTTTTGAAATAGCTGAGAAGATGGGGGCGACTGTGTTAAGGCATACTAAGAATAGGGGTAAGGGAGAGGTGTTGAAGACTCTGTTCAGGGAGGCCATGAAGGTTAACCCTGATATAATTGTCACGTTGGATGCTGACGGGCAACATGATCCATCTGAGATGCCTAGGCTTATCGAGCCGATAGTGAACGGGGAAGCCGATTTAGTCATAGGCTCAAGATATGTGAGAGGATCTCAGAGTGAAGCTCCGTTTTACAGGAGACTTGGTTCAAGGTTGATAAACTACTTGGGCAAAGGAGTTAAGGGGCTATATGTCGGGGATACCCAAAGCGGTTTCAGAGCCTACTCCAAAGCGGCTCTGAGGGCCGTAGCATCGTATGAGGCGAAGGGTTATGGTGTGGAGATCGAGCAGCTGTCCATGGCCTCCATGAGGGGATTAAGAGTGGTTGAAGTGCCCATTACCATTAGGTATAAGGGCTTGGAAAACACGTCGAAAAGATCCTCCCTATTTCATGGTTTGGAGTTAGTAGAAACGACCTTGAGAATCATAACCGAGGAGAGTCCTTTAAAATTCCTGGGGATCCCGGGGATAACGCTCGTGTTCATAGGTGTAGGCTTCTCAATATATATGCTATTGCTATTTAATGCAACGCGATATTTTAGCATACCCATAGCTATAATATCTCTTGGCTCCCTCCTAGTAGGGTTGACTTTGAGTATAGCTGCGCTTATGTTGCATGGAATGGGGAGGATTACACGCAGAATGATTGAAACTTTGGAAAAACCTCGGGAAGAAGTATAGGGTATAAAAACGGACATCGTGCTTGGGTCAAGGTTCTTAAAGAGAAATCAGATATCTTCTGCGTGAGTGCTTAAGACCTACTTTATGACCCAGCTGCTCCCTTTAGATACTATAATTATTAAGGATTGTCGTGAAACTATTGGAGAAAAAGGTTTAGAGCATAAAAATGGTGTCCGACAGGGTCATTGAGGCACACGGTTTATATAAAATTTATAATAAGGGATTCTACAACGAGGTAACAGCTCTTAGGGGAATAGACTTACACGTCGATAGAGGGGAGTTTCTCTTGATAAGTGGGCGCTCAGGTAGCGGTAAGACGACTCTCCTGAACCTCATTGGATGCCTCGATAGACCCACCTCGGGCACGATAAAACTCCTAAGAAAGGATATTACCAATCTAGGAGACGAGGAGTTGGCTCGCATCCGCCTACGTGAGATAGGGTTCATCTTCCAGTCTTGGAACCTCTTCCCAACCTTGACCGTCTTCGAGAACATCGAACTACCCCTAACCCTGGCCGGTGTACCCAAAAAACAGAGGCATAGTCGTGTTCAAGAGTTGCTAAGAACATTCGGCCTCGTAGACCTATCAACACGCTTCCCCGACATGTTGAGCAGTGGGGAACAACAGAGAATCGCGGCCATACGCGCCTTGGGAAACAGACCCGGTATAATCCTTGCTGATGAACCAACATCAAACCTAGATGAGGAAAATTCAATACTCCTTTTGGATGTCCTAAAGACCATTAATGAAAAATATAAAGTCACAATGATATTGGTCTCCAACTATCCTCACCCAGCCGGGGGATACTGCAGCCGACATCTGGAGCTTAAAGAAGGAAGACTCTATGGCAAATAAGCGACAAAGCCACCTATTTCAACAGCTGACGGTTTCCATAAATTCCGTTTATCGATATTTGAAGGGTCATAAAAAGGGTGGATGTCTTGCTTTGGATCGCTCTTAAGACGTTTTTATTCAAGACCTCAAGGAGTTACTATGCCGTTACCAGCGTGGCTTTATGCGTGATGATCGTCGTCACCTCGTTCTCGGTTACCAACGGCCTGTTATGGCGGTTTCAGGGCATTACAGGCCGGGTTGGGACCTCTGAACTCATAGTCGTGTTGAATGGAAACGCGGGAAGCATGTCTGAGAGTATATTAGATGAGGATTTCAAGATTCAAGATGGAAGCATATATGCTTTATCGCCCGAAATCTTCACTCAAGCCTATTTCTCAAGTGAAGGAAAGACGACACCGGTCACATTAATCGGGGTAGAATTCAAATCTTTCTCTGAGGTTAGATCAATAAGGTTAATTGATGGGAGGCCGATAGACTCGGGGTCCGAGGTGATGGTTGGAGAGCAACTGGCAAAGAGGCTTGGCTTGGAGGTTGGAAGTGAGATTTCTTTAGCTTCAGAAGGTCGTAGCGTGAAGGCTCAAGTTGTAGGGGTCTTCGATTCATCCCCCACCAGCCCCTCCCCTAGTCCTTATGATCACTATATGGTAACCGCTTTTGGGGTGATACGTGACTTAAGACCCGATATGCGCTCTAAGATCTCCTTGTTAGAGGTTAAGCTGCGAGGGGATGGAGGGGTCGATCAGGCAGTCGATAGGTTGAGATCAACATACCCCAACCTGAAGATTCTCTTGCAGAAGGATATGAAGGGATTCGTGGATAGGTCGTTGGATGAGATAATCATTCTTCTTTGGGTTGTATCCATAACCATTTTCACCATAGCCCTCTTAGCGGTGTATCACACCATGTTGACCATAGTTCAGGAGAGTCGGTGGGAGATTGGGCTCTTAAGAGCCTTGGGAGCCAAAAGACAAGACGTCTTGAAGGTCTTCCTCACTCAAGCATTGATACTATCATCCCTAGGTGGCCTGATTGGGGTAGTTCTCGCCGTCCTCGTATCCAACGGCGTAACAATCGCCGTATTCCTCTTGATGCCCATAGCCTATGTACAGCCAGTCCCTGATCCAGCCGTAATTGCGATTTCTCTGGCCCTCTCCCTTGTGGTGGGTTTGCTTGGCGGGGCGATTCCCTCGATTAGGGCGTCGAGAACGATGTTTGAGCGCGTTTGAGAATGGTGAGGACAAAAGGGAAAAGGATGAATTGGGGCTCGTTAATTAGGGTCTCCATCTTCCCAAGGAGGAGGGTGGTTCTATCCCTTATTGGAGTCATGCTGGTGTCCATCCTCTTCTCCTCTTCCCTCTCGTTTCTAGAGAGTTTTCAGAATATGACTCAGACCTATTTCGGAGAGAGGGAGGACATTGTTATCATCTCCTCTGAGGGTGCGGAGACCATAGTCACCTCTCGCACTAACCATTATCTGTCTTATCTTTTGAGTCGCATCGACGGTGTACTTTCCGTCAGCCCAGAGGTTATAACCGGCATAACTATCCATGGTAAACCCACCTATTTGAGGGGCGTCACACCCAGCTTCTTGGAGCTTCAAGACCTGACAATCGTAGAGGGGGACGTGCCAGAACTTAGCCAGCCGGCTTTCTCCCTTGTTGGGACTCGAGCCTCTAAGCGTCTAGATCTATCTGTGGGGGATAGGTTTGTGGCCTTTAGCGCCCTCAAGGAAGCCTTCGTGGAGCTCTCTGTGAGTGGAGTCTTTGAATCGGATTCCCCCTTGGACGATGAGGTGATCTCGTCCTTAGAGACCGCTCGCCAGTTGACCGATCTACATCCAAATGAGGTAACCCTGATAAGGGCAAAAATTGATAAGGGCAAACTCGACGAGGAGGAGGTACATAGCATCATAAAGAATCCTCATGCATTCAAGGTTAAGTTGGGGGTGTATAACTCAACCACCCCCGGCTCAAATGCAACCGTCAGCGTTCAAGACGTATACGGAAACCCCATCGAGAAAAGAAAGCTAGAAGTACCAGGCGAAACCGTGTTCCACCTATCCTTCGACATATACCAAATAGAGGCGACGTATGGGGGGGAGACAAAGACCTCACAGAAGATACTGTTGGCCCAAGATACAGGCGTATCCCTCTATTTCGGTTATCCAGTACATATACTAAACGTTATCGTTCTCCATGAGGGTGAGGGTGCTGAGGGGGCCTATGTAACCGTTAAGAGGGGGGACTCCCTCGTCTCTAAAGGATACACCGATGGTAATGGCCGAATAGACTTCCCCTTAAGGAGGGGTTTATACACCGTCGAGGTTCTCCTATGGAATGGCAGAGACTGGTTCATAGGAGCCAAGGGTTTAAACCTCACTAGCGGAGAGTCTCTAACTTTCAACTACGAAATCCAGCCCTACGCACTGGGGATAAGGGTGGTTAACGCGGTAGATGGCACCCCTATACCGGGCGCCAGGGTGGCCGTCTCTACGACGCTTGGGGAGGTCGAAGCCGAATCTCTCACGGGAGCCGGCGGCGAGGCCACCTTCACGTTACAGCCCGGTATATACAACGTCACCGTAACCACAGGGCTGGGAAGTGAGTCTAGGAGGATCGCGTTTTACTCCGATAGAGACGTGACCTTCTCTTTTAAGCCACCCTTCAAGCCTCCTGAGACTTATTCTTTGGAGGTTCACGTCGTCTGGATAGACGGCCAACCCCTCAAAGACGCCCCTGTCAAATTGTATTCAACAAGCCTTGGCCTTACCCTGTATAATAGAACCGATGAGAGAGGTGTGGCTACTTTCGCCAACCTCACGAGGGGAAGCTACACCTTGGAGTCTGGGCACCTAGACAGGGTAGAGACCGAACAGATCTTTTTACAGGAAGATACCACCTTAGTCTTAAGGTTCGCTACAAGATTCTTCCACCTAAGGGTCTCCGTTGAGAATGCTACTGACAATCAGCCTATATCTGAAGCAGAGGTTCTGATCACCACCGTCGAGGGGCTACGTTTATTA
>JBHHXX010000032.1:0-22831 GCA_046757245.1 Candidatus Geothermarchaeales archaeon
TCCTCCAAGCATCCCTCAGGGCCTCCGAGAACCTCTCATCGGTCTCATCGTTGGGGGAGAAGACCTCAGCGTCTGGCCTCTGAACGATGAAGAGAACGGCTGCCCTATAACCCTCCTTCAAGGCCTTGGCTAGCTCATAGACGTGCCTCGTCCCCCTCTCCGTGACGGCGTCGGGGAAGAGGGCCACCCCACCCTTGACGAGGGTGCAGGATTTAACCTCTAGGAGGCACTTCTTCCCGGGTCCTTGGAGGAGGAAGTCTACCCTACTCCCCCCATATCTATATTCGGGCTTGATGGATTCATAGGCGGCGAACTCCTCCATAGCTTTCTTCTCGAATGCTTCCTGAAAGAGCTTGTTGGGAACCCTCGAATCCACGGAGACGAGCGTATCCCTGTGGTTTACGCCTATGAGGTCGAAGCGCGTCTTCCTCTTTTGGCTCCTAATCTTCCTCAGGGTAACCCTTGCTCCAGGCGCTAGGAGTTCTTTGAGCCTCCCGGGGTTGGGGAGATGACACTCCTCCTCCCGCCCCCCAACCAAAACGAGACAGGAGAATCTGGTGAGTCTCTCGAGGAGTGTACCCTCGGTAAGTTCCCCGCTCAACCGCATATCGTTACAACCAACCTTCAAAAGGAATGGCTGGGCAAAATCTAGCTGTAAACCTTGAGGCTTAACCCTCCGAGGTTAGACCATCCTGCTGATTATGACGGCCGCGATCTCCTCGAAGGTCTCCCTCTTCTCATTCTCGAGGAAGGACAAGGACTCAATGGCCCTCTTGGCTAGGTCCTGGCCGATCCTGTGAGCCTCATCGATGACACCCCTTCCTATGATCTCATCGGCCTTGTTCGGGTCGATGTTTTTTCTGTTGGCTAGGACGTAAACAATGTTGGTGTGGCCCCTAAGGTGGTCCTTCCTCAGGGGTTTCCCCACGAACTCCTCCTTTCCGATCACGTCTAAGATGTCGTCTCTGACCTGCAGGCTTAGGCCTATCAGCCTCCCATAGTCGCCGTAGGCCCTTATCTCATCCTCAGAGGCCCCGGAGAGGATCGCCGCCGATGCGGTAGCTGCCTCGATGAGGGAGGCCGTTTTCTTCTCGATGATCTTGAGGTATTCCTCGAGGGTGATCTCCCTCCCTCTGCTCTCCATCTCTAAAATCTCGCCTTCACTCATCCTCTCAGCGGCCTCGCTCATCAGGCCGATGATCCTCGGCCCTAGGTCGGCGGTGATCTTCACGGCCAGGGAGATTAAGAGGTCCCCAGCCACTATCGCCGTGCTAACCCCGAACTTCTTGTGCACGCTCTTAACGCCTCTTCGGGTCTCCGCATCGTCTATGATGTCGTCGTGTATGAGGGACGCCGTGTGGAGGAGTTCAGCCGCTAGGGCGAGCTTAATAGCCTTCTGGTGTTCGCCGCCACAGGCCTCGCTGACCATGAGGGTAATCAAAGGCCTGAGCATTTTTCCCCTCCCGAGGATGTGTCTTGAGGCCTGATAAAGAGACCTCGGTTTTTCCCCCCCATCTATGAGGACATCTATCTCTTTCAGAAGCGAGGACACTAGCCCCTTTAGGAACTCCCTCGTCTCCTCCCTGAGACCTAGCTGTTCCAAGTATTTGATGGCCAGCTCCTCGGGCATCCAAATCAAACTCCATGAACTCCCAATTCACATGAGGGATCTCTCAAATTCCCTGAAGGTCTCATCCACTTCCTTGGCCCAACCCTCTATTCCCTCGGGTTGCTCCGGGTATTCCTCGTAGAGTCCCCTCACCCTCCTCATCATCCGACCGACGTATGAGAGCTTCCAGAGGAGGCTGGGCTTCTCCAAACCCCCCAGGGCTCTCCCAACTTTCGCCATCAGGCTGAGCTCGATGGATCTCCCAACATCCCTCTGTTGCAGATCCTCCTGGGACACGAGGCCCCTAGCCATACCGAAGTTTATGTCACCGTTGTTGAGCCTCTGAAGGAACCTTCGGAAGACGTCCAGAACCGCGTTTTGCCTCCCATAGCCCCTCATAAAGGCGAGGTTCACCGCCCAGAGCCTGTTGAGGGACGTGTCGCCCTCGGAGACGGCTTCAGCGGCCACCTCCCCAGCCAACGCGCCTGAGTACATGGATTGGCCGATGCCCCCTCCATGGAGGGGGTTGGCGGTGGATGCCGCGTCGCCAACGAAGATCACTCCGTCGCCGACAAGGGTGTCTAGGGGCCGCCTCGTGGGTATTGATCCAGCGCCGGCGTCTATGATCTCGCTACCCTCCAAGATCGGGAGGGGGGCTAGGTGTTTTTCAAAGAGTTTTCTGGGGTTTTTCCGGCTGGACATCAAGACCCCCATACCTATGTTGACTTTTCTTCCGTCGTCCTTAGGAAAGAGCCACCAGTATCCGCCTGGGGCGATGTCTAAGTCTAGGTAGATGTTGGCGAAGTCACGTTCGCCTTGAGGCTTCCCCAGCCGCCTTATCTCCCGGTAGCAGAAGGCCATGTCTCCATCGGAGAAGCTCTCGTCTATTCCGAGGTGCTGAGCAACCTCCTTCCTGACGACGCTCCTCCACCCGCTGGCGTCAATCACGATCTTGGCCCTGATGGGCTTTACCTCCCCCCTTTGGCTCTTCGCCACCACTCCTTCGATCACGCCCCCGCTTTGGAGAGGTCGGATGACCTGAGTAGCCGGTAGAAGCTCCGCCCCGGCGATGATGGCTTCCCTTAACAGTCGCTGACCGAACTCGTGTCTGTTAACCGAGTATCCTCTCCCTGAGACCAGGTAGGCGGTTTTGAGGTTCGGTGAAAAGATTCTGACCCCCTCATATTCCGTTGAGAGGTCCTCCCCTATGGGGGGGTCGATGCCGGTCCTCTCAAAGTGGCGGTGGGAGACCGCGTCGCCGCAAATCTTTTTGCCTATGAGCTTGAGTGCCTCCTTGTCCACTATAAGGGTTCTGGCTCCCCCGGAGGCCGCGGTCCTCGCCGCTGAGGAGCCAGCGGTAGCACCGCCCACGATGACCACGTCCCACTCCTCTCGGGCGGCTTTTTCGAGGCTGAGGGGGTCTCTGTTTGAACCTTTCTGCATCTCTTCTCGACTCCGAGGGGGTTTCCCAGCATTAGTCCACATCCAAATAGAATCCTAGAAAAATATAAATCAACGCCGTGTGTTCGAAATATTTTTACTCTAAAGCTCAACCGGAAAACCGTTCTACTAGCTTCCGGTGATTTATTATGAATGTAGGACTGTAGGCTCTCAGGTGTCAGCAAGGGTTGAGAGGCATCATCGGTTTCAGATTAGTGGTGCCCTAGACCTCACTTCCTCTCGAAGTGGTAGTAGGGAAGCTCCATCACGTTTATGATCGCAACGTATTTAGACGAGTAATCCGCGATGCCGGTCGTGAACTCCAACTCCTCGTGGCCGTTTTTGGCTCGGTATCTTATGTATTTCTGCGTCTTGTCGGGGCCTTCTGAAGCATAGTCGAAGAGCATGACCCCATCATCCGTCTCCTCTGAGCCCTTTGTCTTCACGGATAAGACGAATTTTCTCCTTGATTGATCATACCAAACGAAGGGCATGAAGTCCTCCGTGGAGGTGGAAACCCCCAGCTTGACGAGGGAGAGTAGGCTGTCCACGGGAGCCCTCGAGAAGGCGCACTCCACCTCCTTGGGCTCGATCTCTCTGTGTGGAGAACTTAGTAGATAGGACACTGAGACGGTGAAGAACTGGGCTGAGGAGACGTGTTCCATGAGAATCTTTTCTCGGCCGTTGAGATCCGAGGTAAAGCTGACGATGGACGGGGGTTTCTCCTCCGTGGTGATGTGGGGGAAGGTGGCTACAACATTCTTACCCACCGAGGTGAGATAGGATCCCACCACGAACCTCCCACCCTCGGTCGGATAGCATAGGAGAAACGAGTTTTCCCTCCTGATCATAACCACTAGGCGAACTAAGTCCTCGAGCGTGAAGAGGGGTATGCCCAGGACGTTGATGCCAGCAGACAAATTAGTGCACCCAACGACGATTTAAGGTAGCGGAGTCATCGTCTACAACTAACTGGTGGGTGGGGCCATAAAAATTTATCTGTTGGCGTGGCGTAACGGTTCAGTAGCTTTGGGTGCCCTAACCACGATAGATCTCGGGTCTCCTATCCATATATATTGGGATTCCTCTTCTGGCCTTGGAGACGCTACGAAGATCTAAGGTGGCCGTTATGACCGCGGGACCCTGGTTCTCAGGGGCTTGAGCGAGCAATTCTCCAAATGGATCGTAGACGCTGCTTTTACCGAAGAAGGACGATTCTACCCCATTTAAGACCTCTTTACCCCCCTTGTTGCACCCCACCACATATAATTGGTTCATTATGGCCATCGACCTCATCACAGGTGTATACTTCTCCTCCATCTCGCCCCACCACGTTGAGATGCATGAGGGGACGAAGACGATCTCTGAGCCGCCCATTGCCAACGTCCTCCAAGCCTCAGAGAACAATCGGTCGTAGCATATCAGGATTCCGAAGGTTACCTCATCGACCTTAAACGTGGGTAATCCAGGTCCGGGCTTAAAGTAGGGTTTCTCGTCTAGGTTGACGGCTGGAATAAATGGGAGGTGGTTTTTTCTATAGCAGGTAACCACTTCACCATCCGGCAACGTACCCCTGACAATGTTTCCATCGGAACCGATGACGACCGCGCTGTTGTAATACTCGCCCTCCAGCTTCCCCTTCTCGAAGAAGGGTGCTATGACGTTGCATCCGTGTTGCTTGGCCTTTTCGCCGAGGAGTTTTGTCGTCGGTCCCGGGATAGGCTCCGCCCACTCAAAATACCCATCGTTGTAGGGTGAAGTGGACCAATAGGGAGTTGAGAACAACTCACTGAAGATGATGAAGCTTGGCTCCTTCTTTGAAGCTTCATCCAGTAACTTCATGGCCTCCTTCAGATTTGCGTCTTTATCGGTTGTACAGGGGCCACACTGAATACATGCGACATCGACGTATCTCTTCATGTTCTTCACCTCATGGTATTTAAAATGTGGTAAGAGGCGCCACTGATAGTAATTTAGCTTTGAGCCGACTTATTTAAAAAGATAATCAACTTCGAGCCCTTTCTGGAACTAAGAGGTTTGCCCATCACACTCCGGGAGCGATGATTATCGTGTTTATAAATGCAGTGCTCAATGAACTCTATGAGTTTGTTCGTGAGCTGTCTTTGGGGACTGTTTGATTGGTCGTCTCGCAAGGAGACTTCCGGCCGATATAGTTAAAACAATGTGGCGGTATGCATCATGGGTTCCTATGGGGGCGTAAGGAAATTCTTCTACGGATGGATCGTGTTATCCTCCTCCTTCCTCACGATGTTCATGGTCTTCGGCTTGAGGAACACCTTCGGCGTCTTCTTTAACCCCTTCCAGATGGAGTTCAGCTGGAGCAGAGCCTCCATCTCGCTGGCGATGTCTATCGGTCTGATGGTTTCGGGTTTGTTTCTCATCGTTTGGGGCGATCTCGTGGACCGCTTTGGGCCTAAGAGGGTGATCCTCATAAGCGTCCCCATCTTTGGAGCCAGCTTACTCCTACAGGGTATGATAACCCACATCTGGCACCTATACCTCCTCTTCGGAGTTGTGGGTGGCCTAGGCTATGCTGGCGCCGGACTCATCGCAAACACAGCGTTGATGGCTCGGTGGTTTGTCAAGAAGAGGGGGTTTGCCATGAGCCTCTGCCAGTCCGGTTTCCCGCTGGGCCAGCTAATACTCGTACCGATAGCCGCCCACCTCATCCTCACATTCGGATGGCGAGTGGCCTACGTCATCCTCGGATGCCTCATCCTCGTGGTGCTCTTGCCCACGGTTTCGATACTCGTGAAGGACGACCCCGAAGAGCTTGGGCATCTCCCAGATGGCGAGACGGAGGAGTCGGAGTCCAATCTCGAACAACAAGGCAGAACGGATCCCTCAATAGTTATGGAAATGTCGGCGTTCGAGGTTGTCAAGACCCGTTCTTACCTCCTGCTCATACCTATCTATTTCATCTGCGGCTTCACGGATATCCCCATCGCCACTCACCTAGTCCCCTTCGCCCTAGACATGGGACTTTCAGAGATGATGGCGGCCAACGCCCTGGGTCTCGTAGGCGGAGCGACGCTGGTTGGCACGGTTTTGATGGGTCGGGTTTCCGACAGGTTTGGACGGAAAAAACCCTTGGCCATGATGTACGCTCTACGTTGGCTCTCCCTATTGCTTCTATTGGGCACGAGAGACGCTGCGAGGCTCTTCGTCGTGGTGGCTCTCTTCGGCTTTGTGTTCTTCTCGATGGTTCCCCTCGTATCGGCGTGGATAGGGGATATGTACGGCAAATCCCTAATAGGCAAGCTCTTCGGCTCAATTTCTCTCATTCACTCCGTCGGTGCGGCGTTGGGCACCTACATCGACGGCGTGATCTTTGACCTCTCCAAGAGTTATCACTATGCCTTCCTCATAGCGGCGACCCTCGCGTTGGTGGCTTCTATCTCTTGCCTTTTTCTCAGAGAGAGACCCGTGGAAGGATGTTAGACGGTGTCAAAAACCCCATGGCCTAGATGTGTAAACACGTGGATTTTTTCTGATCTTAATGAATAATGGAGCCCTATTAAATCCACCCGAGTTTATTTACCATAGGGCCATCTATCCGGAAGTTTACCCAGACAGAGGGCCTAATTCTTACTTTACCTTTGATCTTCGGGCTTAGATGTGAAGGTTAGAACTATAAGATATAAATGGTTTACCTTTTTTATCTAGGTGACGTAGGTGACCTTGTATTGAGCGTAGAGGCCTTGTGTGAGAGGCTAAAGGAGGCGGTCATCAACTGTGACGCGGAGTCAGCGAAGGAGACTGCCGAAGAGATCCTAAAGAGTGACATCAACCCCATAGACGTGATCGAGAGATACCTCGCCCCCGCCATGAAGACGGTGGGAGACCGATTCGAGAGGATGGAATACTACTTATCCGACCTCATGCTGGCGGCCGATGCTATGAGAACGGCAACGGAGATCCTCACCTCCCGCTTGGCGAAGGGATTGCGAGAGGAGATGACATTGAAGCGACTGGGGACTGTGGTGATTGGCACCGTAAAGGGCGACATCCACGACATAGGAAAGAACCTCGTAGCCACGCTCCTCGAGGTCAACGGCTTCGAGGTCCACGATCTAGGAAAGGATGTTCTCCCCACAAAGTTCATCGACAAGGCCGAGGAGGTCAAGGCGGACATAGTGGCGCTCTCCGCCCTGATGACAAACACGGTTCCCAACCAAGCCGAGGTAATCGCCTTCATGAGGGAGCGGGGGCTCAGGGACAAGTACAAGATCATCGTGGGCGGCGCCGTCACCTCACAGCGCTGGTCCGATGAGATCGGCGCAGATGGGTGGGCCCCCGATGCCTATTCGGCGGTGACCCTCGCAAAGAGGGTTATTGGTAAATAGATGAGAGGGGTCTTTCATGATCAGTTTTCTAGAGGTTATAGATAGGGCGTTTACCGGACCCATATGCTCCGAGAAGGACTTCAATCTGAACGATGTAACGCGCATGGTCAGGGAGGTGGTGAGGGAGTACGGAATCAAATACGATCCCGATATCCCCATCCCCTCAGATGACTCTCTGGCCGACGATGTCTTCAGGGCGGCCGTGAAGTTCTACACAGAGGTGGGCACCTACTGCCCCGACACCGAGCGAGTCATGAGGTTCGATGAGGATGAAATCAAGAAGGCCCTGAGGGACGCCCATGACGGCGCCACCCTGGGGGAGGGGAAGGACGCAAAAAGGTTGGTGGCCAGGAAGCCCGAGAGCAAGGAGCCTCCCTGGTGCTCCGTAGGGGCGTGTGGGGCACCCGTATCCACCGAGGAGATCTTCACCAGCATCGTGCGGGGCTATGGCTCCATCCCTCGGGCTGACTCCCTGACCTCACCCGGCCTCACCACCGTGAACGGAATGAAGATCGTTTCCGGCTCACCCATAGAGATCTACGGTGCCATCAGGACCGTCGTGCTGGCGAGGGAGGCCCTGAGGAGGGCCGGGCGCCCGGGCTTCCCCATCGTCAACGGCTTGGCCACGGCGATCACCGACGCGGCGACCATCGCCGGCAGCCACTTCGGGATGAGGCCATCGGACGGATGGGAGATAGGGTCTATAGCCGAGATGAAACTGGACTTTGATAGGCTCAACAAGGTCGCCTATCTTACCAGCATGGGAGGAAACATACTGGGGGAGAACGGCCCCATCCTCGGCGGGTACTGTGGGGGCCCCGAGGGTACCGCCGTGGTGACGGCAGCCTACGCCCTTCAGGACATCATCGTGCACAGAGGTATCTGCCAGCACCCCTTCCCCATCCACTATAAGTATGGCTGCAGCACCGGGGGAAATCTGCTCTGGACGCTCAGCGTGGCCTCTCAGGCCATCAGCCGGAACACCCACTTCCCCCTCTTAAACTGTTGTTACACCGCCGCTGGGCCGATGACCGAGATGTGCTTCTACGAGACGGCCGCCTGGGTCACTACCTCCGTGGTCTCGGGTGCATCGGTGGAGGTCGAGGGTTCCGCCAAGGCCACGCACATCGATCACCTATCACCCATGGAGCCTAGATTCGGCGTCGACGTCGCCCACGCCGTGGTTGGGATGAGGAGAGAGGACGCCAACGAGTTGGTGAAGAGCCTCCTATTGAAGTATGAAGATAGAATCGACGATCCCCCCCTGGGGAAGAGGTTTCAGGAGTGCTTCAACATCGAAACAGGTAGGCCATCGGTGGAACACTCCAGGCTCTACTCAAGAATGAGGGAGGAGATGGAGGACTACGGGTTGACGTTCGAGTAGACATCGAGGATAATACAAAGAGGTGAAAAATATCCAACTTTAGCAGTATATTTTTAATATGTTACGTCAACATTCCCTCGCCCGTCTTTGCTAGCACCGCAACACCACTTATTCTTCGAAAACCACGCTTTTTCCGGCCATTATTTTCCCTCATTCTCCAATTGACAGCTTGTTCCATAGATAAATTTTTATGGGGCTACCCATTGGTTTTAGGAGTGCCGATGTTAAACAGGCTGAGATTGCCTTCGATCACATCGCCTATCCTAGTTTCAACCATGGTCTTCATACCAGCCTCGAGCGCCTACGCACCAAACCCAAGCAATCAAACGCCCAAAGATTGGAGGAGCCTCAAAGACGTGAGGTCTTTCATCGGGTTGGTGTCTCCCATCCAGGTGGGGTGTGTTTAAGTTCAATCTTCTAAAGGCGGCTAAGCGTATTTGGAGGTGTCATATCTGAACCTTGAGAGAGGCCCCCTAAGGCTCAGCTGGAGGATGGTTTTCCTCCTCGCCTCAGCCGGTATAATCGTATCCTATGTGTCTAGCTTGATCCTCCTCGGGGCGAGGGAGTCTTGGGGTCTCTTCAGCGACATCTACTCTTTCTATGAACTCAATGAGACCCTTCTTGGACCCCCAAACATCGCCTATGGGTTCGGCCGCCCGATGTTCTCTGGAGCCCTCTTCTTTCTCACCTCGGCCCTATCGAATGTTACGCCGCATCATTGGGCCGCCATCTTCATCCTACCCCTCTATGCCCTCGCCATATTTTCGACGAGCCTCCTACGTGGAGAAAAGTTCAGCTGGAGCGCCCTCTGGTTCCTAGCACCCTCCTCCCTAATCTTTGCCCTTGGCAGCTGGGAGATCGTGCCTACATCCCTTGTGCTCCTCTCGGCCTATCTTCTCTCTGTGGGCAGGTTGGGCTCCTCCGCCTTCACCCTCGCTCTAGCCTGCTCGTCGAGCTTCTATCCCTTGCTCTTGATCCCTCTCTTCGTGTTGGGGGCGGTGGGGGACACCCGCCTGAGGTTTTTCAACTATTTTCTCCTCGCCTTCCTCTTTTTGAACTTCCCCTTCTTCATAATGAACAGTCATAGGTGGGTGGGCTCATACGTTGATAACGTGGTTGGGACAACCATAAACGGCTCTATTTGGCACCTCCTGTTTGGAGGAAGGGTGGAGGGTTTTTTCCTAAGCCTCATAACATTTCTAATGTTCGCTTTTGGCTACCTCTACGTTGTTTTGAGATCTAAAGAGAAACCCCTTCTCCGCCTTGTGCCCGAAGTTCTAACCTTCTTCCTCCTCTCAAACGGGGTATATCTCTTGGACACCAACCTATGGATCCTACCCTTCCTCGGCGTAATGCGGTTGAACCCCCTCATTTTCTTCTCCTTCGATCTAATTAGCTCCTTTATCCCCCTTATCTCCACCTTTTCGCCTATCATGCCCGGCTCGCTCACAAACTCCTTGATCAGGGAGGCCTTGCTCCTCATCCTATTCCTATACGTTTGGAGGCTTAAGCCTAGGCAAATCAAAGTCGTGGAGAATCCGCTTAAGGACATCTTCGATAGAGGAAAGGCATTCTTTGATACTCTAGGTAGGAATTTGAGGGTCTTCATACCCAAACTTTACCCAGTTTTCCTATCCCTAGTGGCCGCGGCTATCATCTTTATCAGGCTGAACGAACCTGAAAAGATCTGCTTCGATGAGGAATACTACGTGGGTGCCTCGAGGTCCATCCTCCAGGGGCTGGGAGATCCCAACTGGGTGCACCCACCATTCGCCAAAATCCTGATTTCCCTCGGCATCCTCTTGCTTGGGGACAATCCTTGGGGTTGGAGACTACCAGGAGCCCTTCTGGGGGTTCTTTGCGTCCCTTTGCTCTATTTTATAGGGGTGCGGCTTTATGGATCTCGGAAGATCGGACTTTTGGCGGGGTTGCTCCTCGCCTTCGACTTCCTCTTTTTCGTGCAGTCTAGGATCGCCATGCTCGACATCTTCGTCCTCTCCTTCTCCCTCATGGGAGTCTACTTCCTCTTGACCTCAAATCTGGATAAGAGGGGTTACCTTATCTTATCGGGTGTTTTCCTCGGCTTGGCTGCGGCCAGCAAGCTCTCGGGGGTCTTCATAATTCTCACCTGCCTATTTTATTCGTTGTTCAAGGTGAGGGGAACAGATAAGTACAGACTCCTGTGGATTTTCTTGGCTCTCCTCCTGACACCCATCCTTACATACTGTGCGTCCCAAACACCAATTTTCTTGGCTTCTTGGTCGGGACCCGCGGATTTTTTGAACTATCAGCTTCAGATACTCGGTTACTCCGCTCAGATGGAGGGCACTCATCCCTACATGTCGGAGCCTTGGACTTGGCCCTTCATGTTGAGACCCCTCCTCATGCTGTATGATTCTCAGTTTGTTAACGGGGTGGAATACATCGCCACTATATCGGCTCTTGGGAACCCTGTGACGTGGTACATAGGTCTAGTCGTCATCGTATCCGCTACCTTCGACGTCTTTATTCGTAAGATGAAAGCCAACGCCTTCGCCGTCCTTTGGTTTCTCATGAGTTGGCTACCCTATTTCTCAATAGGGATTGCCCACACCTTCTTCTCGGGGGGGAGACCTCAGTTCATCTTCTACTTTCTCCAATCGGTACCACCCCTCATACTCGCCCTCGCCAGCCATTTAGAGGAAGCCGATAGGGGCATAGATTTCCCCGTCTCAGCCTTATTCATCCTCTCAGCCGTGGTTGGATTTGTCCTAACCTATCCGATCATTTCAGCCTATCCCGTGCCCCTTGAATACGTCCGGGGTATGAAGATCCTTCGACTGGAGATCTAAACGAGGATCATAAAATCTTTTCGCTCCGTTGCTATTCTTGAAGAATTAGTCGTGGTAGAGTGAGCTATGTGCCACCCCGCCTAACCGAGGTGCCTCGCCTTCTAGACACGATTATGATGGCCACCGCAACAACCACAGAGATCATCACCAACTCAAGAGCCATATTTCCATGTGCAAGGACGGAAACCTCGACCTCCCGATGTGAGAAACCAACTTTTTCAACTCCGATGCTTAAGGTCAACATAGGACTCAGGGTTGGGAGCACGGCTCGATAAGTTCCCCCGCCTAGGTAGGATGCCTCGGCTTCATCCACCGTCACCACCGCATCTTCTACGGGTTGACCGTCAAACTCATATTGGAGGCGGATCCTCATCGTGATGATGCCGGGGGTTGTGGTCACGATTTCTCTTTCCAAGACGATGCGGTCGAAGATGATGTCTAGGCTGTTGGCCTTGAACCTCGCTAAGCCGTATCTTGGATCCGATATTTCTTTGATGGTGTAGCTATACCTCCCTTTTTTGGGCTTCGTCGTCTCCTCGCTCAAGACAACATCGCCCGCGAAGGGCTCGTTATCATAAGCGTATCTCCCCTCCCAAGAGAGCGTTGCATTTCTCCCAACCTCCAAGCGTCCGTCGGCCGTGCTCAGAAAGACTTCCACTTCGTCGAAGATTATCGAGACCTCATTGGTCGTGAAGGCTGATAAACCATGTTTCTCATCTCTTATCTCCAGGACGCGATATCCCCTCTTTCCAACCCCTTCATGCATAGTGGTTTCATTAAGGATTATCGATCCGACGAAGACCGTGTCATCATATTCGTAAGCTGCTTTCCATAGGATGGACGCGTTGGAACCCACGTCGATCCTCTCATCCCCCGGGACTAATGTGACGGCGACCCTATCCCAGATGACGTATTCGACGTCGTTTTTACCGATCACCGTGATGCCGTAGCTATCCCCCGATAGAGCCGTGGCGGTATAGGCCTCTCTACCGATACCGTCACGTCGAAAAACCGTATTGTTCAGCTTTATATCACCATCGAAGGGAGACCCATCGGAATCGTAGATACCCTTCACGCGTATCGTTGCGTTTTCACTCACGTTTATCCTTCGGTCAACCACCTCGATATCGATTGAGACAGAGTCGAAAACCACATAGACATCGTTGCTCACGAAGGAGCTGAGCCCATGCTTTAAATCCTTGATCGAGGAGACCGTGAAGCGATAAACGCCCGGTGAGTGCTTAATGGTGGCCTCGCTCAACGCTATGCTCCCTAGAAATGCCGCGTCATCGTATTGATACTTTGCCCGGTAGGATATCGAGGCATTTTCCCCAACGTTGATCCTATCGTCTTCGACGCTGAGGGTTATCCAAACTCTATCCCAAATCACGCTCGGATCGGGTGCGGTCTGTTGATAGGCTGTTGCAACACCGCCTACGGAGACGCCGGTAATAGTCCACGTCTCCCTGGCAACTCGCATCGAGGAGACGCGGAATTCGATCCACCCCGTGGAGTTGGTTGTGTAGGCCTTATTGTTTACGTATAAGACTCCAGCCCTGAGAGCCGAGCCGTTGTGCACCCAAGAGGCATGGAAGTAAACGGTTTGAGTGGAGCCAACATCGGCCCTCTCCTCGGTCACCAGAGAGTTGTCCACGACGACTTGGAGGGCTTGGACTTTGAAGGTGAGGCTTCTCTCATTGTTACCCTCATTCGACTCGAGAACTCTGTTGTCGGGGTCTACGAGACACCTCAAAGTGTGGTCCCCCTCCAAGGCCACCCAGGTTTGGGAGGCGGTGAGAACGGCTTCTTCCCCAGCGTCTAAGGATAGAAAATCCTGAGAAAGTCGTTCCCCGTCAAGATACGTCTCCACGGTGAAGTTCTCCACCCCTAGACCACCGACATTATGGATCTTGGCGTGGAAGGTGACCATATCGCCCACCATGGGGGCTGGAGGGTCTATCCACACGTCTTCGACTAGGAGGTCTGATAGAACTTCCATGTATGCTAGGGCGTCGGCGGCTTGGATCAGACCATAGCCGTAGATGTCGTCTTTGCCCGGTTCCCCCAGATCCTTAGCTGTATCGATAAGGATCCGGCGTATGTCGCTTGGGGTTAGAGTTGGGTTATACGACTTCAGGAGAGCCGCAACGCCCGAGACGTGGGGGGTGGCAGAGGAGGTCCCCTCCCCAAAAACGTATTTAAAATCGCCGTAGCGCCCCTTAGAAAAGGTCTGCTGGAGAATACCGTCTGGCTGACCGTCTCCGTTTTGATCGACGTGGAGGTCACCGCCGGGGGCAACTAGGTCTATCCATGAGCCGTAATTCGAGTAGGGCGCCTTCGTTTGATCATACCGCGTTGCGCCCACGGCGATCACGTCATCATAGGCCGCTGGATAAACCTTCTCCGATGTGTTATCATTCCCGGCGGCGGCGATGAGGGTGACGCCCTCGTCATAGGCATACTTAATGGCCTCCTCCAAAGCCGCTGAGTGGCTAAATCCTCCTAGGCTTATGCTGATGATGTCGGCGTCATGATCCGCGGCGTAGACTATTCCATCCATTAACCAATCCGCTTTGCAGTCGCCCTTCGCGTCGCAGGCCTTCAACGGCATGACTTTAGCGCCATATGCGATCCCAGCCACGCCTAAATTGTTGTTGGTGGTCTGGGCTAAGGTGCCCGTGACGTGGGTTCCATGGTAGTTGTCATCGTTTGGGTGCGCGTCGTCGTTGACGAAGTCGTATCCCTGAACGAATACAGTCCCAGCGAGGTCGGGGGCCAGCCTATACGGTCCATAGTCCTCGTATGCCACTCCGGTATCCAAGACGGCCACCGTTACGCTCGAACCGTTGGACTTTTCCCAGGCTGACTCCATCTGTATTTGATGGAAGTGCCATTGTAGAGGATAGTGGGGGTCGTTGGGCACGAAAGACACCTTGGCCACATAGTTGGGCTCGGCGAACTCGACGAGTGGATGCTCCTTCAGGGCGTCGATGGCATCCCACACGCTCTGGTTCCCCGAGATCTCTATAACGGCGTAGCCGGGTAAACCAAGGGTCTTCTTTATCCTCATGCCATAACCTTCAGGAAAATCATCAGCCAGGGACGCCACGTCTCCCCTTGAAAATTTTACGATGAGTTCTCCATGAGCGTATTCTTTGCCTACCTCAAGTCCCCGGATTTTTGAATTCACATGGGTAGTGTCTATAAGGTCCTCAAGGAGATTCCTTATCCCCATGATTTGATTCTTCCCGGCGTCTTCATTGAATGACGAAGCTATTCCTCCGGTGGGAACTATTATCAAAACGATCAGCATCGATAGGAAAAAAATCTCCGGACCTATTGTTCCCCTCAAAGTCTACCCCAACCACTCCACCATGGATTTTGATCAAGGTAAGTAATGGTCGTTTTCGTGGGGCGTGGACACACGTCTATGCCCTTTTATATTCCTCCATCTTCATGTCCGTAGCAAAGTACCTCCCGCTTATGTGGGCCAGGGGCTTTGCCTTCTCAACGTCGATCACCTCTCTCCAAAACTCCTCCCTGACCTCTGCTAATAATACCCTCCCAGCGATCCAGACGTGATCGCCCAACTTTAAATGGTCTTCCAATCTACACTCCATCCACGCGTCCGCCTCGCCTATCCTCGGCGGTTTAACCTTTCTAGCCTTCTCCTCCGTTAATCCGGCCTTCTCGATTTCGCTCACCTCGTATGGAAACTTCCCCTCTAATATGTGCATGAGGGGGCCGAAGCGCTTCCCCACCACGTTCACCACGAACTCCCCTGTCTTGCTGATGTTTTTCCAAGTGTGATTTTTAGGGTTGCAGGAAAAGCCGAATAAGGGTGGGTTAAAGCTTATCGGGGAGTTGAAACTAAAGGGCGCAGCATTTGAAATTCCACGTTCAGACGTGGTTGAAATGACTACAACCGGTCTAACCAGAAGTTTATAGTAGTCCACCTTTATGGTATTCATACCAACCCACAAATCGTTACGCAAAGTCTCTTTTTTACGTTGTCTTTTACCATTTTTGAATACGTTGCTTCTGCTTTGTTTTATTCGATTGAATGTCGTTTCACTTCATCGAGCCAGAGCGCCGATACCGATCGATCATCGAATCACCTTTTATGCCGGGGATTTCATCCTCGCTGAGATCTTAGTTCCTCGAGGCGCCTCCGAATGCAGTCGAGGATGAACTCGGTTCTAGATCTATAGCCAAGGCGTAGCCTGGAGTTAACCTCATCGATGGTATCGGCTATGTCTTTGGGTATCTTCACCGTTGTATACTTCATAGCCATAATTTAAACATATGGGGTCCTTGCTGTATAACGATTTTATACCTTTTAGATATCATTTGGATAGAACAATAAACATTTATATAGAATACTAGAAGTATACAATAAGGATAGATAGAGGATATATTTTAGGAAAAATAGGAGTGAGGCTTCAAGGCTGGAAGCAGAGAGGTCCCGTGTATGCATGCTCACACCTTCTCTTCCAAAACACGGGTAGGAATCAGGCGGGGGCCACGGAAATCCCTCCTGTCCTTTCAAGATTCCCTCGTTAATTGTCCTCCTAGCCAGACAGTTCCCTGATAATCTGTCGGCACCCTGAAGTCCAGCCAATGCCTCCACCACTTATCCCATAATTCGAGACGTGAACTCAACTTTCCCTAACCATGCGGTCTCTGCAACGTTCCCACCCTTCAATACCTCCACCGCACTTCTACGAAGACTGGGAATTCCAAATGTTTTTTAGGTCTAACTAGGCGTAAATTATATGTAGCATCATTAATGTAAGATTTAAATGTTATTTTAATTATATTTTAATATGATATATTTGAGATTTAGGTGTTTCATATGAGTGGTTTAAGAGAAGACTATGGGATTCTCATAGACTTGATGATCTTGGATGTTCTAGAGGGAAGATCTATGAGCGGTTATGGCGTCATCCAAGAGGTCCATGAGAGGCAGCATATCTTAATCAGTCCAAGCACCTTATATCCTATCCTAGCTAGGCTGGAGGGGGAGGGGTTGATAAGCTCTTCCATAGGTAAGGGTAGTGGGGGGAAGAACTATTCGCTAACCTACAGGGGGAGAAAGATTTTAGAGAAGATGAGGATGAGTCTAGCCAAGATTCGAAGAGAAAAAAATTAGTTCACTAAGACCGATTGAGAGAGCCGATTCGCAAGAGGGATCTGAGGTAGATAGAATCCCAGGGGAATTAGTTAAATTCTCTACGATGAGAAGCGATATATTCCCAATCAAGGTGATCCCGGCAAAGGAAAGGCCACCATGCGCCTCGAGCTCTTAAAGCGCTTCAGAGGGGAAGAGAACCGTGGCTACCTAATTATTAACTTCTTCGGTAAGGGAATCTCCATCGAAACATAAATCAGTCCAATCATCTAATAATTAGGCTAGGGCTAATCCTGTGGGGTGCGTCATTGGCCAAAAAAGTTGAGGTGGTTTTTCAGCCCGAGGGGAAGAGGGCAGAAAGTCGCCCAGGAGAGACTATACTGAACACGGCGAGGAGAATAGGCGTTGACATCTCCTCGATCTGCGGCGGACGAGGAAGCTGCGGCAAGTGTAAGGTTATCATCAGAGAGGGCTGGGAGAACATGGATCAACCCACCCCCGAAGAACAAAGGTTCCTTTCGAGGGAGGAGAAAGCTGAGCACTATAGATTGGCGTGCTCATCTATTGTCAAGGGGTCAGTGGTCGTCGAGGTTCCCCCGAGGAGTAGGCTCGGGAAGCAAAGGCTGCAAATCGAGGGAATAGAGGTTCTCATCGAGCCTGAGCCCCTCATGACAAAACACTTCGTAGCGATAAAACCGCCAACCCTCGGAGACCAGAGGTCTGATATGGATAGGTTACTCGACGCCTTAAGGGAACAACACGGCCTCGAACAATTGACTATGGAGTATGAAGTCGTGAAAAGGCTCCCAAAAATCGTGAGAGAAAGCCGATGGACCCTCACAGCGGTGATCTGGAACCGAGAGAAGATAGTGGCCCTCGAGCCCGGTGACTCAACGTCGCGATGCTACGGCCTCGCGGTGGACATTGGGACCACCAAGATGGCGGGCTTTCTTGTAGACCTGGTCAAGGGTGAGGTGGTTGCAACATGCCCTATGGTAAACCCTCAGATCCCCTACGGAGAGGACATCATATCTAGGATAACCTACGCGACGAGGGGAGCCGAAGGACTCAAAAAGCTGCAGGGGCTGGTCATAGGGGGCATCAACCAAATGCTGAGGAATTGTTGCAAAGAAGCAGACATAGATCCAAAAGAAGTCTACGAGGTGGCTGCCGTTGGCAACACGGCGATGCACCACATCTTTCTTGGGATATATCCGAGGCACGTAGCCCTCTCCCCCTACCCGCCAGCCGTGAGGAGGGGGCTCAACGTCGGTGCCTCCAAGCTGGGGGTGAGGGCTCACCCTCAAGCTAACATATACGTGTTGCCAAACATCGGCGGCTTCGTGGGTGCCGACAACGTGGGGGTGATCCTAGCGACGAGGATGCACGAGTCGGAGGAAGTGACCCTCACCTTGGACATTGGCACAAACACGGAGATAGTCTTGGGGAATAAGGAGGATATCTTAGTCTGCTCGTGCGCCTCGGGGCCAGCCTTCGAGGGAGCCCACATCACCCACGGTATGAGGGCCCTAACGGGGGCCATTGAGAGGATAGCCGTGGACCCAGAGACACTGGAGGTCTCCTATAGGACCATAGACGACGCTAAGCCCGTCGGGATATGTGGATCGGCTCTCGTCGACGCCCCAGCCGAGATGTTGAAGGCTGGGATAATAAACGTCTCCGGGGCTTTTATGAGAGACCTAGACCACCCGAGGGTTAGGCGGGATGGAAGCCCCGAGTTCGTCGTAGCGTGGAGCGAGGAGACCGCCACGGGGAGGGATATCGTCATAACCCAGGGGGACATCCGAGAGCTTCAGAAGGCTAAGGCGGCGATGCACGCGGGCGCCGCGATTTTAATGGCGAGGAAGAAGATCATGGAGGAAGACATCGACAGGGTGTTGATAGCCGGAGCCTTCGGGAGCTATGTGGACCCGGAGAGCGCGAGAACCATAGGCATGTACCCAGAGGTGCCCTTAGGAAAGGTGAGGGTTGTGGGAAACGCCGCCGGAACCGGGGCTAAGATGGCCCTTATTTCCAGGGAGGAGAGGCGTAAGGCGGAGGAGATCTCTCAGAGGGTTAGATACTATGAGCTGGCAGCTGATCCAAGGTTTGAAAAGGAGTTCATCGACTCCCTACACCTACCCCACAGGAATCTGACCCGATACCCGGTCACCGTGGATCTATTGAGGAGACTAGGTCGTCTATAGCGTTGATAAAAAAGGAAGGGTAAGATGTCGATGCAATGGTCTAAGAGTCGGGGTCCATCAGAGTCAAAACACCGCCTGAAATAATCGTGTTTGGCCGATACGTCCTATTTTTCTATGCTTGTGGAGTCTTCTGGAAGCTCGATCAATCTTAGACTCTCGGTCATCACTACCACCAAAGACTATGGTGGAGACTTGATCAAGACTTAAACATTCACTGAACTAGTAAAATCACTCCCATAGTAACTATGATAAGCCCCACCACGATGGGAACTAACCTCTTCATGGTTTCGCCGGCTCTCCTCTCCGCTATCGTCAAGATGCCACTCGCCCCTATACCAAACGGAACCAAGGAAATCATCGTTCCAATAGAGAAAACGATGACCAAGAGTGTTCCTTGGAGGACGTTGCCCACGGAGGCTGCCCAAAGCAGCATCCCTACTTCGATGGGACATAGGGGCAGACCCCTGATCAAACCGAAAGTCAGAATCGACATTTTGTTGGCGGGGTTGACGTCCCTAAACGTTTTTACGTAACAGTGAGCCTCGAACAAGTGTGACTTCGTCATTATGAGAAAACCGAAGACGATGGTGAAAAGGGCCGCTGCAAACCTTAGAGGGTATTGAAAGTTTTCTAAGTAGATCAAACCCATGAAAGAAACCAATAAGCCGAGAGAGGCATCGATCAAAATCATCCCGAGGCCATACATCAAAATGAGCATCAAGCTTTCCCTCATTTTTTTACCCGCCCAGGCGATGTAGATCGAGGCCACCGCCTTATCCTCACAGGGCTCGAGCACGTGAAGAAGTCCGATGACAAATGCCGATAGTAGTGAGTATTCCTCTATGGGCGGCGTCATGTTTCAAACATGTATTGCATTTGACAAATAAAAGACCTTCACCTTATCTCTTATTAGACATCCTTGGAAACTCATAGCCACAGTTGGGGCACAGTAGCAGGTCGCACTTCTCAGCTAGGGGGCATACGTTGCGGCATAGGGCCTCCCGCACGGTGAATTTGAAGCCACACAACGGACATTGATACAATGCTTCCCCTTCTCCGTATATTATAATCAACCCTGATCCCCGCGCTTAACCCAGCAACCCAAAAAAAGACAGAAATTGATTCGTGAACCCTCCAACGGCCAAGGCGAGCAATATCGTGGAGACAGCGATCAGCGTCGCGTCTCTCCAGCCCAGTTCTCTACCCAAGGCGGCAAAGGTGGCGACGCAGGGGAAATAGATCGTGACCACCAAGGCGAAGACGAACATCTGGAGGGGCGTCATGATGGCGGCGAAGTTGGAGGTTCCAAAGGTGACCACGAGCATCTCTAGGGTCATCTCCTTCCTGAGGATCCCAAAGAAGAGGGCGATCCCGCTCAAAACGGGGAGCCCGAGCCAGCCGTTAACGACCGGGCTTATGGACTCTGCCAGTGGTTGAAGCCATCCAATGTGCTCCATGATGCTCAGGGCGAGGCTTCCAGCCAACAAGAGGGGGAAGGCGTTGCGGATGAAGTGTTTGAATCGGATCCACGTCTTCTTCAGAACTGGGACCGGGTGGGGAAGCCTGTAGGGTGGCATCTCCATCACCAGACCCGTGGTCTCGCCCTTCACCAACCTATTCAGAGCAAAACCCATGATCCCCATGAGGGTGAGGGCAACAAGGTAGATGGTTAGGGCCGGAATTACCCCGACGAACACGCCGACGACGCCGAGTATGACGACGGTCCTCGCCGAACAGGGAGCGAGGGTTATGAGGAAGCTGGTAAGAACCCTCTCCCTCCTCGTCTCCAGGATTCTTGTGCCCATGATGGCTGGAACATTACATCCGAACCCGGCTATGAGGGGGATCACGGCCCTCCCGTGGAGCCCTAATCTGTGCATGGCGTTGTCCATCAGGTAAGCCATCCTCGCTAGATATCCTGTGTCCTCCAACATGGCCAGCGCGATGTAGAACAGCGTGATGTAGGGGATTACGACCGCGAGTCCGGCCTCCAATCCCAGAACCAAACCACGTCTTAAAATCTGCCTTAAGGCTTGCTGAGAGATCAGATATCCAAGTCCAATATCTACGGCGGGGGCTCCGAAGCCACCCCAAGCCGCTGTGATCAATTCCTCGAGAAAACCACCACCGAAGATCAAGAGGCCGAAGAGGAGCGCACCAACCGCAAGCATGATGGGGAAACCCGTGTAGGCGTCGACGGTGAGGTCGCTCAACTTGTCTCTGAGCAGGATGCGTCCGCCGCTCCTCGAAGTTACAGCCCACGCGATGTTCCTAGCCACTTCGTGTCTCCTCCTTCCCACCCTCACGCTCACGCCGCCTCGGTCCTCAATCTCCCTCGCAGAGGAGTTCGCTAACTTGGTGATCCTCCCACTTTCGCTTTGGACCAAGTCGACAAACTCTGGGTCTCCCTCCAGCAATCTGAGAGCCAATGCCCGCGGCGGGATTTTGCCCGAGAGACCCCTCACGTCCTTCTTTATCGCTTTCTCCAGCCTGTTGATGATGGCCTCTAGATCTGCATCGTACTCCAGCTTCATGGGTGATTCTTTCCACCTGCCTTCAGCCACCTCGAGAGCGGTCTCCATGAGTTCCTTCAAACCCTCCCCCCTAGTGGCAACGGTGGGGACAACGGGAACCCCTAGGATCTCTGAGAGCTTCTTCTCATCGATTTCGAACCCCCTCATGGCAGCGAAGTCCACCATGTTAAGCGCGACGACCATGGGCACCTCGAGTTCCAAGAGCTGTAGGGTGAGGTAGAGGTTTCTCGAGAGGTTGGAGGCGTCGATGACGTCGATGATCACAGCCGACTTCGCCTCTAGGATGGCTCTTCTCGCAACCCTTTGATCCTCTGCGAACACCCCGATGGAATAGGTGCCTGGGAGATCGATGACCCTTATGTCTTTCCCGTTGAGCCTTGTCTTCCCCTCTATAAGCCCCACGGTGGTGCCGGGATAGTTTGAAACGATGACACCGATTCCCGTCACCCTGTTCAGAATCACCGACTTCCCCGTGTTTGGGTTGCCCGCCAAAAGAAATGTTACGCCATTTCCTCTCTGAGTCTTCGTTGAAACACCATGAGCCATTAAAAAATCACTCTAAAACCTTGTCCCCCTTCTCTTCCTTCTTCTAGCTCTTCTTCCTCCCTTTATCTTGATCTTAGAGGCCACGCTGTTACCAACAGCGACCTCAGAGTCACCGACCTTTAGGATTAGTGGTCCGCCGAGGGGCGACCTTTCCTTAATCAAGATCTTGGTTCCGGGCAATATCCCTAAGGATAGCAGCTTCTGCAACAATTTTGGGTCCTCGTCGATGACGCTCGCTACAACCGCCTCCTCTGGTGGTGAGGCCTCAGACAAGGGTTTAGCCTCATCCTTGGGCATCCCCCCCTCCTCGCTGGGTATCGGATTACCATGTGGACAGGTCTCCGGGTTGCCAAGTGCATCCTCAACCTTTTTTGCCACCTCTTTGGAGATGACGTGTTCGAGCTTGCACGCCTCGTCGTGTGCAGCTGTCCAATCTAGTCCAATGACGTCCGTGAGAAGCCTCTCGGATAGGCGATGCCTCCTCACAACCTCTATAGCCAGCTTTTGACCCTTATCGGTTAGCATAACGCCTCTATGGGATACGTATTTCACGAGTCCATCCACTGAGAGCTTCTTTAGTAGCGTGCTCACCGTCGAAGGTGGAAACCCTAGCTCCTTCGCTAAATCCATAGTTTTGACGGGTTTCTCGCCTCTCTTAAGGTGGAATATCCTTTCGAGACACTCTTCGACTTTAACGTCAGCCTCAAGCCTTGCCAAAATGTTCCTCCTCACCAAAATTTAAATTACATATACTGAAATTTAAATTTTATAATTATAAAAAA
>JBHHXX010000033.1:0-22197 GCA_046757245.1 Candidatus Geothermarchaeales archaeon
CCAGTTCATATTGGCCGGGCCCATTGTAACAGGCGTCACCATGGCGGCCGTAGGCAGCGTGAGCAAGATTATCAGGGACACGGCCGTGTCGCTGGGGGCGAGTGAGGGACAGTTGATACTCACCATCCTGATGGAGGCGCGGATAAGCCTTCTCGCCGGGGTCATAGTGGCCTTTGGGCAGGCGATCTCGGAGGTGGGAGCCATCATGATCGTGGGTGGCAACATAGGCTGGGTGACGAGGGCGCTCACAACGGCCATAGTGCTCGAGACCAGGAGGGGGAGGTTTGAGCTGGCCATCGCCCTCGGGTTGATACTCATCTCCCTAGCCTTCGTGATCAACGCGGCCCTCACCTATCTACAGCAGAGGGGGGCTGAGAGATGAATCTGGTGGAAACCCTGCACTTGAGCAAGGCCTTTACGCAGGGGGAAGTTTTGAGGAACATCAACCTCGAGGTTGAGGAGGGGGAGATCCTTACCATAGTGGGTCCAAACGGCTCGGGGAAGACCACCCTCCTACGCCTGATAGACCTCCTGGAGGCACCGACCAGCGGCAAGATCTACCTCGAGGGGGTTGACACCACCACCTGCACCAGAGACGAGAGGTTGAGGCTTCGCAGGAGGATGGCCATGGTCTTTCAAAGGTCCACGGTCTTCAACACGAGCGTATACGAGAACGTGGCCTACGGGCTGAGGATTCGGGGTGAGGATCGGAGAAGCATCGAGGGCAAGGTGGAGGAGGTCTTAGAGTTGTTAGAGCTCTCGGAGATCAAACATAGGAAGGCGGTAACGCTTTCCGGAGGGGAGGCCCAGAGGGTGGCTCTCGCCCGGGCCATAGTGCTGAAGCCGAGGCTCTTGTTGTTGGACGAGCCTACCTCGGATCTGGACCCCAGGAGTGTAGTGCTTATCGAGGACGTGATGCGCCAAATAAACCGTGAGCAGATGACGACCGTGGTGATGGCCACCCAAAACATGTTTCAGGCTAAGAGGCTCGCCCACAGGGTCGCCTTCCTCCTTGAAGGTAGTCTCATAGAGGTCGGTGGAGGGCAAGAGATCTTCGAAAATCCGAGGGATGGGCGCACGGCGGCCTTCATCAAGGGCGAGATGGTCTACTAGGTGTCCCTCAGAGAGAGGCTGCGTTCCCTGTTGAACCCAGCATACCTTACTTAGTCTCCCATCTCTCGGCGAGGGTCAAGGGTGGAAGGTTCGAGGTGGCGATCCAATTGGTATTGGCAGGGAGACCTCGGCCTTAATTATAGATCTGGAAAAGGCTGGGGTTGAGGCCTTGGAGAGGATGTTATAGAACGGAGGAAAGATGGGGGCCGACACCATCGTCGGCGTAGACTTGGAGACGATGGAGTGGGAGAACAGGGTGATGGATGAACTCATAGGTAAGGCCAATGTTGAGAGGTATTTGCGGAGGGTGTTGAGGCAGGTCATTTCAAGGAAGAGATGAACTTATTTAAACTCAGGAGTGAATAATATCGTAGGTGTACTCTATGGCTGAGGAGCTTCGATACATACAGAGAGAGATCCAGAGGGTTAAGAGGTATTTAACCAAGCTTGAGAATAGGGTTTTGAAAGCGCAGATGAAGATGGAGTCTGAGGAGGAGAGGATAAACAAGCTCAAGGAAGAGTTGAGGGACGAGTTTCCGAACATGGAGTTCACCCGAGAACCCTAAGGCTGCTGAGGCTTGTGGGAACAATGACCTACAACCCCCCTAATAAGGATAAAGAAGTCCTGAGGGAAGCGATAGCTGAGAAGCACCTGTGATCAGATGAAGTTATTTAAAGATGGGGTCGAATACAAATAGTAGGTGTGTGAGATGGCTGGAGAGTACGCTAAGAAGATCGAGTACTTGGCCAAGCCTTTCATAGAGCTGGGTATCTATGACTCTCCAGAGAAGTTTCTGAGGGATGTTGTGAGGGAGCTAGCGAGAAACAAGATCAAGAACTATGAAAGGACGGTCAGAAGGTTTGAGGAGAAGTATAAGGCTTCTTTCGAGGAGTTCACAAAGAGGATCGAGGGCAAGGCTACTCCAAAGCTTGAGGATGACTGGATGAGGTGGGAGGCTGCCTTAAACATGCTTTTAGCCTGGAGGAAGGCTAGAGAAGAGATTGATGTGAGTGCCGCTTAGCGACCTCGAAGTTTTGAGAAAGTCTAAACTTGTGAAGAGAGTAGTTTCTGTAGACTTTGACGGCGTAGGAGAAACCTATGTTCTGAAGATAAGGGTGGAGTTGAAGAACGGCTGGCTCATGGATGAATGGGAGCATAGTACACCGGAGTTGAGGAGATATTCTTTTCATGTGTTTCTCGGTAGAAAGATGATTGCAAGATGGGATAATGCGCCTCACTTCAGAGACATCAAAACATTCCCACACCACCAACATCTGGGCAGGCAAATCCTGGAGTCGGAGGAGATGAAGGTAGAAGACGTACTCTCAGAACTTAAGAGAATGATCGCTTAGGTTTACTCCTCTTCTTGTATTTACACATCGTTAACCCGCATGTCTGTATCGGTTTTGTTGTAAGTGTGGTAAAGAGGATAATCTATTTGGAGATGATGACCTCCGTGGCCTTGATCACGATGTCTGCCCGAAGCCCAGGCTTGACGCCCAGCTCCCTCGCGGCCTCCCTCGCTATGACAACGGTCACGGTGATGGGTTCCTCCACCTTCACCCTTACTTTGGCTAGGATATCACCCTTCTCTACGCTGATCACCCTTCCATCGAGGACATTTCTGGCGCTAATCATAGGACTCCTCCCCTGGGATGTCGATCATGGCCTCCGTGGCCTTGACGACGGCCTTAACTCTATCCCCCTCGGAGAGCCCCAGCTCCTCGGCTGACCTCCTCGTAATTATAGAGGTGAGGAGGACGGGTGGTTCAACCTCAACGTCCACCATGACCGCGTCTCCCCCCTCCTCCACGTTGACCACGAGGCCCCTGAGCTTGCTCCCCTCCTTCGTCCTGAGGCCCAAGGCCTCCCAGAGCTCGGGGCTCCCTAAGGCGAACTTCAGGAAGTCTCGGAAGCGCTTATACTTTTTTAGAAGTATTTGGCCTAGCTTCGTCAACGTCACGCCTCCGCCGCCACCGTATCCCCCGCGACGGGTCTCCACCGTGGAAACCCCTGTGACATCGCGAATCTTCTTCAGGTAGTTCCACGCGTATCTGTAGGAGATGGAGGCCTCCTTCGCCGCCCTCGAGAGGTTTCCATACCTCGAGACGTTCTCCAAGATGGTTGCACCACCCTTCCCCAAGATCGCCTCACCCCCATATTCAAGCCAGACCCTGAAGTTGGGCTCGATCAATAGAGTCAACTCTTTTACCTTGGACAAAACCAGCCTCTCCCCCACTCAGATCTCAAACGAGGTGTGCACCATATCAGACAAACCCCTTCTAAACCCACATATGTCTCCCGACATCTTTAGGGTTTAACCCACACGGCGTCAAGCGATGATTCTGACGTCTACCGCCATGGCGCCCTTCTCATTCACGAAGAGGGGGTTTATGTCCATCTCCTCGATCTCCTCGCTCGCCATTAGCCTCGACGCCTTAGCTATCACCCCCACCAACTCCTCTATGTTTGCCCTCTTCCCCCTAAACCCCCTCAATATCTTGTAGGCCTTGAGCTCCCTCACCATCCTAGAGGCTTCCTCCTCGTCTATGGGGGCGATTCTAATGGACGTATCACCATAAACCTCTGTGTATATACCGCCGAAGCCCACTAATATCACCACACCGAACTGCTCGTCGACTTTACCCCCCACGATCATCTCGAAGCCCGAAGCCATCTCCTGTATCAAAACCCCCTCGGCCTTAATCTTCAACGTCTGAGCCAACGCCTGCAGCCTCTCGTATCCCTCGCGAACCTCCTCCTCAGACTTCAAGCCCATCAAGACCCCTCCGATGTCGGTCTTGTGGATGAGTTGGCTGCTCATTAGCTTTAAGACCACGGGGTAGCCCGTTTCCCTCGAAAATCTAAGGCATTCCTCCGATGTCCAGGTAACCCGAGACTTAGCCACGGGAATGCCATACTTCTTTAGGAGCGTGACAGCTCTCATGAAGGGCACCAGCCTAGCCATGTCCGAACCCCTACAAAGTATTGTGGAAAACCGTATTAAGGGATTGTGGGTCGAGTTCCTCCAAAACATTCCCATTTCCAACTTTCCGGGTCATCGCTAAAATAGATGAAAAACAATCCCATAATGATGATGTGATGATCAAGGTTCGAACAACGTTCAAAGGGCTCTGAGGTTAGGTGGTATAAAATTGAGTTCGATTAAGTATTTCCTCACGCCTCGCTCGGTGGCAGTGATAGGGGCCTCAAGGACGCCTGGGAAGATAGGACATGAAATCCTCAGGAACATCATCAACTTCGGCTTCAAGGGCAATATATACCCAGTAAACCCCCACGTGGATGAGGTCCTAGGTTTAAGATGTTTCCCCTCGATGAGAGAGGTCCCGGATCAAGTCGACCTCGCCATCATCTCTGTGCCCTCCAGAGCCGTGGCCCGAGTCGTCGATGAGTGCGGAGCCTCGGGCGTGAAGGCCGTAGCCGTGATCTCCTCGGGCTTTAGGGAAATTGGGCAGGCAGACCTAGAGAAAGAGGTTGTCAGGAGGGCTAGGAGGTATGGCATGAGGCTCCTGGGTCCAAACATCTTCGGCTTGGTTTATACACCCTCCAAGTTAAACGCCTCCTTCGGACCTCTCCACGTTCATCCGGGGAAGGTCGCCTTTATAACTCAGTCGGGGGCCATCGGAATATCCCTCATGAGCTGGACCATACTGGAGCACGTGGGCCTCTCCGCCGTCGTGAGCGTGGGGAACAAGGCTGACGTGGACGACGCAGACCTCTTGGAGTTCTTCGCCGATGACCCAAACTCCTCGGTCATACTCATATACATGGAGGGATTGACCTCGGGTAGGAGGTTCATGGAGGCCGCCCTAAAGGCCACCGCTAAAAAGCCCGTTATCACCATCAAGGCGGGAAGGACCAAGAGGGGCTCGATGGCCGCGGCCTCACATACGGGGTCGATGGCTGGAAGCGATGAGGTCTACAGGGCCGCCTTTAGGCAGACGGGTGTCCTCCTCGCCTCCAGCGTGGAGGAGGCCTTCGATTGGGCTGAGGCCCTCGTGGCCGACTTCGAGCTCAGGGGTGAGAACCTGCTGATAATTACCAATGGGGGTGGGGCCGGTGTCTTGGCGGCCGACGCGAGTGAGCTCTTAGGGCTTAGACTAATGGGGATGAGTCCGAATTTGAGAAAGAAGTTCAGGGCCTTAATGCCATACTACGGCTCAGTGGAGAATCCTGTGGACCTCACCGCCACAGCTGATGGTGACGACTACTACGGCGCCATCCACGCGGCTATGGGGAGCGATGAGGTCGACGCCGTCATCGCTATTTACTGTCAGACACCTTATACCGACCCAACTCTCATAGCCTCGAGGATGATCAAGGCCATGGAGGGTTTAAGGGCAGAGGTTAGGAAGCCCCTCGTCATCTGCGGGATCGGGGGTGTTGAGGTGGAGAAGGCGTTGCGCATGCTGGAGGAGGCGGGCATACCAGCTTTCCCAACCCCTGAGAGGGCTGTTATGGCCATGGCCGCCCTATTCAAGTATTATGAGTATAGGGAAGAAGTTATGAGAAAAACCTCAGAGAACTGATTTCCGTTTAATTGTGGTTTTACTCGTCGACGATACTAGCGCCTACTTATTCCAACCCTCAGATAGAAAAGAGGAGCCACAAACCTTAAAATTCTGGGTAAACTCAGGAGAAATAGGTTGTGAGAAAGTGGGGAATCCGTATCTATCTGAGAGGACGAAGAACATCCCCGTCTCCGGGATCAGGGTCATATTCGATAAGGCGCAGAGGATGAAGGACGTAGTGAGGCTGGAGATGGGGGACCCTGACTTCGACACACCAAGCCACATCAGGGAGGCGGCGAAGAGAGCCCTCGACGAGGGATACACGCACTACACCCCCAGCGCGGGCCTCACGGAGATCCGCGAGGCGGTGGCGGAGAAACTTAGGAGGGATAATCGTATAGACGTCGGCCCAGATGAGGTCGTCATGACAGCTGGATCCTCCAGCGCCATCAACATCGCCATTATGGCCACAATAAACCCGGGCGATGAGGTTTTGATCCCCGATCCAGCATGGCCCCTCTATGAAGTATTTGTCAAGCTCTCCGGAGGCGTGGTCGTACGCTATCCCCTCCTCGAAAAAAATGAGTTCAAGATCGACCCCGAGGACGTGGAGAGGAGGATAACGAGGAGGACGAAGATGTTGATCATCAACACCCCCAACAATCCCACGGGTTCTGTTCAAACGAGGTTGGAGCTTGAAGCCATCGCTCAAATCGCCTTGGAAAACGACTTGTTGGTGGTGTCAGATGAGGTCTACGAAAAGATCACCCATAGTGGGGCGGAGCACCTCAGCATCGGCTCGATGCCCGAGATGAGGGATAGGACCATAACCGTCAACTCCTTTTCAAAGACCTACGCCATGACAGGGTGGCGGATAGGATATGCTGCGGCCAACAGAGAAATCGCCACAGAGATGGTTAAGCTGAATATATACTCCACCGTGTGCGTCAACGCGGTGGCTCAGAGGGCGGCCTTGGCGGCCCTCAGGGGGCCACAGGATTGTGTTAGAGAGATGGTTGGGGAGTATGGGAGGCGGAGGGACTACGTTGTCCGTAGGCTGAACGAGATGCCCAGGATTACCTGCGTTGAACCCAAGGGAGCCTTCTACGTCTTCCCTAACATATCGGACTTTGGCGTTTCATCCTTCGACTTCTCCATGAACCTGCTTGATATGACCCGCGTCTCCACCGTGCCGGGCTCCTCCTTCGGTGAGAGAGGGGAGGGTTACATCAGGATCTCCTACGCCACCTCTTTGAAGGAGCTTGAGAAGGGGATGGGTAGAATCGAGGATGCCATAAAAAGAAAAATGTTATGAGGTCTAGATTCATACGATCGATTGAGCTGGTGGTTTAAAGCAAAAATTGGTCGCAACCCCATGTCTTAGGCGAACGACGGATTAAATTTTCGCTTTGATTCAGATCGACGGATGCTTTGAAGTTGAAGATGAACAAAAAATTTATAAAAATTTATTAATGTGCATTGAGAATTTCGGATGGGTTATAACCGAAGAAAAATTTCCCCATCGGAAACGTCCGAGGGCGATTCTTGTTCTAGAGGATCAAACCTACTACCTAGGATATGGCTTCGGCGCAGCTAAAAAAGTCTCTGGTGAAGTCGTATTCTCCACCTCGATGATGGGCTACACGGAGGCCCTAACCGACCCCTCCTATCAGGGTCAAATTCTAACCTTGACGTATCCTCTTGTGGGTAACTACGGTGTTCCACCCTACGATCCTAGGTTTGAAGTCCTAAAAAACTTTGAGTCCGACGGCATTAAGGTGACTGGTCTCATCATCCACGAGCTCTGTGAGAAACCTTACCATTGGGCGGCTCAACGAAGTCTCGATGAGTGGCTCAAGAGCGAGGGTGTTCCGGGCATCTATGGGGTCGACACTCGAAGGCTCACCAAGAAGTTAAGGGTGAAGGGGGTCATGCTCGGGGTTTTAGAGGTGTGTGAGGCTGACGAGGACTTCGACCTGGAGAAAATCTTAAGTGAAGCGAGAGGGATCCAAGACCCCAACCTGAGGGATCTGGTTGGAGAGGTGAGCATAGGGGCGCCGATTCACCACAGATTTGATGGGGGTCCAAGAGTCGTTGTGATCGACTGTGGTGTTAAGTATGGTATATTGCGATCCCTCCTCGCTAGGGGTGTTGACGTCGTGAGGGTCCCCTATGATTTTTCGTCGAGTGAGGTTTTGGAGCTTAAACCCTCGGGGATCATAATCAGCAATGGTCCTGGAGACCCCAAGAAATGTGTAAAAACCATTGAGTGTACGAGGGATTTGATCCAAGAGGATATACCCCTATGGGGCATTTGCCTCGGAAACCAGATTTTGGCGTTGGCCCTGGGTGGAGACACCTATAAACTCAAGTATGGGCATAGGTCTCAGAATCAGCCCGTGCTGGATTTGGAGACGGGTAGATGCTACATCACGACGCAAAACCACGGATATGCGGTGGACAAAGACACGTTGAACGGAACAGATTTGAGGGTACGATACCTCAACGCAAACGATAAGACGGTTGAGGGAATCGAACACGTAGGCAAGCCGATATTCGCTCATCAGTGGCACCCAGAGGGGGCGCCGGGTCCTCTGGACACGGAGTTTATGTTCGACGAATTTCTGAGCCTCCTGAGGTGATGGGGATGCCCAAGTCTATAGGGGTGAAAAAAGTGCTGGTCCTAGGCAGCGGGGCGATAAAGATCGGTGAAGCCGGAGAATTCGACTACTCTGGGAGCCAGTGCCTCAAGGCTCTGAGGGAGGAGGGCATAGAAACCATTTTAATCAACCCCAACATAGCGACGATACAAACAGACCCCCGACTGTCCGATAGGGTTTACCTCCTACCCGTAACCCCGGAATACGTCGAAGAAGTGATCGAGAGGGAGAGACCCGACGGAATCCTCTTGGGCTTCGGCGGACAAACGGCGCTCAACTGCGGTGTACAACTCAAAAAGAGAGGCATCCTTCAAAAGTACGGCGTGAAGGTGTTGGGCACACCGATAGAGGCGATAGAGGAGACCGAGGATAGAGAGCTCTTCAAGCGAGCCATGACGCGCATAGGCATCCCGATACCCAAGAGCAAGTCCGTGACATCCGTTGAAGAGGCCGTAGAGACCGCGAGGGAAATAGGCTACCCCGTTATCGCCCGCGTCGCCTACGCCCTAGGCGGTAAGGGATCAGGCGTGGCGCACAACGAGGACGAGTTGAGGCAGATCGTTGAGCGGGCGTTGGCTCAGAGCATCATCAACCAGGTCCTCATCGAGGAGTATATAGGTCATTGGAAGGAGGTTGAATATGAGGTTATGCGCGACGCTGCGAACAACTGCATAGCTGTCTGCAACATGGAAAACTTCGACCCGATGGGCGTTCATACGGGTGACTCCATCGTCGTAGCTCCATCCCAAACTCTGACGAATCGAGAGTTCCACCTCTTACGTTCAGCGTCCATCAAGGTCATACGGAGCTTGGGGATCATAGGCGAGTGCAACATCCAGTGGGCTCTACACCCCAGAAGCGAGGAATTCCGAGCCATAGAGGTGAACGCACGTATGTCAAGGAGCTCCGCGCTGGCGAGCAAGGCCACGGGTTACCCCATGGCCTACATCGCGGCCAAGCTTGCGATAGGCTATCTACTCCCGGAGCTGATCAACGAGGTGACGGGTTTGACTACGACCTGCTTTGAGCCTTCTCTTGACTACATAGTGGTTAAGATCCCCAGGTGGGACCTGCAAAAATTTAGGTATGTAGACCCCCACATAGGCCCACAGATGAAGTCGGTGGGAGAAGTCATGGCCATAGGGCGCCGCTTCGAGGAGGCCCTCCAGAAGGGTGTTCGCATGCTGGACATAGGTAAGGTGGGGCTGGTCTGCAATCCGGGTGACGATGAACCCGAGCCCCTCGATGAGATAGAGGGTGCACTTGCTGATCCCACGGATGAGAGGCTCTTTAAAATAGTTAAGGCGATGAAGGCGAGCATCCCCATCGAGAGGATTTACCGGTTGAGTGGAATAGATCCATGGTTCCTCTACAAGATCGAGAACATAGTCAAAATGGAGAGGAGACTGCGATCTCTCAACTTGGAGGATGAGGAAGCCATCGAAGCCATCGGAGAGGCGAAACGCCTAGGTTTCTCAGATGAGCAGATTGCCCTCTGTTTATCAACATCCACGAAAATGGTTAGAGACCTGAGAAAAGAAGCTGGTATCATCCCTGTGGTTAAACAGATAGACACCTTGGCCGCTGAGTGGCCCGCAAAAACGAATTACCTCTACTTAACCTATGGTGGAGACGAGGACGACGTGGAGTTCGAGACGGGCGAGAGGAAAGTTATCATCCTAGGTTCTGGCGTCTTCAGGATCGGCTCCAGCGTGGAATTCGATTGGTGTGGTGTCAACTCGATCTGGGCGCTGAAAAAGTATGGCGTTGATGAGGCGATCATGATCAACTATAACCCCGAGACGGTGTCCACCGATTATGATGTATCGGACAAGCTCTACTTCGAGGAGCTCACCACCGAGAGAGTCTTGGACATCTATGAGAAGGAGCATCCGTTGGGCGTCATCATAAGCGTGGGGGGTCAGATTCCAAACAACATAGCTACGGATCTAGAGGGATCGGGCGTGAGAATCCTCGGTACTCCCGTTTTAAGCATAGATCGCGCTGAGAATCGATCGAGGTTTAGCGCCCTCCTCGACCAACTCGGGATTCCACAGCCAGAGTGGCGAAGGTTTACAACGATAGAGGAGGCAAGGGAATTCGCCGCTGAGATCGGTTACCCCGTCATCATTCGCCCGAGCTACGTTTTATCTGGCTCCGCCATGAGGGTTGCATACGAGGAGGAAGAGCTCAAGGAGTACCTTGAGTTGGCGGTGAAGGTTTCTCGTGAACACCCTGTCGTCATATCGAAATATGTTCAGAGGGCGAAGGAGGTTGAGGTTGACGGCGTCTCAGACGGTGAAGACGTGTTGATCGGCGCGATTATTGAACACATCGAGGAGGCGGGGGTCCACAGCGGGGACGCAACGATGTGTATTCCGCCTCAAACCTTATCCACAAACACCTTGAAGGTCATTGAGGAGTATACGAGAAAAATCGTTGAAGCCCTTCGGATCATGGGTCCATTCAACATACAATACCTCGTTAAGGACGACGTCATAAGCGTCATCGAGTGCAATCTGAGGGCCTCGAGGTCTATACCGTATGTTAGTAAGACCATAGGGGTTAACCTGATAGACCTAGCCATTTCGGCTATGATGGGGAAGAAGTTTAGGGACCTCGGCTTAAACCAACCCCCCCCGATAACCCATGTGGGGGTGAAGGCTCCTCAGTTCAGCTTCATGCGTCTAAGCGGCGCTGATCCAACACTCGGGATCGAAATGTCGAGCACCGGGGAAGTTGCTTGCCTAGGGGAAAACTTTACTGATGCTCTGTTAAAAGCCCTACAGTCGGCCGAATTTAAGATGCCGAGCATGGGCGGCTCGGTGCTCATCACCGTCGGCGGAGAGGAGTTGAAGAGGAGGATCACGCCTCTGGCTCAAACCCTAAGAGAGATGGGATTTAAGATCTATGCGACGAAGCACACAGCCGATGCGCTTTATAGCGCAGGGTTGAAAGACGCGACCGTTCTACACAAGATTAAGGAGCCCGACAAGAGGCCGAACATCTTGGACTACCTTCTGGATGGCAAGATAGACTTCGTTATCAACATACCCATGACCACCAGTGTCAAAGAATTTGTGGATGTGGTCGAGGATGAATATCTCATCAGAAGATTGGCCATCGAGTTCAACGTCCCCGTTGTGACGACCCTTGAACTGGCGTTGGCTCTCGTGAAGGCGCTTAGACAATTGTCGGTAGGTACAACCATACGCTCCCTGAACGAGTACATGGAAAATTTGAGCTGGAAGTATTGGTCAACATAAGGCTTTTAACCCAGTTTCTACGAATCGACGCCTCTTTTAGACTGAAATCACCGTTTAAGCCTCAACTTTATCGAGCATGGATAAAGTTTTAATTTAAAAACCTAGAAAGCGAGGGCTTGGTTCTGCTATAGCGCACTCATAGGTCTAAAACAAGCCACGCGGTGTTCCCTCTCAAACTCTTCGAGTTGAGGCTCCTCCATAGAACACTTCTTAACGGCGTAGGGGCATCGAGGGTGGAACCTACATCCCGAAGGAGGATTAATGGGGCTTGGAATCTCACCCTTGGGGATCAGGTGCCTCCTCTTTAGCTTTGGGTTTGGAACCGGAATCGCTGAAAGGAGGGCCGTTGTGTAGTGGTGCTGGGGGTTGGAGAAGACCTTCTCCCTTGATCCCAGCTCGACGATCTTCCCCAAGTACATGATGGCTATCCTATCCGAGATATACTTTGTCACCGCTAGGTCGTGGGTGATGAAGAGGTACGTCAGGTCAAGCTCCCTCTTTAGATCCATCATCAGGTCGAGTATGAAGGCTCTCACGGAAACGTCGATCATCGAAACGGGCTCATCGGCCACTATGAACTTGGGACCGAGTATGATCGCCCTGGCGATGGCGACCCTCTGCCTCTGACCCCCACTGAGGAGGTGGGGATACGTTTCGTAGAAGGCTTCAGCCGGGACTAGGCCAACCCTCTCAAGGGTCTTAAGCACTCTCTCTTTCTTCTCCTCTCCCTTGGCCACCCCGTGAATCTCAAGGGGGTGACCAACGTTGTCGCCAACCCTCATCCTTGGGTTGAGGGAGGCGTAGGGATCTTGGAAAATCAGCTGCATGCGTCTCCTGAACCTCCTCAGCTCCTCACCCTCCAGCGACGTAATGTCATTGCCATCAAAGAATATTTTTCCCTCGGTTGGGTCGACTAGGCGCAGGATCAATCGCCCCGTGGTGGTCTTCCCACAGCCGCTTTCACCCGCCAAGGCGAAGACCTCCCCCCTTCTGATGTTGAAGCTCACACCGTCCACCGCCTTTACGTGGTCCCGCCTCCTAGTCAGCATAACTTCGAGGAAGCCCTTTTGCACCGGGAAATGTTTCTTCAGGTTTCTCACATCGACTAGGTTTAAACTCATCGCTATCCCTCCGCCTCGTAGAGAAAGCATTTCACGAGGTGCCCTCGGTCGGCTTCTATATCGGGTGGCTCCTTCTCCCTACATTTACTCATGGCGTAAGGGCAGCGCGGTTGAAATCTACATCCTTGGGGTGGGTCAATCAGGTCTGGGGGCATCCCAGGGATTGACGTGATCTCTTGCTTCGAGAGAAGGATGTTCGGTATAGATTGGAAAAGGCCTTGGGTATATGGGTGCAGGGTCTTCTCAAAAATGGAGACGCTGTTTGAATACTCCATGATTTGGCCTCCGTACATCACCGCTATTTTGTCGGCGATCTCCAGCACGACGCTAACGTCGTGGGATATGAGGATCAACGCCATGTCATAGATTTTTTTCAGTCTCTTCATTAGATCCAAAATCTGGGCTTGTACGATGACGTCTAAGGCGGTGGTGGGCTCATCGGCTATAACTATATCTGGGTTGAGTGCCAGAGCCAAGGCGATGGCGACCCTCTGCCTCATCCCGCCACTGAACTGATGGGGATAGTCGTTAATCCTATAGGCGGGTATGGCCAGATTGTCTAATAGGGCTTCCGCTCTGCTCAAGGCCTCATCCTTGGAAATCTTCTCGTGGACCGTGAGGGTTTCAACTAGGTGGTCGCCAATCTTCATGAGCGGATCTAGGGATGTCATGGGGTCTTGGAAGACCATTGAGATGCGCCTACCCCTGATTTCCCTCATCTCCCGATCTGTTATTTGAGTCATGTCCATCCCATCGAAGAATATCCTTCCACCCGCGATCCTACCGGGGGGAGGGATGAGCCTCATGATGGAGAAGCCCAGGGTGGATTTGCCGCAGCCCGATTCCCCCACAACTCCGAGGGTTTCACCCTTTTTCAACGCCAACCTGACTCTGTCGACGGCCTTGACGATCCCGGACCTTGTATAATAGTAGACTTTTAGATCCTCCACGCTTAGCAGGGGCTGGGTCAATGCTCCTACCTCTCCCTCAACTTTGGGTTGAGGATTTCGTTCAGTCCCTCTCCGAGTAGGCTGAAACCCACAACGACCAAGATGATCATAAGGCCTGGGAAGGTGATCAACCACCATTTTCCCGCTGGGAGATAGGGTTGGCCCATGTGAAGGTCAAATCCCCAGTCTGGTGTTGGAGCCGATATCCCCAAGCCGAGGAAGGTCAACCCTGCCTCAGTCAATATGGCGTCGGCGATGTTGACGGAGATGAGGACGACGATGGAGGGTATGATGTTGGGGAAGATATATCTGAAGATGATGGTTCTGCCCTTGGCGCCGATGGATCTCGCCGCCTCGACGTAGAGATTCTCCTTGATGGATAGGGACTGGCCCCTCACCATCCTGAAGTAGGTGGGGATGTAGACGATGGCGATGGCCACGGACATGTTTATGACGCCGGGACCCAGCATGGCCGCTATGGCAATGGCTAAGATGAGACCAGGAAAGGCGTATACGCTATCCATGATCAGGGAGAGAAGCCTGTCTATGGCGCCCCCAGAATAGCCCGACAATAGGCCGAGGGGTATGCCTATCAGCATCGAGATGGTCATGGACACGCTGGCGACGAGCATGACCGTCCTGGAGCCGTGGAGCATCCTACTATAGACGTCTCTGCCGTGGATGTCCGTGCCCATCATAAATTGGGCGCTCGGCTCCTCAAATTGTTTACCGACGTTTCTTTCTAGGGGGTCGTAGGGCGCGATGAAGGGGGCGAGAAGGGTGATAGCCACAACGGCGGCGACCATGGCGGCTCCTATCAGAGCCATGAACCACTCGACGTTCTTCCTCGAGATCCATCGGAGTCCCTTCGCGATGAGGCTTGAGGCCGAGGGTTTCTTCATTTAATCACCTTCAGTATCGGATGCGGGGGTCGATATAGGAATAGATAACGTCTACAACGATGCTGATCGCTGCCACAAGCATCGCGTAGAAAACGACAATCCCCTGAACCGAGGGGAAATCCCTATAGTAGATTCTCTCGATGAGGTATCTACCCATTCCAGGCCAGGAGAACGTGCTCTCGGTCAGTATAGCCCCCGCTAGCAACAGGGCGAACTGCAGTCCTATCATCGTTAGGATGGGTATGAAGGCGTTTTTCAAGGCGTGCCTATAGACCACCAGCCTCTCAGGCAACCCTCTGGCCCTCGCAGCCGTCACAAAGTCTTGCCTCAAGACTTCTAGCATGTTTGTCCGTGTTAGACGAGTAAATACACCTGAGAGAACAAGACCCAGAGTGATGGATGGGAGCATGAGATGTGCGATGGAGTTCAACAAGCTCGGGAGGTTCAGCGTTAATATGCTGTCTAGGACGAAGAGCCCGGTGATGGTTTCGGGCGCCATGTAGGGGTCTATCCTCCCGTAGACAGGGAGCCACTTAAGATATACGCCGAGGGCCATCTGGAGCATCATCCCAAACCACGGTATGAAAAGGGCGTAGATGACGATTCCATAGAGCCTTAGGGAGTGATCGACCAACCTGTTTCTTTTGGTGGCGGAGTATGTCCCCGTGAAGAGTCCGACGACCACGCTTATGATGGTTCCCGTGGTGGTGAGCTCCACCGTGGCTGGGAAGTGCTCCCAGATCTCAACTATGACGGGTCTTCTGCCCCATATGATGGAGTTCCCGAAGTTCCCGCGGATGAGGATGTTGTAGAGATAATCTATGTACTGTAGGAAGAGGGGTTTATCTAAGCCCAGCTCGGCCCTCATGCTGTCCACGAGGTGCTGGGGGGCGTGCATCCCCACTATCGTGAAGACGGGGTCGCCGGGCATCACCCTTAACACGAGGAATACGATGGTGAGGAGGATGATGATCATGGGGATGGTCAACAATACCCTCGTTAAAATGTAGACTCTGAGAGATACCAACCGATAATCCTCCAAAAAAAGAGAGAGGGGGCGTGATAAGACTTTCTCTTACCTACTCCTTGTAGACCAGGAAGTATCTGAAGATCATCGCGGGGTCAAGGACCACGCCCTTGACGTTCTTCTGCGTAACGGCGTAGAGGGTTCCCTGGAATATCGGGATGTGGGGTACGTCCTCAGCCAACTTGTCTTGAACTTGTTTGTAGAGCTTCGTTCTTTCTTCAATGTTTATAGTAGTCCTTGCAGCCTCAAGAAGCTCATCCATTTCCGGATCCGAGTAGTAGGAGCCCAATCTATACTCCACGGCTGAGTCTAAGAACGGTGTAGTATAGTCATCGGGGTCAAGGTAGTCCGGATACCAGCCGAAGAGCATGATGGGCGCAACCCCCACCACCATCCTCATGTAGTCGAGATAGGTGCTCCACTCAGCGCTCTTCACGGTGACGGAGATGACGCCAGAGGCTTCCCAACTGGCTTTTATGACGGTTGCCACATCGGCCTCGGTGTCACCATAATGGGTTGGTGTGTACCAAAGCTCCAGTGGGAGCTTGTTGCCCTCATTGTATCCAATGGTTGCCAAGAGCTCCCTCGTCTTGGCATAGTTCGGTGTCTCGCCGTAGACGTCCTTGAACACGTCTTCATGGCTCCACATGCCCCCGGGGATCATGCTGTACAATGGTGTAACCGTCCCCATGAACACCTCGTCTGCAATCGCTTTTCTATCAGTTGCGTATGCGAGGGCCTGTCTCACCGCCTTGTTGTCGAGGGGTGGGGCGAACTGGGTGTTGATGACGATGTATCGAATGTAGGGTCCCGGAACAGCTATAACGTTGAGGTTTGGGTCTGCTTGGAAATCAGATATGTCGATGGGCCTAAAGGTTCTCCAGCCCACATCGATGGACCCCTTCTGCAGCGCCAATCTCATCGTCGTCGCATCACCAAAAAACTTTATGACGACATTTTTCGACTTCGATGGTGCGCCGTAGTAGTCGGGGTTGGCCTCAAAGTCGACTTCAACGTCTCTGATCCAATTTGTGATCTTGAGTGGACCTATGCCAACGGTGGAGTCTACGGCCTTATCAGCCGGGTAAGCTTTTGGGCTAACCGGAAAGTAGGGTACGGAGGCCATCAACTGAGGGAAGAAGGAAACCGGGTCTTTCAGTGTTATTTTAACCGTGTAAGTATCCACCACGTCCACCTTGTCGACGAACTCTGAGACCAGCCAAGAAGGGTCAAGGTTGAGGTTTATCACCCTCTCAAGGGAATACTTCACCACGCTCGCGTCGAGGGGTGTGCCATCAGTGAAACTCAGTCCCTCCCTAATCTTAAGGGTGTACGCTAAGCCGTCGGGGCTGACCGTATAGCTCTCAGCTAACCCGGGTTCGAGCAAGGTGGTTCCCGGCTTATACTTCAAGAGGCCCTCCATATAGTTCCACATGACCTCCCAAGAGAAGAAGTCGTAGGCCTTTGCGGGATCCAAGATGTCGATCTTGTCCGTTGTACCGATGATCAACGGTGTGGGTGCCGGCGTGGGCGTGGGAACCGGTGTTGGAGTGGGGATCGGTGTCGGTGTCGGCGGAGGCGCCGGCGTCGGTGTGGGCATGGGTGTCGGTGTTGGCGTCGGCGGAGGCGCCGGCGTCGGTGTGGGCGTTGGGGTTGGCGTGGGTGTTGGAGGTGGCACGGGGGGCGGTAGCATTGTATATACCGCTGCTCCGACGATGACCACGATGATGATTATGGCGATGACCGCCGCCTGAGCACTAGTTATGCCTTTTCTAGAAGATCTAGATCTCACGTCTTCATCAACCTCTTTAGATTCGTCGGTTTAAAACCGAAGAGTCAAAAAATCGATGTTCCAAGGCCTTTATAAATTCGATCAAAGGTACTGGATCGATTTTACTCTATGTTCTATCTGGCCTACTCACCACTAGCGCTTCACTCCATAGTTGAACGATGTGCCTACTTGACTCACCAGATGACCATGTTGATTAAATCCTTTCATGCCTGAGTCTCGATTTGAACCTCTATGCTTGCGCGGGCCCTGCCCAAAAATTCATCGTCAAGATACACGTCTATAGCGTCGCGTCCCAGTTGTACCACCCTCACGGTCAAGAGGCCGCCCCCCCTAACCCTCTTCATCTCGACCATGAGATCCAAAAAGTCGTTGTCGGCGTCTGGCAAGCCATAGCGATCCTCGAAGCCCACGATGTAGGATTCGAGGACGCCGCCTTCCCCTTTGACCTCCGTCCTCCCTAGAACCTTGTGTGTCCCCAACGTCTGATTCGTCGACGTATCTACAAAGCTGAACCTTCCTAGTTGCTCACTGAAATCCTGTGGCAAGTTCATAGGGGCAGTGCCCAAGGAATAGCCGATAACCCCTCCAACTATCGCTGAGGCGATTATCAGGCCAATAAGCCTTATCCAACTCATAACCCCAACCCCTAATCTATATCGGCGTTAAGGCATATTAGCCCTAAATCTCCGTGGCTTTTCAAGCCTTTTACTCCTCGATGCTTAGCCAATTCTTACTATTGAATGAACGGTGTTCATGACGGTTCCGCTCGATAGGCTTCGACAAGCCTTGGCTCAGACATCCAGTATAAGTGTAGATTATGCGATTCCCACGTCCCATCCTGCATCTAGGTTGAGAGATTATGTTCCCTGGTGGGCAGCCTTTCTCCTCCTATACTGAAGGAACCCCATCGCGACGACTACAACAACGACCACAACAACGATAGGCACGTAATCCATCACCGTAGCTGCGGGTGTAGGGCTCGGCGCTGGAGTGGGGGTCGGGGTGGGGGTCCCAGTTGGCGTGGGGCTTGGAGCAGGCGTAGGAGGAGGGCGAGGCGTTGGCGTTGGCGGAGGGGTTGGGCTGGGGGTCACTGGAACCGTCGGAGTCGGTGTGGGTGTAGGACTGGTGGTAGGCGTGGGTGATGGACTCAGGGTTGGTGTGGGCGAGGGAGTTGGGCTTGGCGATGGTATGGGCGTCGCTTCGAACGTGAGAACTTCACTACTCGATGATAAATGATATTGATCACCGCTCCAACTCGTTAAGGCCCTCCAGGAGCCAACCTTGTCTGGCTTGAAGATCTGTTCAAATATGCCTTGCGCATCGGTCTCCACGGTCATGCTTATCTCTTTACCATCGGGGTCCGTGATGTGAAGCGTTACTGAAGTGTATGGGTGCGTTGGTCTCACTTCTCCCTTTACCGTTACACTTTCCCCACATCTTATACTTAATGAAGATAGGGTCAGGCTAACGTCGCTTGGCCCGGGAGGTATGAAGTCGTAGGGTGTCTCTGACATCTTAAATCTCCCTGTGAGGATGCCTCTACCACAGCCGCTGGCGTAGAAGGTGCTAGCCGTTCCATCAGCGGCGATCGAGAAGACGTATATGTGATCGAGCCATATGACATCGTGGGCATGGTCCTCGAGCATGCCCTCATTAGCAGAATGCCAACTTCTCCCCCCATCAGTGCTCTTGAATAGGCCGGGGCCATGCAATGCAACATATACGATATTAGGGTTAAGTGGGTCCACGATAATGTTCTCTACGTTTCTATTTTGTACGGGCAGGTCCACCGATTCCCACGTTTCTCCGCCGTTGATTGACTTGAAAAATCCTCCACCGGCGATGGCGCCTTGCAATGTTGGGTTCGCAATCCATTCTTCAGTGTATAGGTCATTGGCACCTGCATAGAGCGTATCCGGGTCCTCTGGATTTAGAGCCAGTGCCCAGATGTTTAGGTTTTTGAGACCTGTGTTAACCTGTTGCCACATCTTCCCGCCGTCAATCGATTTGTATATGCCTCCACCCGCCGTACCCACGTGTAAGACGTTGGTATCCTTTGGGTTTATGACAACAGAAGTAATATGGCTCAACGTGAAGCCTTTGTCTATCCTAACCCATTTTTCACCGCTATTTGTGGACTTAAAGAGCCCGACGGATTCTTCGCCATATAGCTCAAAGCATATCGATGGTTCAAAGTATTTAACGCGGGTGACAGCGCCAGCGTAGAGTATATTTGGATTTCTAGGGTCAAAGACAATGGTAGCGATGTTTAGGCTCTTTCCCAAACCATTATTCGTGGGAAACCACAATGCTCCACCGTCCTTTGTTTTATATATACCATGATCCTTGATACTAGCATATGCAACGTCGGGATTGCTTGGGTCTATCGCTATGGTATAAACAGAGGGGTACCCATCTTCGCTAAAGGGTAACCCCTCATTCACCCTGACCCAGGTAGATCCCCCATTATAAGTCTTGTAGATCCCCGATGCCCCAGCGTAACTAATCGTCCCAACATAGACGATATTTGGGTTAAGCGGGTGCACCGCTATTCCCCCCATCGCGGTAGCTATATAGCCCTCGTTCAGTATTGCCCAAGTCCTTCCACCATCCCTCGTTTTTAAAATCCCCCAATTCACCGTGCCAACCAATATTTCCTCGGGATTTATGGGGTGAACAGCTATAGAAGTCACGCCAAGACCGGTTTCGATAAGCCTAGACTCTATCTCACGCCAACTCTTTCCGCCATCATCTGATCTGTAGAGAAACCTTCCCCCAAGGTATAAAATAGATGGATTTGAGGGAGCTATCTCGATAGTAGCCCCAAAATGATTACCCGCGCCACCTTCAAAAGGTTCAAAGATCTTAACCCAACTTAAACCTCCGTTTACGCTTTTGAACAAATTGAGAAACTCAAAGCGATCACCGATGACTGCATACAGAACTTGCGGATTAGTTGGATCAATGGATATAGCCTCTACACCCGAGGGAGGGGATATGCCCTTGTTGACTTCTTTCCACGTGGTCCCCCCGTCTTCTGATTTTAGTACTCCATTTTCAAATGTCCCAGCGTAAATGACGTCGGCACTGGAGGGGTCGACGGCTAAAACTTTGACCTTCTCGCCCCATTCCCCCGTTGAAAGTTTTTCCCACGTTAAACCACCATCCCTCGATTTAAATATACCCGCGTCAAGGCCCTCATCCGAAGGGATGTGGATCGTGCTGATGTAAACGATGTTATTATCTTTTGGTGATATGGCAATTGCGAGTACATTAAAATCGTAAAACCTCGGCTCCGTTATAACTAGTTTAAACCAGCTTTCCCCACCATCAATTGACTTATAGAGGCCGCCCACATTCAGTTGACATGCATAGAGGATACTCGAGTTCGTTGGATCGATTACTACCCTAATCACTCTAATGTGCCTCATACCCCTCATGTTAACTTGCCAAGTCCTCCCCCCGTCAACAGACTTGTGAACACCTCCGTCATAGCCAGCAACATAAATAACGTTAGGATTTTCATCATCGACGGCAATTGATGAAATCTCCCCACCCGCCGGTCCGGTCGTTTGATACCAATATGGTCCGGTGATGGTGATTAGACCACGTATGACGAGATCGTCAACGTGAATATGTGAATCGGCAAAGGTCTCAATGGCCATGCCACCACTAGGTATGGGAGCCTCATCCGTGTAGCTTATCACTGATGCTTTGTCGATAGATATCTCCAGCTTTGATTCATCCACTTGAACGGCGAGATCATGCCATTCACCCAGACTTATGAGTCTTTCCTTCCTAGCCAATTCCTTGATTTCAATGTCGTCGATTTCTTTCTGTAAAACTACACCGCTCTCCTCGACTATGACTAGATAGCGCGCTACCGCTGTACCCTTTACATGAAATAGCACACTCCCGGAAAGAATCTTGAACCTAAGGTTGATCTCATAACTAGAAGAGCGACTTTCGAGCTGTGCGTTCAGGATTTGATCAAAGACGAATGTCTCACCGTCAAGGGTTAACACCTTCGTTCCATCAACCTCGATCGTTCCCCAGCTAACGGCATCGGGTCCCTCGAAGTCTTGGCGGTAAATCTCCTTGTAAAAATCCCGAAATGCGAGTTTCTCTTCAACCGACGTTGGAGTAGTGGTGAACGCTGCTACGCCAGACGCCGTTGAAATCTCTGACCCGGAAACTTCTGGCGGAGTCTCTATGCGGTGTTTAAGCCCTTGATGAGCATAAGAGCTACCCACAATGCTTACTGAGGTAATGAGCGCTATGGCTATTACCAGTAAACCGAAGGCAAAAGCCAGTTTCTCACGAGCTCTATATCCAAAGATTGCAATCAGTAGAGCAACAACGCAGACGACACCGCCCGCGAAGAAATCCATCGGTATTCCAGGTGTTGTTTCAAGAGGAGCAACGTCTGGTCTCCCTATAAAGCTAGAGCCACACCCCTGGACTACTTTAAAGATCCCACCCATTAAGGTAACCAAGAGGTAAAACACGACTAGGTGTGAAAGCCGTCTTTTCAACAAGAGACCACTCTTCACAATACTGAAGGGATTTCTTTTAAAAAATATTTACGTTGGAGACGGCATAGATTTAAATATCGGTTTAAATTATCGGAGTTTAAGTTTTTCTTCTAATTTGGTGGACTAGTTCCGCTTTTATTTAATACGCGACTGCATTATGTCTTTAATTATTTTCCAAATTAATCGCATTCTTTACAGACCTAGCATATTCCTTATAAATTTCCCCCAAATAACTAATTAAAATAAGTTTCAAACTCATTTCGTTAACGCACACTAAAATGGTGCTCCGGCCGGGATT